>JAZDKQ010000001.1:0-4432 GCA_043802865.1 Candidatus Moraniibacteriota bacterium
TTGCTGGACTTTTTTGAATTCCATATTAACCTCAAAATAATTGCTGATTTCCGCGCTTTCGACATAAGCAATTTTATATAATTTCTTGTTCATTGCTTGATTTTCGCCAAGCTCGGTTTCCGGATTCCAAACTTCGGTCATCTTCATTTCTTGTTTATATTCCTCATAAAGTTCCGTCATCGAATCAGAAAGTTCTTTGTCCGCGAAAACGACGGATTTTATTCCAAGATCTTCTTTCGCTTCTTTGCGGCCAATATAATATTGATGTGAATAAAGCTTTTCCGTCAAAAATTCAATTATTTTTTCAATCTCATCTTCTTTCATCGGCGCCTTGTGGCTTTTCAGCAATCGTTTCGCGAGAATTTTGATCAGATTATGCGTTCGGTTCACATTGCCGAGAGCCAAAGGATGAATTGAAGGATTGCTGTCGATAAATTTTTTGAATATTTCCGTCAATTCCTCGTCGCTTTTGATTCCGAATTTATTCTTCGCTAGATCAAAATACGCCATAACATCCTCCACGCTGATTGGAATTCTGTTTTGCGGATTTTGCGGATCAACCGGATTGAAAACATTGGCCGTTGAGGGATCAATTGGCGAGAGTTCAGACATATCGCTCATTACAATTTCATCGGCACCGAGCGCAATCATAGTTGCGGCGCTGTGGGCCTTATATGGCACAAGAACGGAAAAATGGTCGCAATACTCGCGAATCATCGAAACCAAGCGCCACGGCACCATTGTGTCGCCTCCGGAGCTATACAGCACCAAATCGATCTTGTCCTGCTTCCCAATTTTACGCAGCTGATTGCTGATAATTGGGATAATATCCATTGCAACCCGGGCATTTACTGGTCCCTGCCGATCGCTTGTCACATAAGTTATGACTTTTGAGCCTCTCGATTTTTCGATTTTTTTGATGATTTCTTGAGTTTTCATATTTTTCGTTAAAAATGATAATTATTGTGCTTTTATGGTATCATTAACTGGGCAATTATTCAAGAACATGAGAAGCGCTTTCGGGACAGAATAGCTGCCGGATTGACAGAAAATTGCCGTTGTGATATACTGTACATATGAGTACAGGATATAAAAACGATGCTTCGGGGCGGTTTGCGGATCTCGCGCGGATGGGAGAGACGGTTTTCCATGCCCGGGACTTGGCGAATTTGTGGCGGATAGAAAACAACAACACGCTTTATACCACCCTCAAAAGGTATGTCCGGCGCGGACTTCTCTTTCGGATATACAAAGGCCTTTATTCCTTGAAGCCCTCCGGCGAGATCAACCCGCTTCTTCTGGGGGCGAGGGCTCTGCACCGGTACGCCTATGTGAGCACGGAAACAATTTTGGCCGAGGCCGGTCTGATCCAGCAGAAAATCGGCTGGATCACTTTCGCGAGCTCGCAGTCGAAGAAATTTTCCATCGGGGAAAACAATTTCTGGTCTCGCAAATTGGCCGACAAATTTCTTTTTCATCCGGCGGGGATTGTCAAAAAAGATGGTATATTTCTGGCCACCCCGGAGCGAGCCGTGGCTGATCTGCTATACTTCAATCCGCAGGCCTTTTTTGACGCGGCGCATCTCATTGACTGGAAAAAAGTCAAAAAAATACAAAAAGAAATCGGTTATAAATAAAAAAATAAAAAAACATTCAATGTTAGGACGCTCCTAACATTGAATGTTGGAACTCAAAAATATGATTCTTCCCAACCCCAAAGACGCGGTTCACAAGGCTTGGCTCTATCGCCTGCTTGCCGAACTCTATGATGATCCGCTGATTGCGAACAACTTATACTTCAAAGGCGGAACCTGCGCGGCTATGCTGGGCTGGCTGGATCGTTTTTCTGTGGATTTGGATTTTGATTATGTCGGTTCAAAAAAAGATCTTGAAAGCGCAAGGAAAAATATAGAGCAAATTTTTTCGCGCTTGGGACTTGAAATCAAAGACAAAAGCCGGAAAGTTCCGCAATATTTTTTGAAATATCCGGCGCTGGAGGGCGGGAGAAATACGATCAAGATAGATGTCACATTTCCTCCACCGAAAGCCAACGCATACGGCGCGCAACGCCTCGCGGAAATCGACCGGATCGCGAGATGCCAGACGATCGAGACGATGTTTGCCAACAAGCTGGTGGCGCTCATCGACCGCTGGGAGAAAAAAGAATCCATTGCCGGACGGGATCTCTATGACATCCACTATTTTTTTCTGCAAGGTTTTTCCTATAATCGGGCTGTCATTGAGGAAAGAAGAAAAACTTCGGTCAAAACTTTTTTCAAGAAGCTCGTGGAATTTGTCGAAAAAAAAATGACGGACAAAATCATCAATCAGGATTTGAATGTGCTTTTGCCGCCGGACAAATTCCAGAAAACAAGAAAAACAATCAAGCGCGAGACGCTGATGTTTTTGAAAGATGAAATCGAAAGATTATGATTCCAATTTTTTCACAACTAGGCTATCATATATAGGTTATGGAAATAATCAGGGGTTTGAATGATGAGCAAAAAGAAGCGGTTCTCGCGACAGAGGGGCCGGTTTTGGTGATTGCGGGGGCGGGATCGGGGAAAACCCGGCTCCTTGTCCATCGGATCGCCTATCTTATCAAAGAGAAAAAGATTTCCCCGAGAAATGTTCTGGCGGTGACTTTCACGAACAAAGCGGCCGGAGAAATGAAAGAAAGGGTCAAGGAGCTTCTCAAGGGCGGATATTTCAGCGAGCCATGGATGGGAACTTTTCACCACATCTGTGTTCGGATTTTGCGCGTGGAAATCGACAAAATCGGCTACAAAAAAAGTTTTGTCATATACGACGATTCCGACCAGCTGGCGCTCATAAAGAAGATAATGAAGGAAAAAGAGATCAGCGCCGACCAATTCAATCCGCGGGCGATGCTGGCGGTCATTTCAAAGGCCAAAGGGGAGCTTCAAAGCGTTGAGGACTATATTTCCGGAGAAAGCTTTTTTGAAAGGATTGTCGCGCGGGTCTATGAGACCTATCAAAAAATCCTTCACGAAAACAACGCCCTTGACTTTGACGATATTTTGCAAAAAGCGGTCGAACTTTTCCAAAAGTTTCCCGATATTCTTGAAAAATACCAGAATATTTTCCGATATATCCTGGTCGACGAATATCAGGACACGAATCACGCCCAGTATGTCCTCATAAATCTTCTGGCCCAAAGGCATCGCAATCTTTGCGTCGTCGGAGATGATTGGCAATCCATCTATTCCTTTCGCGGGGCGGATGTCCGCAATATTTTGAACTTTGAGCAGGACTATCCCGAAGCGAAGGTCATCAGGCTCGAGCGCAATTATCGCTCGACGCAGAAAATTCTGGACGCGGCGCACGGGATCATTTCCAAAAATCTCCGCCGCAAGGACAAAAAGCTCTGGACGGACAAAAAAGGAGATCACAATATCGTCGTGAAAAGAATTTCCGACGAACAGGAAGAGGCAGGGTTCATCGTTTCGGAAATTCAGAAAATTTCGGACAAAGATAATCTGCTGTTTAATGATTTCGTCGTTCTTTATCGCACGAACGCGCAGTCCCGCGCGATTGAAGAGGCATTCCTTGAAGCCGCGATGCCCTATCGCGTCATCGGAGGGGTGAGGTTCTATGAACGGCGCGAGATCAAGGATTTTCTGGCCTATTTGAAATTTGTGAACAATCCGAGCGATGAGATAAGCTTGAGTCGGATCATCAATCTTCCGCCGCGCGGGATTGGGAACATCACCCTGGGAAAGTGGATCCGGTTTTCGCGGGAAAACAATTTGGATTTTGTTTCGTCGTCGCGAGGTAGAGACGCGATTAATCGCGTCTCTACAGGATTGAACGCGGGAAAAATTGACGCGATCGCAAAATTTGGGGAAATGGTTTTCCAATTGCAAGAAAAAGCGCAAAGAGTTTCTTTTATCGACCTTATGGATTCGGTTTTGGTCGAAACGGGATTTCAAAAATTGCTTCTGGCGGAAGGTGAAGCGGGACAAATCAGATATGAAAACGTGCGCGAGCTTTTCACTGTCGCGGAAAAATACAAAGATGAAAAAGCGATCGACGGGCTGAATTTGTTTTTGGAGGAAGTGGCGCTGGTCGCTTCAACGGACAACATTGACTCCGAAGCGGGGGCGGTGCATCTGATGACGATGCACGCGGCCAAAGGCCTTGAGTTCGACACGGTTTTCATCGCCGGGATGGAAGAGGGATTGTTTCCGCATTCCCGCAGTCTTCTGGATCAGCGTGAAATGGAAGAAGAGCGGCGCTTGGCCTATGTCGGCATCACGCGCGCCAAAAGAAGAGTCTTTCTTCTTTGGGCGGTGACCCGCAACATTTTCGGTTCGGTTCGCGTCAATGTCGAATCAAGATTTTTGGAAGATATTCCGGATGAATTGAGAGAGAACGCTGAAGAAGGAAAAAAGAGATGGGAGATGAAGTT
>JAZDKQ010000002.1:0-10138 GCA_043802865.1 Candidatus Moraniibacteriota bacterium
AAATCCACTTCTTCACCTTGAAAATAATGATCATAACCGCCGGAATTGCCAGTATTCCGGCGAGATAAATCCAGAAAGCGTTCAGATTCTGCGAGAAGGGCACTTGCGTGTTCATCGACAGCAGAGTTGCGCTGAAGGTCATCGAAAATATAATCACCGAAAAGATCGTCAAAACTTTCATCGTCGTGTTCAATTTGTTCGAAAGCAGGGCGTCGTTGGTTCCTTCCAGCGATTCGATCGTTTCTTTGGCGTTTTCGAGGGCGGACCAGACCCGGATGTTTGTGCCAATGAGATCTTGATAGTATGTTCGGAGGTCTGCGCCGATCATTGGATAGTTGTCACGCGCCAATGATTCCAGAACGGATTTTTGGGGTTTGAGAGCCCGGCGGAAATTGAGAATATCGCGCTTCACGAAGGAAATTTCGTGAACCATTTCTTTTTCATTCCCTTTGAAAATTTCGTCTTCAACTTTGTCGAGATTTTTGTTGATATGGTCGATTTTCGGAAAACAGGATTCAAGAAGATCTTCGATGATAAAATACAATAAATAGCCGGGTGATTGGCTCATATATTTTTCCTGCATTTTTTTGCTTCGCTGGATTCTTTGGAAAAAATCGCGCAATTGAAAAATATCCTGGTCGTGGCCAGTGATCAGATATTTGTCCGTCAGCACGATGTCGAGCTCGCTTGGAAAGGTGCGGCGATTTTCCTTGTCAAAAAGGGGGACATGAATTGTGAGGTAAAGGCAATTGCCATAGAGGCTGGCTTTGGGTCGCGCCGAAGGCATTGTGAATTCTTCAACCGCGAGGGGATGAAGTTTGAATTTTCTTTTGAGATCCAAAAGCTCGTCCGCGTCCGGTTCGGAAAAATCTATCCAAGTGACTTTTGATGTTTGTATTTGTCGCATGCTATAATTATACCATGAAACGAATAATCTTGAAAACAATCCGCTGGTATCAGAGATATTTGTCGCTGGATACGGGTTTTTTGTCATATATATATTCTGAACGGGTTTGTCGGTATCATCCGACCTGCAGTGAATATACCTATCAAGCAATTGAAAAGTACGGGATTTTGAAAGGCGGATATCGCGGATTCAAGCGAATTGTTCGCTGCCATCCGTGGGCGAAAGGCGGGAACGAACCGGTGAAGTGAAAGACTTGACCCCGCAATATTTCGCTACGCTCAATAAGCGGGGCAGACATAGACTTGAAACTCTTGACAAGGTTTTCGAGTATTATATAATAAGTTGGCACTCGGATGAGGTGAGTGCCAATCATAAAAATGCTTACAAACCGCCAAAAAAGAATACTTTCGGCTGTCGTGAAGGAATTCACAGATACGGCCGTCCCGGTCGGGTCAAAACACTTGCTCAAAAAGTATGATTTTGGTTTGAGCTCGGCGACGATCAGGGCGGAGATGAACGAGCTTGAAGACGCGGGATTTTTGTTCCAGCCCCACACCAGCGCGGGAAGGATCCCGACGGACGAAGGATACCGCTATTTTGTCGAGGAAATCATGCCTGACAAGGAGCTTTCGAAAATCGATCAGAAAAAAATGCAGGCGGAGTTGCTAAAATTAAAGGCCAAAAATACCCGGCTCACTCGCACGACGGCAAAACTACTCTCGAGTTTGAGCGGAAATCTGGCCATCAGCGGGATCAAAGACGAATTTGACGATTTTGGGATGGGCGAACTTCTTGACGAGCCGGAGTTTCGGGAAATGGATGATCTCTGCCGCCTCGCGGAAACACTTGATTTCATCGACGAGCGGGTTGACCAGCTGGTCGGAAAGTTGAAAGACAATGAAGTGAAAATATATATCGGAAAAGAAAATCCGATCAAAGAAATTTCGAATTGTTCAATGATGGTGACGCCGTACAAGACCAAATCAGGCGAAAAAGGAATCTTGGCCCTCATCGGTCCAAAACGGATGAAATACGCGAAGAACAAGTCGCTGATAAATTATATGAAGAAGTTGTTGGGAGGAGCGGTGGCAGTATTTTGTATAATGTATTTTGTATAATGTATTTTGTATAAAGTATGAAAAAGAAAGAAGGGGAAAAACAATTCGAGCAGGACAAAGTTGATTATAAGAAAATATCGGAAAAAAATCTCGATTCCTGGAAACGCTGCCAAGCTGATTTCGAGAATTACAAAAAATCACAGGCAAAGCATCTGGAAGAGTTTCAGAAATACGCAAAGATGGATGTTATTGAGCAGATTTTGCCGGTGGTGGATAACTTTGAAGCGTCGCTCGTGCATGTGCCGGAAAAAAGCAAAGAAAACGGGTGGGTCGAGGGAATTGTCTATATAAAAAGACAGCTCGAAGATGTTTTGAAAAACAATGACATTAAAGAGATCGAAGTGAAAGTGGGCGATAAATTCGATCCGGAAATTCACGAAGCAGTCGACGGAGACGGAAAAAAGGAAAAAATAACGAAAGTAATTCAAAAAGGATACAAGTTGAATGGGCGAATTGTGAGAGCGGCAAGAGTTGAGGTGGAGTAAAAATTTTGAGCTTTGAAATTTGGAACAGGTAAGTATTTAAATACGTAATTAAATAAGTAATTAAATTAATATTATGGCAAAAATACTAGGAATCGATCTGGGGACAACCAACTCCGCGATGGCGGTGGTGGAAGCCGGGTCGCCAAAAATAGTCGAAAACAAAGAAGGAGCCAGAACGACTCCTTCGATGGTCGCGATTTCAAAATCAAACGAGCGTCTTGTTGGTTTGCTTGCCAAAAGACAAGCCGTGACCAACCCGGAGAATACTTTGTTTTCGATCAAAAGATTGATCGGACGCCGGTTTGAAGACGAAGAAGTACAAAGAGACGTGAAGCTGATGCCGTACACGATCGTGAAAGCCAACGGCGGGGTGAAAGTGAAGATGGGCGACAAAGAATATACCCCGCAGGAAATTTCGGCGATGATTCTTGGCAAGCTCAAAGCGGACGCGGAAGCCAAGCTCGGCGAAACAATCACGGAAGCGGTGATCACGGTTCCTGCCTATTTTGACGACTCACAAAGAAAAGCGACGATTGAAGCGGGAGAGATTGCGGGGCTCACTGTGAAAAGAATCATCAACGAACCGACGGCGGCGGCGCTGGCCTATGGCTTCGACAAAAAAAAGAACGAAAAGATTGCCGTATACGACCTTGGCGGCGGAACTTTTGATATTTCCATTCTTGAAGTGGGGGATGACACAGTGGAAGTGAAATCAACCAATGGCGATACGCATCTTGGTGGAGATGATTTCGACCAGACAATCATCAATTGGATCTTGGATGAATTCAAAAAAGATCAGGGAGTTGATCTTTCGAAAGATTCACTGGCGCTTCAGCGCATCAAAGAAGCGGCCGAAAAAGCGAAAATCGAGCTTTCAACCGCAATGGAAACGGAGATCAATCAGCCGTTCATCACATCGGACGCGAACGGGCCAAAACATATGGTCATGAAAATGACGCGGGCGAAAATGGAAGAATTGATTGGAGATCTTGTTGAAAAAACTCTTGGACCGTGCAAAAAAGCTCTTGAAGACGCGAAATTATCCACTTCGGATATCAACGAAGTCGTGATGGTTGGCGGAATGACGAGAATGCCGTTGGTTCTGGCGGCAGTTGAGAAATTTTTCGGAAAAAAACCGAACGCGACCGTCAATCCGGACGAAGTTGTGGCTCTTGGAGCGGCGATTCAGGGCGGTGTGCTTTCGGGCGATGTGAAAGACGTACTTTTGCTTGATGTGACACCTCTCACACTGGGAATCGAAACGATGGGGGCTGTGCGTACGCCTCTCATAAACCGCAACACGACCGTTCCAACTTCAAAGTCGCAAGTATTCTCGACTGCGGCTGACAATCAGCCCAGCGTTGAAATCCATGTGCTTCAAGGCGAGCGGGAAATGGCGGTTGACAACAAAACCCTCGGGAGGTTCATGCTCGATGGAATTCCGCCTTCTTCGCGCGGTGTGCCGCAGATCGAAGTGTCTTTTGACATTGACGCGAACGGAATCTTGAGCGTGAAAGCCAAAGACAAGGCGACCGGAAAAGAACAATCGATCCGGATCGAGGCCTCCACTGGGCTTTCCAAAGAAGAAGTGGAAAAAATGGCCAAAGACGCTGAAGCGCACGCCGAAGAAGACAAGAAAAAGAAAGAAGCGGTCGAGGCGCGGAATATGGCTGACACATTGGTTTATACGACCGAGAAAGCTCTTCGCGAATCGGGTGAAAAGATCGCTGAAGACAAAAAAAAGCCGGTTCAAGAAAAGATCGAAGCGCTCAAGAAAGTAAAAGACGGCGAGGATACTGAAGCGATCAAAAAAGCGACCGAAGAACTTTCGCAAGAAGCGCAAAAGATTGGGCAGGAACTATATGCGGCGGCGCAGGAAGCGGACAAAGCCAAAGCGGGCGAAACTAAGACCGATGATAAAAAAGACGAAAGTAAAAAAGAAGATGTGAAAGAGGGCGAGGTAGTCGACGAAAAAGATAAAAAAGAGTAAAATAAAATGGTAAACCATTTTGATGTCATCACTCGCTCGGAAATGAAAACAAGCTTTCATTTCTCTCGCTTCGCTCGACAATAAATACATGAACAAAAATAAAATTTTTGCTCATTCCGTTCTGGTGTTGAACGTAGTTGCGGCTTGGGTCAGCTGGTGGGTTTTGGCAGGCGCGATTTTCGGGAGCATAAAACACGTGTGGCTTTGTCCGGTGCTGGCTTTCGGCGTCTGGGGGATTGCCTTCACTTTGAGCGCGATATTTGTCAAAAACAGGAAATTGCTGTACGCGAGTTTCATTGTGTCCGGACTCGGATACCCGATCTTTTTCGAAGCAAGCTTGTCCGTGCTTGGAGTCGCGCTGGCGGTGCTGATTTTCATTTTCACGGAAAGCCAAGCTAAAAAAGAAATCGCGCGGGGCATAACGATAAATTTCTATCAGCTTGTCAGCCATACGCTCAAATATTTTGTCACCGCGGTTTGCATTGTGATCGCGGTCGCCTACTATTTTTCGATAACGGACAAAGCGATGACGCCAACGCCGACATTCCTGGAAGCGAAAACTCTTGAAATGGAAATGGATTGGGGGCTCAAGGCGGCCGGATTTGTTCTCTCGGATGAAAAAAAGAGCATGTTGGACGACATTTCAAGCGGTGCGACGGTCGATGAATTTCTTTCCAAAAACTTTGTGGATCCGGGAATTGACGAAAATATGGCGACGGTGAACAGTATTATGCCCGGAGGAGCAACAGACACAACTAAGATCATCGGCAACGCGGCGGCCGAAAAAATTAAGGAAGAAATGCTGGCGAAGTCGAAAAAGGATCTGTCGAAACAGCTTGGGGTGGATGTGGTGGGCGAACAGCCTATGAAAAATGTGTTCATGGCGTATATCGACAAAACGGAAAGGGGATTTTTCGAATATTCGGGAACGGACAAATTCTATGTTCCCATCATTCTCGCTGCCGGAATATTTTTGACGGCAAGAATATTGGGGACATTGGTGGACATATTTTTGGGACTGTTCATCCTCGGAATTATCAAATTGCTCCGAATGGGCGGAATTGTGCAGGTGAATCGGGAGCAAAAAGAAACAGCAGTGATTGAATATAATGTATAATTTTAAATTTCAATTCAATTTTAAATTTGAAATTTTTTGTTTATGTCCAAAGACTATTACAATACTCTCGGCGTTGGCAAAGAGGCGTCCGATGGGGAGATAAAAAAAGCCTATCGCAAACTGGCGCATCAACATCATCCGGATAAGTCCGGCGGGAACGAAGCCAAGTTCAAAGAAGTGAACGAGGCCTATCAGGTGCTTTCTGACAAAGAAAAGCGTACTCAATATGACCAATATGGCCAGACTTTTGAGCAGGCGCAATCGCAAGGGGGCGGATTTTCCGGTTTTGACGGATTTCGCGATTTTTCTTCATACGCCGAAGGATTTGATTTCAATTTTGGAGGTGGACGAGGGGGTCAGGGTGGATTTTCCGATATTTTTGGGGATATTTTCGAGCAAGCCGGGTTTGGAGGCGGTGGGAGGAGAACGCGCGCGAGTCGCGGTGAGGATATTCAAGTCGATATCGAAATAGATTTTCAGGAAATGGCGGATGGCGCCGAAAAAGAAGTGGAACTATATAAAAGAGTGAGATGCGCGCGTTGCGAAGGCGATGGCGTGGAATCGGGCTCAAAAAAAGTGGAATGCGCGAAATGCCAGGGCGAAGGACAGATTCGAATCGCGCGGCGGACGATTCTCGGAACATTTCAGCAAACAAGTGTTTGTCCGGATTGCCAAGGCGAAGGGAAAATTCCGGAAAAGAAATGCAAAAATTGCGGCGGGGACGGGCGAGTGCGCGAATATGAAAAAATTAAAATAAAAATCCCAGCCGGCATCAAAAACGGGCAAACCATTCGCCTTGAGAATATGGGCGAAGCCGGAGAGAGGGGCGGGGAAGCGGGAGACCTCTATGTGAATGTTCACGTGCTTTCTGACGAAAGATTTGAAAGAAAAGATGACGATATCCACAGCGAAGCCAAAATAAGTTTTTCGCAAGCGGCGCTCGGGGACAAAATAGAAGTTGAAACAATCGGAGGAGAAGTGAGGCTCAAAATCCCCGCCGGGACGCAATCGGGAGAAGTTTTCCGCCTCAAAGGGCATGGCGTGAAACATCTTTCACGTTTTGGACATGGCGATCAGTATGTTAAGATACAAGTAACGACGCCTGCGAACTTGACACGCGAAGAAAAAGAAATTTTTGAAAAATTAAAAGAAGCTGAATAATAAATATAAAAAAACAAAAATGAATCTCAACAATCTTCTTGGTAATATTGGAATCAAGAGCAATCTTGCCGGCGACGTGTCTTTTTTGATTTTGTTTGTCTTGATCAGCATCGTCGTTTCGTTTGTGCTCGGGAAACATCGGATTTTGGTTTCGCTTCTTGGGGTTTATGTGGCGTACGCGGTCGTGAATCTTGCCAATTTTGATTTTGTGCACGATCCGCAATCCAAAACGCTGTTTTTCCTCACGATTCTCATTGGTTTCATTGTGATGTTTTCGCGAATCATCCGTGGGAGCGTTTCGGGACACGGCCCAACGCTCATTGTGAAGTTGGCTATTGGCACGGCGATCGTGGTCGGCTTTTCGCTCTCGATTATTTTGGGATGGTATTCAACGAAAGAATTGGCAGATGTGATCACGCCAGGCGTAAAATCATATTTCACAGGCGATTTGTACAAATTTCTCTGGGGCATCGCTCCGCTGGTGTATTTGGGAGTGGTCAGAAAAAGGATTGACTGAATATACAAAATGTGATATATTTCTCAAAGATTGCATGCGCGATTGTATTTTGAATTTGATTTCGGGTCGTTAGCTCAGTCGGTAGAGCAGCAGCCTTTTAAGCTGATGGTCGCAGGTTCGATCCCTGCACGACCCACCAATTACTTATTTTGTTACGCAGCATGCTACGTAACAAAAGACATGGGCGATTAGCTCAGCCGGTTAGAGCGCGTCACTGATAATGACGAGGTCCGAGGTTCGAGTCCTCGATCGCCCACAAGAAAATACTTCATGCATGGGCCCGTAGCTCATCTGGTAGAGCGCCTGTTTTGCATACAGGAGGTGAGGAGTTCGAGTCTCCTCGGGTCCACAAAAGAAAAAGGGCAACACTGCGATTTACGCGATGCCGCCCTTTTTTTGGTTCGGGTTACCGGATATTTTCCGGTAAAACAGCCATAGCAGAAGTTTTCTCCTGCCACGGATTTCAAAGCTTCAATTGAAAGGTAATGCAAATCATCCGCACCTATGAAATCGCGGATTTCATCCATATCCTTTCCATGAGCTATGAGTTCTTCAGACGATTTAATATCAATCCCATAGGGACAATATCCCAGGAGAGGTGGGCAGCTCACTGCAAACGAAATGCTCTTTGGCATACAGCCCCTGACCATCGAAACCAGCTTTTTACTGGTTGTTCCTCTCACGATCGAATCGTCCGCAATAATTATATGCTGGTTCTTAATAAGCGGTGGGATCGGGCTCAGTTTGAGACGGACGTTATTTGATCGTTTGGTGCCATCCGGAGAAATAAATGTTCTTCCGAAGTAGTGGCTCCGGACGAGTGCACGTCGGTGAGGAATACCCAATTCCTCTGCGAGGCCATCGGCGAAATAATTGGCCGAATCTGCTATGCCAACGACGCAATCCGCCCTGATGGTTTGTTCTCTTGCGTGTGCTTTGCCCAGGTTCATCCGAAATTCGAAACCGTAACGGCCAAAAATTTTTGAATCCGGGCGGGCAAAATAGATGAGCGAGAAAACGCACTGGTGAAGAGGGGCTTTGGGGAATGGGCGAATGGATTTCAAACCTTCTTTGCTGATTACCACAATTTCGCCTGGATCAACATCCCGCAAATATTTCACTCCATATCGTTTTTCAATGAAGCCGAAGGCACAGGTTTCCGAAGAAATCATGTAACCCTCATTGAAAGTGGCCAATGATAAAGGGCGAAATCCGTAGGGATCGCGCGCAGCAATGATTTTATTTTCGTTCATTGCCATGATTACCAGAGAATACGCGCCGCGGATTTTACCGAGGCTCTCGACCAAAGCGGATTCGAAATCGGATTTTCTTGAGAGCGTCAGATGTCCCAATATTATCTCCGTATCTGAATCGCTCTGAAAAGAATATCCCCGCTTCAGCAGCCCTACCCTTTGATGTTCGCTATCGAGCAGTGTCCCGTTATGGCCTATGCCAACATATCCACTCCGCGTTTCGCGCACGAAAGGCTGCAGGTTATCGATTGTTGCAGTCGAGCCTGCTGTCGAATAGCGATTGTGCCCAATCGCTTTATCGGAGAGATATTGCGATAAATCCGTTTTTTCAAAGAGATGCTGAACAGAACTGTCACCAGTCGAAATCCTCCTAAAGTGAAAAGGCTCTTTTGGACCGGCGATCATCACTCCAGTTCCTTCCTGTCCGCGATGCTGAAGACCGAGAAGGCCGTCATGCAAAGCAGAGCCGATCAGCATCGGTTTTTCCGACCAGATTCCAAAAATACCGCACATGACTCCTCCTCTCTGTGAATTCGATAAATTTTATTAACCCGCTCTTGGGTTGTTTTTGAAAGACCAGAAAAAAACAAAAATTGCTTTTTCAGTGAAAGAAAAGTTATATTTAACTATTTTGTTTTTCCTCCTGCTTTATTTCTAACGCTTTTTTTGCAATTTAGCAAATAAAAGAAAAATTGAGAAATCTGGCGAGCATCCTGCAGTGATCAAAATCTGCATGGATCAAGGTCGATCGGTCTGCGGCGGCGGGACGGATAGATGTGAAAGCAGCTGTTCATTCCGCTTATTGACCATTGCGGATAACGGGTCAGTATCGAACCTTTTAGATCTGGATCCCTTTCTTGTCGTAAATTTCAAACCGCTAGGCCCTTCAAATCCTCTCTATGGGATTATGGACTGCGAAAAAGCCGCGGAGTTGTTTGGCCTTATAGATAGTCTGGAAAGAAGGCAAAAAAGTTGCTGAAAAACCCTCGCAAAAGAAGAAAGGTTCGGAACCGATTGTGGTCCCGAACCTTTTTCAAATTGGAGTGGAAAATCAGTTGATGATTTTACCACCATACAAAACGTGGGTGGGGTGATGCATCTGAATATGGACAACCGGGAGGGATTGGGGACAAAATTGATCCTGTGAGATGCAGGATTCCTCATTAAAGAAGAGGTATGGCGAAGAGAATATTTCTGGATGGTCCGAGATCCATTGCGCGGCCTCGGGCGCTTCTTCGCGAAGGATCGCGAGAGCTGCGAGCAGGTTGATTTTGTAGCCAAACGACATTCCAGGTTTCGTCGGGAGAAAAGTCCGGACTCTTTCAAAGTACGGGAATTTTTTTCCAACAAAGGCTCGAGAAACGAATTCAGGAACATCCTTTCCGGATATTGGCGGAAAAGTGACTTTCACCAGCTGCGACTTTACTATTGGATAGTTCATTCTTCCCCCTATTCGTTGAATTTTATATGTTTATCGGCACAATGTTGCCAATAGAGCTGCCAAAGAACTTCTTGATACTATAAAGAAAAAATCAGGTTTTGGCAAAGGATAAAAAGAAAACCCCCAGACGGCGATGGTCCGGGGGGTTG
>JAZDKQ010000003.1:0-4437 GCA_043802865.1 Candidatus Moraniibacteriota bacterium
CTGCCGGCGCGGATAATCTGCCGGGAGCGAATGACGGAATTTTGCCCGGTGATGGGACGAACAATGAAAATCCGCCGCAGGATCCGAACGATCAAAATGGGGACGGAACCGAATCCGAAGACGATCCGGTTGTTGTTTCAAAGGAATTTGATATAAATCTCAAAGGAAAACTGGATGTTCCCGACGGATTCGAGGCGGATGTTTCGCAGAAAATAAAAAAAATCGAACTCTCCGGGGAGGAATCCGTGATGAACGATTTAAAAGATTTTGAAATTGACCTTGCCAAAATTGAAATCAAGGAAGAGGAAGGGAAAATTGAATTTTTAGTTAAAGATTTGGATCTGCCAAAAGATATTGAGCTTGTTGACGCGGAAAAAGATGATATTGTTGTATTGATCACCGTGGCCGAAGAGCCGAAAGAGGAGTCGAAAGAGGAACCAAAAGAAGAGCCGAAGAAAGAAGAGGTCAAAAAAACCGATGCGACTGTTCCCAAAGCAGACGATCCAAAAACGGATGAAAAGAAAAATGATTCGAAAGACAGTTCCGGCGGAGACGGCGATCCGAATAATCCTATATAAGCGAAAGCAAATGAGAAAGAATAATATTTTTTTGGAAATGAAATACTTTTTGATAATTTCGGCGGTTTTTTTGTTTGCTTTTGGAGCGGCAGTAAATGCCCGCGCCAAGACGATGACCGACGGAAATTTCAAGATTACTTGTGACGATCCGCTTTTCACGGTGACAAACGCGGCGCCGGGCGAGTCTTTCTCTTCCGATATGACCGTGGAAAATCTCGGAGGGAAAGACAGGAAATTTCAATTCGAGTTCAACATAAAAACCAATCCCAAAGCTCTCGCGAAGAAACTTTTTCTCAAGGCGGGATTTTTGGACGAAGCGGATAAATTTATTTGCGAATATGGATGCGATGGAGACAAAGACTTGGATATGCTTGACGGAGGCGAATTTGTCGTGAAAACAATTCCCGGAGACGATTCAAAAAATTTGCGCTTTATTTTGACTTTAGATCCAAATGCCGGAAATGAATTCCAAAGCGCCGATATGAGTTTTGATATCAAATTAGGATTCAAGGGTGAAGCGGATGGCGACGGTAATGGCGACGGTGATGGCGTAACATTTGTCACGACGACAATGGCGGGCTTTTTCGCGGGAGCGCCGGGAACCGGAATAGCCGGAACGATTGCCGAAAGCGAAGGAGCAATAGAAGTGGGCGAAGTGAAAGGGGATCAAACTCCAAAAGAAGGGGAAGTGGAAGGGGCGGAAATATCGCTCTGTCAAGGCTGGCCGAAATGGGTTTGGGTTTTGATGCTGATCGCGTATTTTGCGGCATTTTTGTGGCGGACTTTTGAAAAAATCAAAGAGCAGATCGAAAAGCGGGAGATCCGCTGGAAGTGGCAGGCGGCGCTGGCGGCCGCGGCATTTCTCATTTGGTATTTCTTCGACTTCTGCCGCGAATATCTGTGGTTTGTGGTTATCGCAATCATCGGCGGAGCAATAATTTATCTATATTATCTTTATCTGTTCAGGAAAAATATTCGCGAAGAGCACGCGGAAATCAAAAGCGGATCCGGGGAAGATGCTCCAAAGGATCCGACCGGCCAAACCCCGCCGACGGTATAGATATTATTTTCAACTTTAGGAATTCAAGAAAAACAAGAGCCGTCCAGCGATGATACGCACTTGGACGGCTTTTTTTCTGGCTTCCGGCCTCATTCTTTGAGAAATAGTTTTGGCACCAGCCTGGGGTTCATGACCTCGATATGAAAACCCAATTGCTCGCAGGTGATTTTTGCAAAAAATCGAACCTGCTGGTCATGACTCATGGTATAGGCCATCAAAAGACGGTAGTGACCAAGATTGGAAATTCCGGGCAGAGCCAATATTCCCCTTTGGTTCACAATCACCAAGTGATGCAAGCCGACTTCGGCGACGTAGCCTGTCAATTCGGGGGTGATATAACAGCCTGGTTGCTCAACCGAAAAAACTGGCGAACACTGGAAGAAAAGTACAAGCGAAATGACAAGTAGCCGGAATCTCATGGTTTTCCTCCTCGGTGGGATTTTTTCTTATATCTAATATAGCTATTCCAGATGTGATTGATCTTTTTTGCATATTAGCAGAAAAAATCTTATTTGTTAAGGGGGTTATTATGCCGCAAAATTGGTGCAAGGGCATAGTTATCCACTTTTGGAAATTTCGCCAAGAAAAGCGAAAGGGAGTATAATATATCCATAATCCGTGAAAAACAAAAAACAATGAAAAAAATCAGCGTTTGGTTTCTTGTTTTGAGCTTGATTCTTGGAATCACTTCTTTCGCGCCAACCATATCCGCCAAAACAAAATACGATACTTTGGCTTTCGACAAAAAATTGGAAACCAAACAGGATTTTGAAAAAGGCGAGTTCAAGAATGCGAAGCTTGAGGAAAAAAACGGCGGGATTGAAATGAGCGCACCCGCTGGAGAGCGGGGAGAATACATCACGCCGGTGATCGAAGCGCCTTTCGGGGCGACCCACATCGGCCTTCATTGGAAAGAAAATATTGCGGATGATGCGTCGATTACGGCTTTCGTGAGAACAAGCGAAGACGGCGTGAATTTTGGCGACTGGACGGAGGCGATGGTGGAATTGGACGAAGGCCGGAACGATATGAAAAACGAAGAGATCTTCGCGGCTCTGGTCGGAGCGGAGAAAACAAAATTTGCCCAGGCAAAAATTGAATTTCCGGCAGATGCCGAAAAAAATATCAAACTAAACCAGCTCACTTTCACCTTTCTCAATTCAGCCGAAGAATCTTCCCAAACCTCCAAAAAATTGAGCCTGGTTTCAAATTCTCTGGCCTTGGGCGGAGCAGTGGAAAAAACTTCTCCCGGAGGCCAAAGCGTGGCGGTTATCTCAAGGGAAGAATGGGGCGCCAACGAAAGTTATCGCTTCGACAGGAAGGGGAACGAGGAATGGCCGAGGTCGTATCACGGCACAAGAAAAATAATCGTTCATCACACAGCCGTTGCCAGTTCAAACGGCGTTACTGACATTGATGCCAATATGGCGGCGGTCAGAAGCACCTACTATTATCATGCAGTCACCCAAAAATGGGGCGACATCGGCTACAGCGCGCTTGTTGATGCGGCGGGACGCGTCTATGAAGGCCGATACGGGACGCACGGGACCAGTCCAACCAGAACCAACCCTACAGCCGACCAAATAATGACCCTCGACGTGGAAGCGGGGCATACGGCGGGCTACAACAGCGGGAGTTTCGGAGTTTCAGCGATGGGAGATTTCACTTCGTTCGGAATACCCGCTGATCAAAAAGAAGGACTGAAAAAAGCGATGGCCTTTGTCGCGGACAGCCGGGGCATTGACATTCAGGGCAAAAGCGATTTTCTGCGCTATGACGGAATTTGGAAAGAAGATATGTACAACGTCGCGGCGCACCGGGATGTTGGCGCAACGGCTTGTCCGGGAGACAAGTTATGGGATCAAATGACGACTATTAAGAGCGAAACCGACAATTTGCCGGGCATCCTTTCTAATCTGGACAATTTTCACGCAACGATGAACGGGGTGAATATCAGCGGAACAAGCATTGGAATCGGAACCTTGAACTTCAGCTGGGATGCTTTTCCGAACGCGACAGAGTATCAATATGTCCTCGAGCGTGTATACGGCACGACCGGAGTCGCGAGCGACAGCGAACCCTGGGAAACTGCCTGGTTCAATCCGGAGAACGCGAATGCGAAAACGATCTCTGGCACAAGCGTTTCAGTCGAAGCGGGGGATTTGCAGACGAATTCTCAATATGTTTTTTATGTAAGAGCCTTGGGTGTTGACGGAAATCCGATTTCAACTACCAAGCATGTCAATTTCCAAAGAGACAGCTCCACTGCCCCGGTTGCGGAAGATACGATTGCGCCAATTGCAAATATACTCAATCCGGCAGACGGAGCGACTGTGAGCGGAATTGTTTCGGTCAAAGCGACAGCGACGGACAATGTCGACGTGGTCTTGTTTGAACTCTCGATTGACGGGAAAAAAGTCGCGAGTGCAACAACGGGAACTTTGAGCTATAATTGGAATACAAAGAAAGCGAGTCGTGGCACACATACGATCGTGGCAAAGGCCTATGACGCGGCCGGGAATGTCGGGACAACTTCGATAACGGTTACAAAATAATTTATAAGTAATAAATAAAATTAAACCAGATGAAAAAAACGCATCTCGCAGCGGCAATCATTGCCATCATTGCTTTTGGGGCATTGGCTGTTCCCAAAATAATGGCTCAAAAACAAAATAGCGGAAAAGTTCCCGGCCAATATATCGTAGTGTTTAAAGATGGGGTTGATCCGGATGCGGCAACTGATGGAATTGTCAAAAACCAAGGCCTGGGACATCTGTTCACCTATAAGCATGCCTTGAA
>JAZDKQ010000004.1:0-16643 GCA_043802865.1 Candidatus Moraniibacteriota bacterium
GTCTATAACGACCATATGGGTTCTTAACTCCGATAAATCGGAGGTCTCAACCGTATCTCCCTAGAAAGGAGGTGATCCATCCACAGCTTCCGCTACGGATGCCTTGTTACGACTTCACCCTTATTATCGATCCTACCGTAGGACCACTTGCGTAGCGCTTCGGGTATTACCGACTCTCTTGGTGTGACGGGCGGTGAGTACAAGACCCGAGAACGTATTCACCGTGACATGGCTGATTCACGATTACTAGCGATTCCGGCTTCATGGAGTCGAGTTGCAGACTCCAATCCGAACTGGGACCGGCTTTTCTGGATTGGCTCCCCCTCGCGGGTTCGCTACCCATTGTACCGGCCATTGTAGCATGCGTGTCGCCCAGGACGTAAGGGCCATGCTGATTTGACGTCATCCCCACCGTCCTCCCGGCCCGAAACGTACTTCTTGAAATACGCTTTGGGCCGGGCAGTCTCGAGTGACACTTGTAACACTCGACAGGGGTTGCGCTCGTTCCCCAACTTAATGGAACGCCTCACGGCACGAGCTGACGACAACCATGCAACACCTATATTGCACCCTCGAAGGCGGCTCCATTTCTGGAGCTTGCAGCAATATTTCAAGCCCTGGTGAGGTTCCTCGCTTAGAGACGAATTAAACCGCGTGCTCCACCGCTTGTGCGGGTCCCCGTCTATTCCTTTGAGTTTTAAGCTTGCGCTCGTACTTCCCAGGCGGCCTACTTAACGCGTTAGCTTCGGTCCGGAGAGGGTCGATACTCCCCAGACCTAGTAGGCAACGTTTACGGCGTGGACTACCGGGGTATCTAATCCCGTTCGCTACCCACGCTTTCGTGTCTCAGCGTCAGACAAAGCCCAGTTCACTGCCTTCGCCTTTGGCGTTCCATATGATATCAACGCATTTCACTGCTACACCATATGTTCCATGAACCTCTACTTGTCTCTAGTGATGACGTTTCAGATGCAGCTCCAACGTTGAGCGCTGGAATTTAACATCTGACTATCATCGCCGCCTACACACGCTTTACGCCCAATAAATCCGGATAACGCTTGGGGTCTCTGTATTACCGCTGCTGCTGGCACAGAGTTAGCAACCCCTTATTCGCAAGGTACCGTCAGCCGCATCCAACACGGAATTTTTAATTTAGGAATTTTGAAATTTTTCAAAATTAAAATCGTTCAAAACTCCGTGCTGAACACGGTTTCTTCCCTTGCAAAAGAAGTTTACAACCCGAAGGCCTTCATCCTCCACGCGGCGTCGCTCGGTCAGGCTTTCGCCCATTGCCGAAGATTCTCGACTGCAGCCACCCGTAGGTGTTTGGACAGTGTCTAAGTTCCAATGTTGGGGATCATGCTCTCACATCCCCTACCCGTCATAGCCTTGGTGAGCCATTACCTCACCAACAAGCTGATAGGACACAGGCCGCTCCTCAAGCGATAAATCTTTACTCCGAAGAGAACTATCTCGTATTATCCTCCCTTTCGGGAGGTTATTCGAGACTCGAGGGTACGTTCCTATGTATTACTAACCCGTTTGCCGTGGGTCTAAACCCACACGACTTGCATGCCTTATCCACGCCGCCAGCGTTCATCCTGAGCCAGGATCAAACTCTCAATAAGAATTATCTGAAATAAATTCCAGATAATTTTGAAAACCAGAAGATCTTTTGATGGAGATCTTCAGTGTTTTCGAAAAGAAAAACTAATTTCTGATTTGAATAGACTCTTAGCCCCCGACGTTGCATCGGGGTCAGGACAACCACAAAAATTTGCAATTTTTTCCCCGACGTTGCATCGGGAAAGTTGTCAGTCAATTGTTAAAGTTCTCCGCGTCTTAATTGAGTCAATTAAAACACGACCGGAATAATGCGCAAATAATTACGTACTATTCCAGTCGCGTCTTTCATTTTGGTTCACCCTGATTGTGCTTCAAATGATCGACTTGCTTTTGCTTTTTTATTATATTTTAACCCCGTTAGAAAAAACGGGAAACCCATTGCTCCAGCTCAGAAAAAAACAAATTTTCTAACGGGGTTAACGGCAAGAATAATTATAACAGGCTGAAAAAGCGTGTCAAGGGCGGATTATAGCTTCTCCACCGCCTCCCGAAATTTTTCTCCCCGGTCAATCTCATTCTTGAACATATTGAAACTCGTCGCCCCTGGCGAAAAGAGAACGCTATCCCCCGGTCCAGAAACGCTTTTGGCGCGAAGAATGGCCTTTTTTAAATTATCAAATTCGCTGTCGATCTTGTTTTCAGCATCGATTTTTTTCAGTTCAGTTTTTATCTTTTCCGTCGCATCCCCTTTAAGAAAAATCACTTTTTTCACTTTTTCGCTGATTGCTTTTGCAAAATCAGCAAAATCAAGATTTTTATCCATTCCGCCGGCAATCAAAATAATCGGCTTGGAAAAAGAATTGACTCCTGCGATCGCCGCGTCGGGCATCGTCGCTGCGGTGTCGTTTATATATTTCACGCCATCCAACTCCCGCACAAATTCGAGCCGATGCGGAACGCTTTTGAAATTTTTGATCGCCTCGCAAATTTTATCAGGTAAAATTCCGTATGCTGATGTAGCCGCCACGGCCGCCAGGATATTTCCGATATTGTGTCCGCCCCGTAGTTTAATGTCATTGAGATCGCAAATATTTTTTTCTTCCCCTCCGGTTTGATAAAATATCTTTCCTGTTTTAACACCAACGAAATCATCCGCGGAATCTATTTTTGCATTGGCTGTAAAAAATATTCTTTTCGACTCCGATTTATCCGCTAAAATACGCGCATTCTCGTTATCATAATTCAAAACAACATAATCCTCCGTCTTCTGGCTGGAAAAAATATATTTCTTGTCCGCGATATATTTTTCCATCGTGCCATAGTAATTGAGATGATCCGGAAAAATATTTGTTATTACGGCAATATGCGGACTCAAGTTTTCTCTGCCCAAACCGGAAAGTCTCCAGCTTGAGAGCTCAAAAACGACCACGCCGTCTTTCACATCGCCTATTTCATCCAGCGCATCCAGAACCGGCTTTTGTCCGATCCCGGCCGTGAAAACTTTTTTTCCGGCCGTTTTCATAATTTCCTCGATCAACGTTGCAGTCGTCGTCTTTCCTTTCGTGCCAGTCACACCAATAATAGGCAATTTGCAAAGCTTGAAAAAAATACTCGAATCCATCTCAACCGGAATTTTCTTTTTGAGCGCCGCTTGAATATGCTTTGAACTCCAAGGGGCAGCCGGACTTTTCACGACCATATCTACGTTTTCAAAATCCTCAATGCGATGCTGACCCAAAATAAACGTAACATTTTTCAAGTCTTTCAACTTTTCAATTGACGGCGCAAGTTCTTTTTCTGTTTTGAGATCCGTCGCGATCACTTTCGCACCGGCAGACGCAAAAAAACGGACGGTTGCAATGCCGCCGCCGTGCAGACCGATACCCATGACTGTCACTTTTTTGCCTTTGAAGTCTGATTTTTTCATGAACATTATCCCGCAATAAATTCTCCCGCCATTTCTCCTGTTAATTCGCTTTTGTCCAAAACCATTTTTCCGTTCACGATCACTTCGTTCACGCCTTCCGCATATTGATACGGATTTTCAATGGTTGACTTATCGATTATCTTTTCGGGATCGAAAATCACAATATCAGCTACTGAGTCTTTTTGCAATATCCCTCGATCAGTGAATCCCAATTTTTTCGCCGGCATCGAAGTCATTTTTTTGACCGCCTCTTCGAGGGTCAGCAATTTTTCTTCTCGGACATATTTCCCCAGAACTCTCGGAAATGTTCCGAAGCATCGCGGATGGACAATTTCGCCGGTATCTTTGTGGGCAATATCATACCCCGCTCCGTCCGAGGCGATGATCGACAATGGATGTTTGATCGCGTTCCTCACATTTTCTTCGCCAAGGCAATCCAGAAGCGTGATCACTCTTCCTTCGCTCGCAATCAAGAGGTCAACAATCACTTCTTCCACGGAAATCCCTCGCACTTGGGCAATTTTCGAAATTTTTCTTTCAGGCAGAGATTTGTTGAGTGAAGAAATCGCAATAATGGCGTTTTCATAGTGATATTCGGCTCCCTTTTTCATCTCTTCGATGATTTTTTCTCGAAGATGCTTTTCTTTGAGCCTTCGGACAAGCATTCTTTTTCCTCCTTCGGCCGCCCAAGCGGGAAGATATATATAGAGAACAGATCCCGTTTGGGTATATGGATAGACATCAAAACTCACATCGATTCCGGATTTTTGCGCTTCTTCAATTTTGTTGAGTGCCGCTTGCGCAAGCGGCCAGTTTTGTTTTCCCATCACTTTGAAATGAGAAATTTGCAGAGTTGCTCCCGACTCCTTAGCAAGATCAATCGCTTCGGATATCGCGGAAATTATTTCCCGCCCTTCATCCCTCAAGTGAAGAGAAAAAACTTTTCCATGTCGCTTCACTATTTCCAACATATATTCCAATTCATCCCATTTTGCATCGCGCTCATGGCTATAGGCAAGCCCCGCTGAAAATCCAATTGCTCCCGCCTCAAGAGACCTTTCCAGCATATTTTTGAAAAGCTCAAGCTCGTTTTTGGCCAGCCGGCGCATTTCATCCCCGACAATCCCCCGCCGCAAGGTCCCGTGACCGACGAGCGTCGCAAAATTCAAGCCCAGTTTTCTTTTTTCCATTTCTTCCCGAAATTCGCCCATCGAAAGCCAATTCACATTGACTTCCTTGATATCCGCCCACTTCTGAATGGATTCGATTATTTTTCCGCTTGTGAGTGGCGCGATTGAAGCGCCACAATTCCCGCCCACAATTGTGGTGATTCCTTGATAGACCAGACTCGGGAGCTGCGGATCGAGAAACAACCGCCAATAGCTGTCGGAATGGTTGTGAATATCAATGAACCCGGGTGAGACTATTTTTCCGGTTGCATCGATTTCTTTTCTCCCCCGCACCCATTTCATTTTCCCGATTTTGGAAATTTTTCCATCCTTGACTGCCACATCGGCAGAATATTTCTTTTTTCCTGTTCCATCAATGATGGTTCCATTGCGGATCAAAATGTCATACATAATTTTTGTGTTATTTTTTTATATTTCTATTTTATCTATTTTCACATTTTTACCAAGAATTTTTCTCGCCAATTTTTCGAAATGTGGCGTCAGATCGCTCACAAAATATTCATCTTCCCCTTTTTCTTTATCTTTGATTTTCTCTTTCAATTTTTTCACCAGTTTCTCTCCCGAGGCAATCACTTTCGTTCTTTTCCCCATCACGCCGGAAATAACTTTTTCGAGCAGAGGATAATGCGTGCAGCCGAGAAGAAGCGTATCTATTTTTTTGAGTTTCAGCTTGCGAAGATATGTCCGCGCGATTTTCCTTGTTTCCGGACGCTTAATCCAGTTTTCCTCAGCCAACGGAACGAAAAGCGGGCAGGCTTGCGCGAACACTTCGATACTTGAATCCAGTTCGGCTATTTTCTTTTTATAAACACCGCTATTTATCGTCGCGGACGTTCCGATCACGCCGGTTTTTTTGCTTTTTGTCGTTTCGGCCACTGCTTCCGCGCCCGAAGATACCACATCGTATATTTCGAGATCCGGATATTTTTCCCTGATATAATCTGCGGCAAGAGCCGAGGCGGTATTGCAGGCGATTACAATCGTTTTGCATCCTTTTCTTTTCAAAAATTCCACTATTTCACCCGAATATTTCTGGATTGTTTCCGGACTTTTGTTCCCATATGGCAATCTCGCCGTATCTCCGAAATATATTATTGAAACATCCGGTAATAATTTTTTGATTTCTTTAACCACGGTTAACCCCCCCACTCCCGAATCGAAAATTCCAATCATAATTAATTCAAATTTTTAATTTCTCCCCCAATAATTCCGCCATCTCTACCAATCGGTTGGCATATCCCCACTCGTTGTCATACCAGCCCACGACTTTCACGAGATTTCCATTTGCCATCGTGAGGGGTAAATCCACAATCGCGCTCGCGGAGTTGCCCTTGAAGTCCATCGAGACCAATTCTTCTTCGCTAATATCCAAAATATTCTTCAAATCGCCTGCGGCAGCCTCACGATAAGCGTTGTTTATTTCTTCCGCGCTCGCTTCTTTTTTCAATATGCCCACGAAATCGGTCACGGAGACTACTGGTGTCGGAACCCGCATCGATATTCCATCCAAATTTCCTTCCATACTCCTGATGGCTTTCGCGACCGTTTTGGCCGCGCCCGTCGTGGTCGGGATGATATTTTGTCCGGCCGAGCGCGCTTCACGCAGATTCTTGTGAGGAAGATCCAAAATGCGCTGGCTGTTGGTGTAGGAATGAACCGTCGTCAAAAAACCCTTTTCCACGCCGAATTTTTCGTCGAGTACTTTGATCATCGGCGCAAGGCAATTGGTCGTGCAAGATCCGTTGGAGATGATGTTGTCTTCGACTTTCAACTCATTTTCGTTCACTCCAATGAGATAGACCGGAATATCATCACTTTTGGGCGGAGCTGAAAGTATAACTTTTTTAGCCCCAGCTTGGATATGTTTTTGAGCGCTTTGTCGATCATTGAAAACTCCACTGCATTCAAGGACTATGTCCACGTTTAAATCTTTCCAAGGAAGTTTTATCGGATCCGGTTCACTGAAACTTTTGATTGCTTTTCCGCCGACGATTATTTCCCCGTCACCAACTTTCACATCTCGAGAATAAGTTCCGTACGAGCTGTCGTGCTTCAAGAGGTGCGCCAAAGTTTTGTCGTCGGCAAGATCGTTGATCGCCACGACTTCAATATTTTCTTTTTCCAGCGCGATTTTGAGCGCCGGCCGGCCTATTCTTCCAAATCCATTAATAGCAATTTTTATTTTCATAAAATTTTTATAATTGCTAGCGAGTCCGCAAATGAGAGCTTGCTTTCAATTGGGACGAGCGACGCAATTTCAAGCGCCATAACGGCGCTTATTTTTTAGTCCAATAGCTCCAGTCCTCGAAAAACTTTCTCATACCCCCCGAGCGCAGTCTGAATCTCTTCCAAGCTGATATCGTGTCCCGAATTTCGGACAACTTTCTTGAAAATATCATGCGCATATTTGGCCTCCTCGAGCCCGATCAGCTGTCCCGACTTCACTTCTGCCATTCTTTCGCCCGTATCCTTTCCCTTGTATCCTATTTTTTCGAGAGTCTCTCCAAACATTTGATCAGCTTCAATCATCGCAATCTTTGTCTTTGAAACATCCTCGCTCTGGGCATTTCTTTTGATGCCTTCCCATCTTTCAACATATTTTGATTTTTTGAGATCCGGAACTTTCACCCCATAGAAAGCGACCTTCCAATCCCCCCGAATCCGCTTGGATATGAGCAAAATATTGGCAATCAAAAGAATGACAATGACAAATCCGGCCAGAATCTTTATGAAACCGAAAAAAGATGAGTGCGCGAAACTATTGAAGAGAGATTGAAATATGGCAAGTATATTGATATCCATATATTATACTGATTGCTCAAAAACATGAGCAGCGTTTAATAGGGTTTCCTCGTCAAACCACTTTCCCATGAGCTGCAGTCCGACCGGCAGATTTTTTCCATCTTCCTCTATTATACCACAGGGAATGGAAATCGCGGGAACACCCGTGATATTCGCGGTGACAGTGTATATGTCCGCCAGATACATCGCCAAGGGATTTTCGATTTTTTCGCCAATTTTGAAAGCCGGAGTCGGAGAAGTGGGGCTCAAAATCAGATCGACTTTTTTATAGGCTTCTTCAAATTCTTTCTTGATGAGCGCGCGCACTTTTTGGGCCTTGAGATAATACTGGTCGTAGTATCCAGCTGAAAGCGCGTACGTTCCGAGCATTATTCTTCTTTTCACTTCTTTTCCAAGATATTTCGCCCGCGTTTTGAAATAGATGTCCCAAAGAGTATAATCCGCTCCCGTTTTTTCACTCTCTGCTCCGACTGATTGGCCGAATCGAATCCCGTCGAATCGCGCCAAGTTTGAACTCACCTCGCTTGGCATGATGATATAGTAGGTCGCAAGAGCATAGTCGGCGCTTGGCAGGCTGATGTCAATGATTTCCGCACCAATATTTTTGTATTTTTGAATCGCTTTCTCGATCAGCTCCCGAACTCTTGAATCCAAACCCTCACCCTCGAAATACTCTTTCGGAATCCCGATCTTGAGACCGCTGATATCCGCGCCCAAAAAATCTTCGTATTTTTTTTCAGCCGTTTTCATCGTTGTCAAGTCAAATCTGTCTTTCCCTGCAATCCGGCTCAAAACAATCGCCGCGTCCTCGACCGAACTGGTGATCGGGCCGATCTGATCAAAACTTGAGGCCATCGCAATAAGGCCGTACCGCGAAACCATTCCATATGTCGGCTTTAGACCAACCACCCCGCAAAGTGAGGCAGGTTGTCTAACCGAACCGCCCGTATCTGAACCAAGAGCCCAGACGCTTTCATCCGCCGCAACTGATGCCGCGCTGCCTCCCGATGAACCACCCGGAACTCGAGATACATCATGCGGATTTTTTGTCGTTTGATATGCGCTGTTTTCGGTTGAAGAACCCATCGCGAACTCATCGAGATTTGTTTTTCCAAGAAATACAGCGTCGCTGTCTTTCAATTTTGAAATAACCATCGCGTCATATGGAGCAACATAATTTTCCAAAATTTTCGATCCGGCCGTCGCCGGAAGTCCTTCAATGCATATATTATCCTTTATTGCTGAAGGTATTCCGGCCAGCAAATCTATTTCTTCACCGTTTTTGATCTTCTTGTCGACCGAACGGGCCTTGTCCAGCGCGAATTCTTTGTTGAGGCTCAAATATGCCTTTACTTCGAGGTCTTTTTTTTCGATCGTAGTAAAATATTCTTCAGTCAATTTTTCTGAAGTAGTCTCTTGGCTAACCAGTTTTTGATGCAGATCTTTTATCATCCTAACATCCTAACATTCAATGTTAGGCGCTCCTAACATTGAATGTTAGGGAAAAATCAAAACACAGCTTTCACCTTATCAAACCGATCTTTCTTCTCAGGAAAGTTGTTGATTATATTTTCTTTTGTTTCGTCGCTATATTCAATGACTTTGTCCTCGCGCGTGATATTTTTCGCTCCCGTGATATGCACAATCGGCTCAACTCCATCCGTGTCTGCTTCGTTCAGTTTTTCCACAAAACCCAAAATATCCGAAAGTTCGGTTGCGTACTTTTCGGCTTCTTGGTCGGTTATTTCGATGCGGGCGAGACTCGCGATTTTTTGGACTTCGGATTTACTTAACATCTATTTTATCAGACTTATAAATTCATTTTCATTCACAATTTTCACTCCCAATTCTTTTGCTTTATCATACTTCGATCCCGGATTTTTGCCAACTACGACATAGTCCGTATTCTTGCTGACCGAGGATGAGATATCTCCGCCCAGCGCGCGGATTTTTTCCTTCGCTTCATCGCGGCTCATTGACTCCAGCTCACCGGTAAGGACAAAGCTTTGATTTTGTAATTTGTAATTTGTAATTTGTAATTTTGGAATTATGACATCAACTTCCAAACTTTTCATTTTCTCAAGTAATTTTATATTATCCCTGCTATTAAACCAGTGATTCAAGCTTTCTGCGGACTTCTCTCCAATTCCCTTTATATTCATCCACTGCTCCTGACTAATTTCGGGAAAAACACGGATTATATCTTCTAAATTTTTAATTTTAGAATTTGAAATTTTTGATTTGTTTGAAAATTGAAAATTGAAAATTGAAAATTCCATATTGATCGCTTTAGCGATTAATATAGTCGTTTCTTCCCCAACATGCCTGATTCCAAGCGCAAACAAAAATTTTGGAAATTCGATTTTTTTTGCTTTTTCGATTGCTTTTACCAAATTGTCCGCTGATTTTTCCGCAAATCGTTCCAGTGGTTCGAGATCGCCCGTTTTCAATTCAAAAATATCCGCAAAACTTGAGATTATACCTTCATTCAAAAGCTGTTCGACGATTTTTTCGCCCAGCCCTTCAATATCAAAACCTTTTCGCGAAACGAAATGGATGATGTTTTCTTTTTCGATCGCAAAGCATTTTTTGTTCTGGCAATAGTGCGCCGCGCTCAGTTTTGTATCTGGTATATTTTTTGTGTTTTGCGTCTTTACGTCTTTGCGTATTGTTTCTTTTTTAACAAGTCCTCCGCAAATCGGACAGCGAGCCGGCATATGAAATTTTTTTTCTTTGCCCGTGCGTAAATTTTTGAGAACTTCCACCACTTCGGGAATAACGTCCCCGGCTTTGTGAATGACAACCGTATCGCCAATCCGGACATCAAGCCTTTTTATTTCGTCTTCATTGTGAAGCGTCGCCCGGGAAACCGTCGACCCGGCCACCAAAACCGGCCTCAAGTGAGCCACCGGCGTGAGCGCTCCCGTTCGCCCGACTTGAACTTTGATATCCTCGACAAGCGTCGCCACTTTTTCCGGAATGAATTTGTACGCCACCGCCCAGCGCGGAGATTTTCCGGTATAGCCGAGCAAGTCTTGCAATTTCTTTGAATTTATTTTTACCACCGCGCCGTCAATCCCGTATTCCTGCTTGCCGCGTTTGTTTTCCCAAGACCGGAAAAATTTTTCGACTTCCTCCAAATTTTTGCATAGTTTGTGATTTTCGTTGACTTTGAAGCCAAGTTTTTTCAACAAATCCAGTTCTTTTGTTTGTGTCTCCGGAAGAGTTCCTTTGATTTCGTCGATATCATAAATATACGAATCAAGTTTTCGTTTCGCTGTGATTTTCGGATCAAGCTGGCGAATTGATCCCGCCGCCGCGTTTCGCGAATTGGCAAATGGCGGCAATCCTTCTTTTTCTCTCACCTTGTTTGTCTTTTCCAAATCGCTTTTTTTCATCCAGGCCTCTCCGACAACGGTGACATCGATCGGCTCGTTCAACTTGAGTGGCACGCTCTGGATTGTTTTCACCTGCTCCGTCACATTCTCGCCAATCACCCCGTCTCCTCTGGTCGCCGCTTGAATAAAAATACCTTTTTTGTATGTCAAAATAATTTTGAGCCCATCTATTTTGATCTCCGCGCAGTATTCGATTTTTGTATTTAGTATTTTGTATTTAGTATTTTGTATTTTTTTGAATTTGGAGTTCGAGATTTCGTTCGGATTTTTTTTATGGATAAGCCTTAAAATCTTTTCTTCCCACTTTCTCACTTCCTTAAACGAAAAAGCATCATCGAGCGACCACTGCCGATGTGAATGCCGCACTTTTTCGAACTTCGCGAGCGGTTTTCCGCCAATTCTTTGCGACGGTGAATCAGAGCTTTTGAGATCGGGACATGTTTCTTCAAGTTGCCGCAGTTCCCGCATCAAAGAATCATATATTTCATCCGAAACATCCGGCCGGTCCAAAACATGGTATTCATAGCGAAATTTGTCAATTTCCTTTCGCAACTTTTCAATTCTTGATTTTGTTTCATTTTTGTCTCGCATAGGCTCATTTTAGCAGATAAATAGGAAAAAATAAAGCCGAAATTTCCCAACATCCGATGTTAGGATAATCTATTTTTTTAGAAACAAAAAAAAAGCAGTTATTGCTAGCTACTCTCCTATTTCCTAACATCGGATGTTAGGGCACAACTATTTCGCATTTTCTATGGCGTTTCATCCCAACCGTAGTCTCGCGACGAAACGATTGTCTGCAACCGAATCGAATCGGTATCCATCCCCGGATTTTCGATATTCAAATTTATTTCCACCCAACCGCGAATTTTTGTCGCACTAGTTGTATCAGTCGCCATACTGTAAAAACCGGAAGTTGAAGCAAAAGCCATGTTCGTCCCAGTAAGATCGACTATTTTCTTGTAAATATTGCCACTTCCATCATCAGAAGGACAGCTCGCAAGAATCAGAGGAGGGCCAACACTGCCGCTTGTACCCGTTGCAACACCTAAATAAATGCTAGTTGCATGGTAGCAGGCCAATTCCTGATTTCTATTTCGCTTAACTGCAAAATAATCTTTTATTGTGCCATTATTTGTCTTAGTCCCTACACCGACAACATTAAAAGATTTTTCGATTTTCCCCATTCTCACATCTTTGGCAATCGAGTTCATGGCGAAACCGACGTCTTCCATGACTGTTTTGATGGCTTTTGATTTGATATATGACCGAAAACCAGCGACCGAAACTGCGACCATCGCGCCCATAATCATAACAAAAATAAACATCGCGACCATAAGTTCGATCAAAGAAAAACCTTTTTTATTTTTTCTTTCTCTTTTTTGCAGCATATTTTCTTGGATCGCTTTATTGCCTCGGCTTGCAGATTATGCCAGTGGAAACAGTTTTTTTTGCGCAATTGCCAGTATCAGCTTTACAAGCATCATCGGAGTTTGGCCACCCCACAGTTATTTTAACTTGAATACAATCCCCTGTATCAAAATCAATAGTTCCCATATTATCAACATTATATCCAGATATGCTTAATTCACGATCAAATTCAGTTTTAACGCCATCTCCGGTACATTGACCTGGATTTTCTTGCTGATTGTACGCCCCGCTTGTTGCATCAAAGCAAACTGTTTTATTTTTAGGCTTGTTTTTGCATTTATATGAATCATCAAAAATAGTATCCCTGTCCACGCCATTACAGTATATTGTTGAAAAATTTTTGTTTGTTAACTCGCCATACCAAGGCAGGCCATTAAGATAACTATTATCAACAATACTCCTAACCAGATCCGACCCTTCCTGCGCCAATCCTGCCGCAATGAGTTCGTTTTTCGCTTCAAACTGATTATTGAAATTGATATTGAAAAAAGAAAGCGCGCCGACCAGCCCGATGCCCAACACAAAAATCACCACGAGCATTTCGATGAGAGTGAAACCCTTTCGGGAATTTTTAATTTTAAATTTTAAATTTTTAATCAATTTTGAATGTCTAAATTTTAAATAAAAAAACTAGTAAATTCTTCCTGATTGATTGATTGTGACCAGAATATCAGTCCCCAACCCAGTTTTTGTAAGGTTTATTGTTATTGGAAATGCGCTCGCATTGTCACTTCCCCCATAATATATATTACTATTTGGAGAAAGAAAAAAAACATCACTGAAGCTCATGCTAATTTTGACATTATTGCTCAAACTAAAAGGCTGTTCATAATTTGTTTTTGTTCCGGAAGAAACTATGCCGGCACAATCAACATCTAGCCCGTTGCTTTTTATGTAGTAAATCTGAAGAGATGCAGCGCCATCAGAAGCGCCACGCACCCCAAATCCGCAAAGCTTTTCAGTCGCACCCAAAGTTATGCCCGCTTTTTCCGCTGTCAGCGCCTTGTTCTGCACTTCGCGCAAAAAGCTGGTGAGGCGGTCTTTTTCCATCCTCACATCGCGATCTTCGTTTTTGCCGAAATTCACCATTGCCGTCGCCGCCAAAATGCCGATGATAGCCATCACGACGAGAAGTTCGATGAGAGTAAAACCGGCGCTGGTATTTTGTATTTTGTATTTTGTATTTTGTATCAATTTATTATTGTTGCCATCGCGAGGAGTACAACGACGAAGCAATCTTAAGCTATTCTGAAATCAACGGGATTGCTTCGCGGAGTTTATCCAGCCCTTGGATGGGCTCACAATGACAGCTGGTTAATACCCTACATTCAGATACCTGTTTACCCAGAATTGAATCTGGTCCAAAAAAAACAAAACGATGAGAATTGCCGCCACCATGAACGGCCCGAAAGGAATCTGGCTCTTCCATGTTTTTTTCTTGAGAGCGATCAAAGCAAGGCTCACAACTGATCCGATGAAATAAGTGAGAAAAAAAACGAACAAAATCTTCGGCCATCCGACAATGAGTCCCGCCAAAAATCCGAGCTTCACATCCCCTCCCCCGATCCATTTTCCTTTTGAAATCCAAATGAGCGCGAAAAAGAACAACGCCGCGCCCAGAGCCGAAATGATCGCACCCGTGAGGGGCGAATGAAAATTGGCTATCGAAAGCGGGCTTTGGACATATTTGTATATTTGATAGAAAAACGTGACAATGATTGCCGGAAAAACCACCGCGTCAGGGATGAGCATATAGTCGTAGTCGTGCCAAAAAATGATGACGAGATAGCAGACCGCGAAAAGCAAAAAGCTCATATCGATTATTATGCTCGTGCCAATTGTTCCGGAAATGATTCCCGCTATTCCCAAAAACGGCGCTCCGAAAAACTTGAGAGCCACCCCCGCGAACAAAACTCCGGTCATCAACTCGATGAGAGGATATTCCCACGAAATATATTTCCGGCAGTCGCGGCACTTCCCGTGAAGCACAACGAAACTCAAAAGCGGAATATTGTCATACCAGCGGATCGTTTTTTTGCAACGCGGACAATGCGAGTGCTCAAAAACAATATCCTCGGCTGTTTTCAGGCGATAGTTCGCCGCACCCAAAAAACTTCCGATAATCAAACCAGTAATAAAGAAGATTAATACCATACTAACAGTTTTGCTAATTTTTTAATCTAAAAATTTTCAATTATCAATTTTCAATAAATGATCAATTCTTCAATGATCAAACGTTTGAAAATTGCGTAATTGAAAATTCTTTCGCCACTTCCCAGCCCCATGAAATAATGAGGCCGGGTATAGCAAAAAAATTTGCAGATTATGGGACAACAATAGCAACGGGTGCTGGTGTCGAACAGCTGGTTTCATTACAAGTGGTCGTATAGGTCATTCCGGCAATGTCGCAAGAAACTGAATACGAGAACAATCCATCGCCCGCTGATGCATCGACTACAGTATAGTCATTACCGGTATTTCCAGCCGCCGCGCAGGTATTGGCCGCCATCGTCGGCCAAACCGTTGCCGGATCAGCGTTGCTGCACATCGCGATTGCGCTGCCGGCCACCAAAGTTCCGCCCGAGTCATCGCACTGGATCGCCGCCGCTTGCGCGCTTGACGAAGTCGCCTTGAACGAAGCAGCTTTCGCCTTGTTCTTGGCGCTGTTGAGGCTCACCATCACGATCGCCGCCAAAATTCCAATGATCGCGATCACAACGAGAAGTTCAACCAGTGTAAAACCTTTTTTGTTTGTTTTCATTTTTTCACCGCCTCTCTAGTTTATAATATTATATTTTTATCAATCAATATTTTCAAATCACCATATTGCAGTCGCACTGCACGCTACGCTTGGCTGACCGCAGCTATTCATCGCCGAGTTGCAACAAATTGTCTGAGAATCTGCGGAACTATAAACTCTGAAATACCAGTTGCTGGACGAGGTCCAATCGGATGCATTGACACTATAGCCGCTTGGAAACACCGGCCAACTGCCATATCCTTGATTAGAGGAACCACAAATATATCCGCTGAATCGAACCGCGCTATTGCCAATATTCCCTGCGCAACTCACCATCGAAGGAATAGCACTCGAAGCCTGCGCCATCGCCTTTGATGCCCGCGCTTTTTTGCCATAGCTCGACATTGAAACCGTCACCACCGCGGCCAAAATTCCAATAATCGCGATCGCGACCATGACCTCGATGAGAGTAAAACCGGTTTTGTTGTTGTTTTTCATTGATTTTTAATTTCAAATTTAAAATTTCCGCACCTTCCCCGCCCTGTTTTCAAAACCTGGGCGGGTTGTTGAGAAAATTGAGCTGTGTAGAGCAAAATCTGCCTCTGGAGGATATATTTTTCAAAACAGAATTTTCTGGCTTTGCTAAATCTCGCGAAGCGAGACAATCTCGCTAAAATTTAACTTTAGCAAAACGCTATTGGTTAGTCGCAGTGACCAGTTGAGGTATCACAAGAGATGTTTCCAGCGGCACAAACTAATACAATATCATCTATACCAGGAGTCGTTATGGCAGCACCAGCAGTCCAAGTGCATGTATTGCTAAGTGTAGGCCAGTTTACTCCAGTATAACCCGTTGCACCAGAGCATATGGCTGTGTTGTTAGCACGAGCACTCACCGTACCGCCTTCCACTAAACAGCCCATCACCATAGGCATTGCACTCTTGATGCTTTGCATCGCCGATGATCTTCTGGCTTTGTCTCTTTGGCTTGCCAAACTCACCAACACCACCGCTGCTAAAATTCCGATGATCGCGATCACGACGAGAAGTTCAACCAGCGTGAAACCCTTTGAGTATTTTTTGTTTTTCATTTTTTCACCGCCTCTCTAGATTAGTTTTTAAATTTTTATTTGATCCCTTGCGCTATATTATATATCGGAATGATGATCGAGAAAACTAGCGTTCCGACGCCGACGCCCAGAATCACAATCAGCACCGGTTCAATGATCGACGAAAGATTGGACACGATCTGATCGGCCTCGCGGGAAAAGAATTTCGCCATCGTGTCGAGAGTCGTGTCGAGCTTCCCCGTATCCTCTCCCACTTTGATCATCTGTGTCATAATCGACGGAAAATCATCCTTCTTTTTTGAAAAAACCTCACTCATTGAACCGCCCGTTTTCACTTTGTCCGCCGCTTCAGAGATGTGATTCTCATAGACGACATTTCCGACCACCCGTCCAGTGATCTGAAGCGCGCTCACAATCGGAAGGCCGCTTCTCACAAGAGTGCTCAAATTCTCGGCAAAACGAGCCAGATATACAAACCTCAAAACTCTTCCGATCAGAGGAATTTTGAGCTTGATCACA
>JAZDKQ010000005.1:0-6925 GCA_043802865.1 Candidatus Moraniibacteriota bacterium
GCTAGGATATTGTTGCAAATCGATTCCCCTTTTCCGGCGGGTTGTTTTTTTGACCGTTTCTTGATAGTATTATTCAAGTTGAAGCGATATTGCAACAAGCCGTTGTAGCTTCCGCCAGAGGCGGACAGGCAGTTGGCAGATTTACTCGTCAAGAGCCATGCCCACGTAACTCAGTTGGCAGAGTAACTCCATGGTAAGGAGTAAGTCGGCAGTTCGAATCTGCCCGTGGGCTCAAGGATAATTTTTTATTCAAAAATATGTCCGGAAAAAAAATATCAATATTTGTTGTTGCGTTGATTGTCATCGCCGTCTTAGTTTTGTTGTATCAAAGCGACAAAAGCAAAAAGAATCAAAATACGCAGCCACTTCCCAAAAATTCTTCCGCGGAAAGCAACAGCGCAAGTGAAAGCGCTGATGAAGTTGACGTGAATTTCGACCAGATGGAGGAGGACTTCGACGCGCAATGCGCGGACGGCCAGTGGATGAAAATTGCCGATGTGGAGGGGGATATAACCACTGCGCAAGGGGTAGTTCAATCAATTGATCCGGATGATGAAACGACCGCGGCATTTCAAAATTATCGAAATTATCTCGACGGAAAAGAGAAAATCGCGCTTGTTGATCCGAACGTGAAGACGGATATCGACGACAGCGATTTGGATTTTTTTCAGACCAGGGAAGCGGAAGTCCAGGGAGTATTGAGCCGGCAAGGCGCGGTGAAAGAAATGAAAGTGTTTCAGATTCGATGCGCGGGCGAAGAAACGGACAAGAGCGCCGTCGACAACCGTGCCAAGATCCTGAATTATATCTCGGCGAACATCAGCTCGATTGCTCCGGAAAAGGCGCCGAAGCAAAAATGGGTGGCATATTCGGTGGTCATTCTGGACGAAAAAGATTTTTATGTCGATTACTATGATACTATCGAAGACGATGAAAACAGCGATCTGGAGCTGGATACGACGCACAGAGTCCTGCTGGAGATCACTCCCGGAGAGGGTGGCAATTTCAGCGCAAAGGTGCTAGCCTATTGGATCCCGAGCGAAGAGGATTTTGTCCTCAAACAAGGGAAAGACAAATTTGAAAATGTCGACGAATTTTCTCTGCCGTCCTATTCCTATGATTATGAGGATGATTCCTGGTCGAGAGACTAAGCTGAAGCTTATAAATTAATTAAGATCGAAACATCATGTCACAAGACAATCTCATCAAGTTCAAATGCGGGGTTTGCAAATCCGTGAACTATCACTCAACTCGCAACAAAAAGAAGATCAAAGAAAAGATCGCTCTCAAGAAATTTTGCAAAAAATGCCGCAAACATACGCCGCACAAGGAATCGAAATAATTTTGATCGGGGGGAAACGGGAGCTTAGTTAAGTGGTATAACTCCGGTCTCCAAAACCGGTGTCGGGGGTCCGATTCCCTCAGCTCCTGCATATGAAAAGATTTTTTCTCTATTTTCTTCTACTTTTGCTCATTGCCGGTTTGGCTGCGCTGGCTTTTGGCTTTTATAACGCGAAAAAGATCCGCGCATGGGCCGGCGCGGCGGCGGAAATCAAGTCGCAGCACGATGTTTTCGCAAAAGAAAAAAACATTGAATCCAGATTTGATGCAAGCGGAGGGGAAAAAATGGAGGAGTTCAAGAGAGAGTTTGCCAGTTTTTCGACGGATTTGGATTCCATAGTCAAGGAAACGGAAACAGCTCGAAAAGAAATTGGTGAATTGAATGGATCAGTGGCGACGAAATCCGTGCGTGCCCAAATCGATGAATATTATCAGCAGAGCGGCGAACAGGCGAAAAATATTGCCAGCGTCGTAAAATTTATGAGCCAGCTTTTTGAAGTCAGGATCATTTTTGACAGAATAACACCAGATTCAACGCTCGAAGAGATAAAAGGATTGATTGGAGAAGCCAAGTCAAAAAACGGAGAAATTGATACTGAAATATTACCGACAGAAACGAAGGATTTTGGAGTTGAATTAAAAACAGCTATTTATAATTATCTGGACACACTTGATCAATATGCGGCAGGAAAAATTGAAGGTCATAACCAACTTAATGCGAGCTATATGGATTTTTCACAAAAAGAAAACGATTTTCGGGAAGCGAGAAAAAATTTGGCTGTTTATGTAAATATAAAAAACCTGGACTCGCTTGGAAACAAAATCGACAGCGACCTGATGGTTTTGAGAAAAGTGAAGTTTAGTATAAAATGAAATCAATTCGATATTTTTTCATGCCCCCCAAAAAAACTATAATTTGGATTGTTATTGGAGTGGCTGTGCTGATTGGCATAGTGTATTTTGCGTTTCTGCGAAAGCCAAAAGTTCAATATAATACGGCCGAAGCAAAAAAGGGCGAATTGACCGGGACCGTTTCGGTAACGGGAACCCTGAAGGCCAACGATACCCTCTCGCTGAACTTTGAAACCACCGGCCGCGTGAGGTCAGTCAACGCAAAAGTCGGCCAGAAAGTCGGAAAAGGGGATGTGATTGGATACTTGGGCGATGCCGGACTTCAATTTGCTCTTGATCAAGCCAAAGCCAATTTGGAAAAAGCGCAGGCAGACGCCGGAGCGAGCTATGATACTATTCACAGCGCTGAAGTGGGAAAAAGCAACGCGGAAAAATATCTTGATGACACGAAAAGCCTCAACAAAAGAAATATCACGGCCGCCGGGCAAAAAGTCAGCGATGCAAAAAAATATTCCGAAGACGCTCAAAGTTATTATAATACGATAAAAGACGACAACGGCGCGGACAGTTCAACCACCAAATCAGCAAAACTCACGCTCGATACGGCCGAAGCCGGCTATGAACAGGCCAAGGATGCCCTTGATGTGGCTGACCAGACAGCCGATCTTTCCGAAACTTCAGCGGAAAATTCTCTTGACGCGGCAAAAGCGACACTCGCCGCGTCAAAATCAAAATATGTGGCGGCTTCAAAAGACGCTACAGTAGCCAGCTTCGAAGCAGCGTATCAAACAGCGCTCGTGAATCTTGACAAAGCCGTTCTTCGCGCGCCCGCTGGGGGCGTGATCAAAGAAGTGAACTACAAAGCCGGAGAAGTTCTCGGCTCGACCGCGACGACATCTTTTGCCAAAATGATTTCCTATGACTTCATTCTTGAGGCGAAAGTTTCCGAATCGGATATTGCCAAAATAAAGTTGGACCAAAAAGCCACTCTCACTTTTGACGCTTTCGACCCGGGCGAAAAATTCACGGCCTTTGTTGCTTCAATTGATCCTTCAGCCACAGTTGTTCAGGACGTTGTGAACTACATCGTGAAACTTGCGATGGACAAAGACGACTTGCGTCTCAAAGACGGTATGAGCGCCGATTTGGATATTTTTATCTTCGAGAAGAGTGACATTTTGGCGATCCAGGAACGGGCGATAAAAGACGTTGATGGAAAGAAAGTCGTGCAAATTCTCGAAAAAGGAAAACCAGCTCAACGGGAAGTGAAAACGGGAGCGAAAGGAGACGGAGGAATGATCGAAATCATTAGTGGATTGCGAGAAGGAGAACAAGTTATCACTTCGACAAAGTAAAAAAATACTTTCTGTAAAAATTTCCAATATCCAATTTCCAATAAAATCCCAAGCTCCAATGTCCAAAGTTTATAATTGGGATTTGGGGTTTTGTTTGACATTTGAATTTTGACGTTGGGATTTTTTAATATTGCTATGCTCATAAGCGTTAGAAACTTGTGCAAAGAATATGATAATGACGGAGTGATCACGCAGGCGTTGTGCGGGGTTTCTTTTGATATTGACAAGGGCGAATTTGTGGCCGTCATGGGCCCGAGCGGCAGTGGAAAATCAACCCTGATGCAGCTTTTGGGATTTCTGGACCGGCCGTCGGACGGGCAATATTTTTTCGATGGGCGCGACACGAAAAACTTTTCCGACGACGAACTGGCATACTTCAGAAATCAAAAAATTGGTTTTGTTTTCCAGTCGTTCAATCTTTTGCCCAGAACAACTGTTTTTGAAAATGTGGAACTTCCGCTTTTGTATGACGAGCGAAAAGAATCGCAAAGTCTCATCAAACAGAAAGTCGAGCAGGCGCTCAAAGCCGTGAATCTTGAGAGCAGAATCAACAATTTTTCCAACCAACTCTCGGGTGGAGAGCAACAAAGAGTGGCGATCGCGAGAGCGCTTGTCAATGACCCGGCCCTCATCCTTGCCGACGAACCAACGGGAAATTTGGATTCCAAAAATGGCCTGCAAATAATGAGAATACTTCAAAAATTGAACGACGCAGGACATACGATCGTGATGGTGACGCATGAAACATACACCTCCGAACATGCCAAGAGAATCATTCAAATGCTGGATGGAAAAGTGGAGGATGATTATTCAGTGAAAAGAAGAAGAATAGCGGACGGAGAAAAGGAATTATTGAAATAATTTTATGCGTTTTTCTGATCCCGTCAAAATCGCCTACAAAAATCTCACTGCGGCCAAGTTCCGCTCTTTTTTGACCATTCTCGGAATTGTGATCGGTATCGCGTCCGTGATCATTATCATTGCCATCGGATCCAGCGCCCAGGAGCTGATCTTGGATCAGGTGAAGGGCGTCGGGTCAAACCTTGTGGGAGTTCTTCCCGGAGCTTCTGAAGAAAAAGGGCCACCGGCAAGCGCGATGGGTGTTATCATCACGACTCTCAAATATGATGATCTCAAAGCTATTCTCCAGAAAAATAATGTTCCCAACGCGGCTGAAGGAGCGGCTTATATCAGCGGAAATGATGCCGTCCAATATGAGGACAAAGACAAAAATTACACATTCCAGGGGACGACTGCCAGCTATATAAACGTAGAGAACGCTGAAATAGACAAGGGGCGATTTTTCACCAAGGAGGAAGAAACGAGCTTGTCGCGTTTTGCCGTGCTTGGATCAGAGGTGGCGTTGGATCTTTTCGGTGAGGGCGACAGTCCGGTCGGAAAAAGAATAAAAATAGGCAAACAAAATTTTGAAGTGATCGGCACTTTCAAAAAAAGAGACTCAGCTGCTTTTTCCAATCAGAATACGGCTATTTTTGTGCCTCTTTTCACGGCGCAAAAAGTGATGCTTGGGGTTGACTATCTCAATTTCATCCGCGTCAAAGTCGATAGCGAAACAAATATCGATCGGGCGAAAGCCGATATCATCACGACTCTTCGGGAACAGCATGACATCAAAAAGGCGAGCGGCGATGATTTTTCGGTGCGCGACCAAAAAGCGGGACTCGATGCCATCACGAATATCACCGGGGCGATAAAATATTTTTTGGCGGCAATTGCGGCGATTTCTCTTCTTGTCGGAGGCGTGGGGATCATGAACACGATGCTTATTTCCGTCAACCAAAGAATTCGCGAAGTGGGCCTTCGCAAAGCCATTGGAGCAAAAAATTCCCTGATCATGCTTCAGTTTTTGGTGGAGTCGATTTTCGTGACGCTTTTGGGCGGCGTGATCGGGATCATCATCGGAATTTTGGTGACTTTTTTGGTGGCGCTGATCATTCAAAAGCTGGGATATCATTGGCCGTTTATCGTCACGATGTCGTCAATCTTGCTCGCGACCGGAATTTCTTTGCTCATTGGGGTGTTTTTCGGAATCTATCCGGCTCGCAAAGCCGCGAAATTAAATATTGTGGAAGCGCTTAGATATGAATAAAAAATATGGGGCTAGATCATAAAACGATTTTCAGATTCGGAATCCGTTCTCCTCACGAATGGGCGATTGTTTTTCGCTTGGCGTTTCGCAATTTGCGCATGAACAAAATTCGGACCGCTCTCACGGTGATCGGGATTGTGATCGGGATCATGTCGGTGATAATCGTGATGGCTGGCGGGACCGGCCTCAAAAACTATGTTTTGGGACAGGTCGATGTTTTTGGAACGGACTATATTCAGGTGGAAGTGAAAGTTCCCGGCGTTTCGGAAATGTCGTCGGAAAATATTTCCGGCAGAGGAACGGGCCTTGCCATCACAACACTGAAGGAAAAAGATGCTGAAGCAGTGGCGAAAATTCCCAACGTCAGAACCCGGAGCGCGGGAAATATGGATCAAGAATTGGTGAGCTACAACAGCGTGAACAAAAGAGTGATGATTTTTGGCGTGAATTCGTCCTATGTGGAAATTGACCGCCAAATTCAGCCGGTTGAGGGAGCCTTTTTCTCCGAGGGCGATGAAGCCGGAGCCGCTCAAGTGGCAGTGATCGGCGCCGGAGTCAAAAAAAGTTTTTTCGGAGAAGGGGACGCCGCGGGAAAAAATATCAAAATAAAAGACCAAAATTATCGGGTGGTCGGAGTGCTCAAAGAAAGAGGATCCGCCGGATTTTTCAACTTTGACGATGTTGTCTATGTCCCCTTCAAAACGCTCAACAAAAAACTGCTTGGGATTGATTATGCCCAGTTCATCACGTTTAAGGTCAAAGATACCGCGCGTATGGAGGAAACAGCCGTTGATATTCGGGAAACGATGCGGCGCGAGCACGACATAACTGATCCGGCTAAAGACGATTTTGTGGTTATGTCCGCGGCGGAAGGGAAGGATATGATCGAAAAAGTATTCGGGACGATCAACTATCTGCTTTTGGCGCTCACTTCCATTTCTCTTTTGGTCGGCGGGGTGGGAATTATGAACGTGATGTATGTGGCCGTCACCGAACGGACGCATGAAATCGGGCTTCGAAAAGCTCTGGGAGCGACAAATTCGGGAATTCTGCGGCAATTTCTTTTTGAAGCCGTCATTGTGACGTTTCTCGGCGGAGCGGTGGGAATTCTTTTCGGGGTGATTTCAACCTATCTTCTCAATAATTTTTTGATCCGGCTCGGATATATGCTTCAATTTTCCGTTCCCGCGAAATCCATCATCACCGCAGTCGGCTTTTCCGTTTTCACCGGCCTCATTTTCGGCATCTATCCCGCGTGGAAAGCTTC
>JAZDKQ010000006.1:0-18799 GCA_043802865.1 Candidatus Moraniibacteriota bacterium
GTTTTTTTGGCAAGCAAAATATGCCGGCTATGCACCTCTTTGCTGTCTCCGTCTCCGCGAACTTCAAGTAGTTTGATGATATGATAGCCAAAATCAGACTCAACGACTTGCGGAAACACTTGCCCCGGCTCGAGATTGCTATCAAACAAAACTTTATCGAATTCTGGCACGAATGTTCCTTTTTTCACGAATCCCAAATCCCCACCTTGCTCTTTTGACCCGGGATCTTCCGAATTTTGTTTCGCCAGCTCCGAAAAATCGGCGCCGCCCTGAACCTGTTTCAGAAGATCTTGGGCTTTGGCTTTTTGATCCACGTTATATTTTTGATCTTCCGCGCTCAATTCCGGCACAGGAGTTTGATCAGCCACTGGCGCTTCCATTTTTTTGAATTCCAAAAACGGCGTTTCCTTGATCATTGCTTTCGCTTTTTCAATGTCGCGAACGCCCGCCAATTCCACGATCAACCTTTGCTCCGACCCAGACTTTGAAGCTTCGATTAATGGTTCCGCCACTCCAAACGCGTTCACGCGCCTCTCAATCACATCTTGAAGGCCGTTCAAAGCATCCGACACCTTCGCCGCGTCCACACTGCTCGTGTCAACTTTGTATATCAAATGAATCCCGCCCTGAAGATCAAGGCCAAGATTGATCTTGAGAGACGACAAAACTTTGGAGGCAATTGCCGGTTTTTGGATCGGTTTCGGATATGCAACAAGAGCCGTGATCAAAAAAAGGATCACGACCAACGAAAACTTCAGCCAAATTTTTCTTCGGACAGTCATACGCGCATAACGATCCGTCCGCTTTCCTCTATGTCCGCGGTCGGATCGCTTGATTTGAATCTATTTTAGCACAGAAAACAAAAAAAGTCACGGCGATGTTATATCCCAAACATCTTATCCGCAATCTCATAGTGGCTTCCGATATCCCGACGCAGGTCAAGACGGTTGCCGGACGGATCTTCGCGCGGAACGACTCGAATTTTCCCTTCATCAAACGCGCGGAGCAATTTCTCGCGAAGCAAATTCACAGACTCGCTTCTTTTCTGGCCAGGCTTCACTGAAGCGTTGGCCGTAATATAGCAAACTCTCGATCCATCAGAAAAAAACTTGCCGTCCTGAAATTCCATCGCCGATGGAACAAGCATAATCCCCTTTTTCTTGAGATAAGCAAAATCCATCTCCATGATTTCTTTTCGAGTGCAAGACCATGGATAGCCCTTCTGACCTTTCGGACCGCCAGGTCCGGTGACAAGCGCCATTGTCATCGCAATCTGATCTTCCCGTGTTTCAACTTCTATTTTGTCCAAATTTCCCTTAAACATCGCTTCGAATAGCGCCCCCGGATTTCTCGTCCTCCTCGCCGCGACTTGAAATTCCGGCTCCCCGGGACGAATATTCACCTCACAAACCCGAATTGCCGTCGGTTTTTTCTTTTCATCGAGCGATACGAAGCATCCGGGATATAGGATGCAGGGACGAAGATATCCCGCTTTTTTCATCACCCCGATGAGCGGCCGGAATATTTTTTCGGCTGCCATTTCCGTGATTTCCCGTGTTTCAACCGGATGCGGCGAAATCGATCCCATTCCACCTGTGACAGGATTGTCCGGACCAGCTTGGCCGGAAAAACGTTCCGGATAGTCCATTGCCGTCGGCAAAATTTGAAAATTTCCCTTTTTGTCCACCAGCGCCGTAAAGCTAATCTCCATTCCCGACATTCTCGACTCAACGAGGAGCGGCCAATTTTCCGCGCCGTGCAACTCTTTGTAGTTGTCTTTATAATCTTTGATCATCCCGTCGAAAACTTTTTTGATCTGCCAGCTGTCCAAAATCACGCGCGAACCTTTTCCGCCGGCGGTATAGGGGTATTTCAAAACCGCCCCGCCATATTTGTGGATATATTCGAGGCATATTTTCAAAACTGATTCAAAATCCCTGGCGTCTGCGACTGCCCACTCGTCCGCGACCGGCACGCCGGCATCGCGCAAAAATTCTTTGGCTTTGATCTTGTCGCCTTCAATGAACGAAGCTTTTTGAGTGAGACCGGCTATTTTTTCTCCGTATCCCGCCTCGGAAACCCTATCGACAAGTCCCCGATAAAAAAGATCTTCGGGCAGGGGAACGGCAAAATCAATTTTCTTGTTCTTGAAAGCATTAATAATAGCTTCAGCATATCCATCGACCGAGCTGTCTTTCGTATCCAAAAAATCCACCAGCCAGCCGGACATTTCCGCCAACGGCTTCATCGCCGGACTACCCCGAAAAACCACTCCTTGAAATTTTTTTTCGCTATTTTCACTTTTCGCCGTCGAAACCACCAACGCCGAAACCAGCGTCCTCGAATCCGAACCGGCGAATGCTATTTTGATAGGCATAATCCAACTTTAGCAAACTTTTTGTTTTTTTGAAAATAAAAAGAGGGTGATCCGTGAGGACCACCCTTTGATACAACATGCCAGTACCTCCTATTTAGGCTGGCGAGGCCAGGTTCGGCTTACAGCGGATTGCGGCTGTTCGCCCAGGCCAACCGCTTGAAGTAGCGATCATAGGACGGTTGGACGTACTGGTTCCCCGCGCCGGCGAGAATGTTCGCCGTGCCACCGGCAGCTGCCATCCACAGGAAGGCATTGCCAACCGGCCCGGTATAGCCCAGAACCGGTAATACCACATCGATGGCTCCGGCACCGGCGAGACCGAAGAACACCTTGGTGCCGATGATCGCGCCATCGACCCAATAGGGCCGACCGTATTCCGTGTAGACATTAAAAGCGTCCAGCTCATTCCACCTGCTGGCGAAGAGTCGATTTACGCCATAGGTGAACATACCCTCGGGAGCACCGGCCAGGACTTTAAACAGAACGTTCAGCACCCCCCGCAGGGAAGCATTTCCCCGAGGAGCAGGTTTGCCCGCACGCATAGCCATGATGCTTTCGGCCATGTAGTCCATTTCGCCGGAATTGTACCATGCCATGGTGACGCCAATGGGTGGAATGTAGGAGATCAAATTGAGCCATTTGTCCTGCTTCGCCATCGCGTCGGCCGCTATCTTGCTAACTACGACCGTCTTGGCCTTCAGGTCCGCCATCTGGGCATCGTAGGCCGCCACTTGGGCGTGATACGCCGCCGGATTTTGCTTGGCAGCCGGAACCGCTTTCCCGCGGGCTTTGGCCGCCGCAATCTTGGCGTCATAGGCTGCCATTTCAGCCTTGAACACCTTGACTTCTGCTTTCGTGGCCTTCGCCCAGCCGCCTATGGCAGTGCCCAATACGAGTGCCATGGCCATTGTCATCACGATTATCACCTTTATCCAAGTCCTCTTCATGGCCACTTCCTCCTTTTTCCTTGCAGTAAGATTCCTCCCTCGATGGAGAGGTTTTGTTAATGAAAAACTTCTGATAATCCAAACTTATCATTTCTGGAAATCTTGTCAAGGGGAAAACCTTTATATAAGCATAAATTTGACGTTATGTAAAAAGTGTTTTTAGACGCATATATTCCTTGCTGGCGTTTTTCTTTACATCTTCCTCGGAGTATGTATTAATAAGCCTAACCGACCAGATATATATCTGGCAATCAAAAATTCTGGGGGGAAAGTTCTTGAAAAAAACACTCGTTTATGCGCTAGCAACTATTTTCCTTCTGTCTTTTCCATGCTTACCTGTTCAAGCCCAGTATGCCGGGGAAGCAGAGGTTGCCGACGCCCAGTATTACCGGGGCGTAGAAACAACCACCTTCGGCGTCTATGACCCCGACATTGGAGAGTGGGTCATGGTGCCGGTACAAGGCCTTCCTTGGTGGTGGACTCCGCCGAGTGACTGGATTCTCTGGTCCACCTTGGGAATCGCCACGGCTGCTGTGGTCATATCGGCAGCTTTCATTGGTAGCAGTCTTAGCTTTGGTAGAGTTGTAATCAATGATCATCGCTACCGGGGCAGATTTAGTCACTTTCATCATTTTCGCGACCGTGTGGTCGGCCCTCGCTTCAGGGAGCACTACAGGCATACAAGGAGTATTGCCGAAAAAAAGCATCCGGGTGGATTGAGGCATCCTCCTGGCGTTCGTGGTCCCGGTGTTAGAGCTCCTGGTACTCGTGGTCCTGCTCCTGGCGTTCGTGGTCCCGGTAGCGGCGGTCGCAGCCCGGCTGTAGGTCACCGGAATGCACCTCGCCCAACAGCCCCGCCTCGCAGCGGTGGAGGAAATCGTGGAGGCGGCGGAGGCAAACAGCAACAACAAAAGAAACATTAATAAAATAAACCAGAGGAGGCCCGTTCATGAAAAGAAAGCTTTTGTCGGCATTTTTGCTTCTGGCGCTGGCAACCTTCCTTTGCTCTGGTTGCGCAACACCGATGCAAGGCGCAGTTAGTGGAGGTATAGCCGGCGCAATCGCGGGGACACTCATCGGAGCGGCCCTCGGTAGCCCTGAGCTCGGAGCACTCATCGGCGGAGGCATTGGAATGATGGCTGGAGCGGCTGCCGGCGGCGAAAACCAGCAACGCTTCATCGAAGCGCATCGGGCAAAGTGGAATCTCCTACCCGACAGCTGGAAAAACACACCCGGTCAACTGGCTATGATCCAGAGCCGGCTTTGCTACGTCACAGCTGACGATTACATCGTCTGGCATGAAGACAAACAAACATGGAAGACTGACGACTGAAGTCTTCCGGCAAGATATTCGGGGAGAGTGGATTTATCCGCTCTCCCTCTTTTATTTGCTTTTCAAAAACTTCAAAAGATCTTCTGCGCTCAAGCAATTCACAACATCTTTCTTCGTCGCCCAGCCGCGGCGGGCTTGAGCGATGCCCAAATCCAAATTATACAGTTGGTTTTTGCTGTGCGAGTCCGTACCAAGAGAAAGTTTTACGCCATATCCAATCGCCCGCCGGATATTTGCGTCATTTAAATCCAGCCGGTTAGGATAAGCATTTATTTCTAAGATAGTTTTTGTTTTTGCCGCCGCTTTGCATATCTCATCGAAATCAAATTCATATCCCGCGCGGCGATGAATCACGCGTCCAGTCGGATGGGCGATGATGTCTATATGCGGATTTTCAATCGCCCGAATCAATCTTTTTGTCTGTTCGGCTTTCGACATTTTGAAATTGGAATGGATCGAGGCAAGGACGATATCAAATTTGGCGAGATATTTGTCCTCAAGCGCGATTGTCCCGTCCGGGTTGATATCCACCTCACAGCCTTTAAGAATTCGGATATTCTTCATCGCCTTATCCACTTTCTCGATTTCCCGCCATTGTTTTTCGATTGTTTTGATATCCATTGCTCCCGCAATTTTGAGATGTCCGACGTGATCCGTGATCGCGATATATTTTCGGCCTAATTTCTCCGATGTCTCGGCCATTTCTGCGATTGTATGCGCCCCGTCGGAATAGGTCGTATGCATCTGTAAGTCTGAAAGAACTCCGCCATATTCCACGATTTTCGGCAATTTGTGCGCCAGCGACAGCTCAATTTCCCCTCGATTCTCGCGCATTTCCGGCGGCATCCAATCGAAGCCCAGTTTTTTATAAATTTCTTCTTCATTCTTTCCCGCAATTTGCTTATTATTTTTATCAAACAACCCATACTCGTTCAATTTCCAACCTTTCTTGATGGCGATTTTTCGCAATTCAACATTGTGATCTTTGTTTCCGGTAAAATATTGCATCGCCGCGCCGAATGATTTTTCGGGAACAACCCGCAAGTCCGCGTTGATACCGTTGTCGAGCCACACGGAAGATTTCGTTTCGCCATTTGCAATAACCTTTTCAACGCTTGGCATTGAAACAAAATATTCCATTATCTCACTTGAATTTTTCGCCGTCGCCAGAATATCAATATCGCCGACTGTCTCCTTGCGCCGCCGGATTGATCCGCAGGTGATGATTTTTTGGACGCTTGGAAGGGCGGAAAGATTTTTTTCGATTTCCGAGACAATAGGGGAGACAAAGACAAGCAAAAATCGGCCCTGATGCTCCTCGGAAAGCCTGATCGAACGCAGAATATTCTTTTCCATTTTTTCACCGAAGCGGGGGAGAGTCCGTACCTTCCCCTCTCTAGCCGCTTTTTCCAAATCTTTAATGTTTTTAATGCCTAAATTTTTGTACAGCGCCATCAACATTTTCGGACCGACGCCTTCGACCGAAGAGAAGCTCCCAAGATCGAGGGGAGCTTCTTTTTTCAATTCTTCAAAAACTTTTATCTTCCCTGTCTTGATATATTCTTCTACGTGCAAAGCCAGCCCTTGCCCTATTCCCTGAATTTTCATCAAGCCTTTCGTTCCCGATTTTTTATAAATATCTTCGAGGTCTTTTTCCATGCTCTCAATTAAACCCGCCGCCCGCTCATAGGCTCGCGGACGGAACTTGTCGTCCTTTATTTGATAATATTGGGACATCTCGCCAAAAATTTTCGCGATCTTGAGATTGAGCATATTTCAATTTTACCACTTTTCCCGAAAAATAAAAAAGGCCAGCCTCGGTTGAGACTGACCATTGAAGATTGCAGAGCATCCGCTCCGGCTATGGTCGCCGCATTTCTTTGCGACATCTGAGGCAAAAATTAAATAGGACTTTAAAACTCTCTTTTACTGATTCAGTGAATTTTTTCTGTTGAAACTCAAAGAGTGTCTCGCAACCGCGCCTTTTCTCGCACTTGGAGTAGCAATAGCGAATTTCCCCATGCTTATCAACGCAACCTCTAAATCCGCCACATTCCTTGCAAAAGATAAGCCCTTGAACCATTCACAGTCCTCCTCTTTATATGTGCCTCTAAGATGAGGCTTATTTATAGGTTATTTTGCTTTTAACGTACTTGAATCCCCAATTGTATATTATAGCGCCAAATCGCCCGCTTGTCAAATTTATTTTTCCTCCGCCTTTCGCGCTTCTTCAAAAAGGAAAACCGCGAGTGTTGCGCCGGCGACGACCAGCCAATCCCATGCGTCAATTGGCGCCATATGCAGATATCGCTGGAAAAAGGGGATATGCAAAAACGCCATAAGCATCCCGACCGAAATGACAATCGCGCCGATCACATATTTGTTTTTGAAAAATCCGAGCGCGAACACCGAAAGTTTTTCCGAGCGCGCTTGCAAAAGATTCGCCATCTGCGTCATTGAGAGTACCGCGTAGGTTGCGGCAGTCGATTTCATATAGAGGGCAGAACTGAAATCGATTTTATGACCAAAGTCCCAGCCTCCCCGCTTCATTGACCAAAGAAACGCGACGATCGCGCCGACTGCCATAATCGAGCCGACATAGACAAGCCGCCAAAAGCCAAACGCGCTAATGAGTCTTTCTTTTCCACTATACGGTTTTTGCTTCATCGCTCCGGGCTCGGCCGGTTCAAGACCGAGCGCGAGCGAGGGGAAAACATCTGTCCCAAGGTCGATCGCCAGAATCTGGACAGCCGTAATTGGAGCCGGAATCGCAAGGAGCATTCCAAAAATGACCGTCAAGAATTCGCTGGCGTTCGAAGAAAAAACATAATAGACGAACTTGCGGATATTTTGATAGACTGTTCGCCCTTCTTTGATCCCGCTCACAATCGACGCAAAATTGTCGTCCAGTAGGATCATATCCGCCGCTTCCTTGGAAACATCCGTTCCGATGATTCCCATAGCAATTCCAATGTCGGCACGTTTCAGCGCCGGCGCGTCATTCACCCCGTCGCCCGTCATCGCGATCACCGCGCCCGATTTTTTCAAAATATCCGCAATCCGCAATTTCTGCTCAGGAGTGATTCTCGCAAAAACCGAAGTGCCATTTTGAATTCTTTTCAAAATTTCACGGTCATTAAACTCGTTCAATTGTTTTCCATTCACCACCCAATCACCCCGATCAACCCTTTCTCCCTGATTTCCCTTCAACAAACCAATGTTCATTGCAATCGCTCTCGCCGTCACTTCATAGTCGCCCGTGATCATGATTACCTTGATGCCCGATTCACGACATTCTTTGATCGCTTCCGCCACATCACGTCTCGGCGGGTCGATCATCGCCATCATCCCAACCCAGATCAAATCTTTTTCGGCTTCGTCAATTGAAATATTTTTGGAACTTGGCATGTTAGAAATATTGTTTCTAATGGGCCGATAGGCGAAAGCCAAAACCCGTAGCGCCTCGCCCGACATTTGGTCGTAAATTTTTTTGATTTTTCTTTTTTCCGCATTGGAAAAGGGGACTATCCCCTCTTCAGTCAACTTTTTGGGGGAGAGGCCAAGCAAAACATCCGGCGATCCTTTTACATAGGAAAAAATCTCGTTTTCTTTTTTATTTTCAAAAACAACGCTCATCATCATCCGATCCGATTCAAAAGGATTTTCATCAATTTTCCCCTCCCCTCTCTCAAAAAATTTTTCGTCGGAATTATATTTTCGCGATGCCACAACCAAAGCCCCTTCCGTTGGATCACCCGCTATTTTGTAATTGTTTTTTTCCTTGACTAGCGCCGCGTCGTTGCAAAGCGTGGCAATTTTCAACAGTAATTCAAGGTTTTCTATATTTTTCGGATCAAATTTTTTCCCGTCAATCGAAAAGTCCCCTTTCGGTTCATATCCTTCTCCGCTGACGGTAATTTCCTTCTCGTCTAAAACGATTTTCGTCACCATCAGCTCGTTTTTCGTGATCGTTCCGGTTTTGTCCGTGCAAATCATATTGACAGACCCAAGAGTTTCAACGGCAATTAGTTTCTTTGCAAGGACATTTACTTTTAAGAGTCTTCTCATTCCAAATGAAAGCGCGACGGAAAGCGCCGCCGGCAATCCTTCGGGAACGACCGCGACGGCCACCGCCAGAGCAAAAAGAAAATTCTGATATATCGATGTTTCTTGGAAGCTTCCAGCGATCATCACAGCAATTGCGATTGCCACCGCGAGAATCGTCACATCCCTTCCGAGCGTGCGTATTTTTTTCTGGAGCGGCGTGAATTCATCTTTGACTTCTATCGCAAGGTTTGCGATTTTCCCAAGTTCTGTATGGAGTCCTGTTCCTGTCACAATAAACTTTGCCTCCCCCATCGTCACCTGCTCGCCCGTGAAAACCATATTGTCAATGTCGGCAATCGGCAAATTTTCTTCTGCGATTACTTTTGCCCCTTTCCTTTCCGGTTTTGATTCTCCCGTGAAAACAAAACTGTTCGTGTGAAGATTGTAGCTTTCGAGAATATATCCGTCCGCCGGAACATTGTCCCCTGAAGTCACAAAAATCACATCACCCGGAACAATTTCGAAAGAATCAATTTCTTTTTTTCTTCCTTCTTGAAAAACTGTCGCTTTGTCTGAAGTGAGCTTTTGAATATGGTCCAATATCCGCTCCGCTTTCCATTCCTGAAAAAATCCGATGATCGCATTGATGAGAACAATAATGATAATGATCGTCACATCCCGCATTTCGCCAAAAAAAAGCGCGAGTCCTCCCGCCACCAGCAAAATCCACACCAGCGCGTCATTGAACTGATGGCCGATCAATTTCACCCACCGCCAGTTGTTCTTTTTTTCAATCCTATTCGGCCCGTATTCCTTGAGTCTTTTTTTCGCCTCTTCACTCGAAAGCCCGCTTTCGCTTGTCAAAAACTTTTTCAGAACTTCTTGAGATGACAAATTGTATATTTGTTTGGACATATTTTTCTGTAGACGTCCGACGTCTACAAATTTTACTCCAGTAAATATTTTTCTGTTTCTTTTTTCTCTCTCATAAATAAAGAATGTTCTTGTACAAATTGACAATACTCTTCCCTATTCTTAAATTGATCTAAAATAATATTTTTATTACAAAATCCTTTTTCTCTTTTTCCATTATAATCCCAAAAGCTGGAATATGCCCAATCCAAGTCATTGCCGTGCCCATGTATAAAATAATTTCTATTTACGTAAGCCGAAACATATAGGAGATACTCATTGGAATCAATATGCGCTGATTTAAATTTTCCCTGAAACAACACCCCTGATCTTTGGTATTGATGATTGAAATATTTTGTGTACCCTCCGCCTAATCTTTTCATAAACTCTGATATCCCGCCTCTCATTACCTGCTTCAAGATAAAATGAACATGATTTGGATTCAAGCAATAGCAAACCACATCGACCAACTTTTGTAGACGTCGGACGTCTACATCGCTTTTTCTTTTTTGTTGGTTATACCAATACAAACTAAAAATCGGATCAACCTGATTAAATTCTTTCATTGATGTCAAAAATCTTAAATAATCCCTATCAACTAAAAAAATCTTCCGCTTGTCCACTCCGCGGTTATAAATATGGTAATATTCATCATTAACTAACAGATTCTTTCGCATAAATTAAATATGTTGAATATTTCACGCTCGTATTATGCGCTGATATCCGCAATCTTGGCTTTCCTGATGTTTATTTTCATGGCGTTATGAAATATTTATTAGTTAACCGTTTTTGAGTTGATGAAATTTGAATATTTTTTGTTGAAATCAGTTTCCCTCCGATTTTCTCAATTGTCTTGATTGAAACGATATTGGCTGGATCGCAAGTTATAATAATCGGATTGATTTTAAATTTTCTCATCAAGGGAAATAGTAAAATACAACTTCTTGCGGCATAATTGTTTCCACGAAATTTTTTAGCCACTTCATACTCTATATGACCTCCATATTCTCTCAATTCGGAAATCAACTTGGGTCTCAGTTTTATTGCACCGATCTTCTGATTCGTATCCGCCAAATGCAATTCAAACACATATTCTTGCACGCAGCTTCGTAAAATCATTGTTTTCCGCTTCTCTTTAAATCTTAATTCCAAATCTCCATCGATTAATTTGCTTGCAAACATAGCTTCATTATACATTCAACGCAAAAATAAAAGAAGCGGCTTTGTTTCCGCTTCCTTTCTGTAGACGTCCGACGTCTACAATTTATTTCCTCTCATCGAGCGCCACCTGGACATCTTTTGTCTCGCCTTTGTGCAAAATTTTGAGTGTCAGCACATCGCCGACATTATATTGGCTCAAAAGACCCACGAAAGGATGACCAGCGTCAATTTTTGTGCCGTTTATTTCAAGAATAATATCATTTTCAACGATTCCCGCTTTGTCCGCCGGACTTCCCGGAACAACCGCAAAATCTGTGATCTGCTGGCCACGAGCCACCAACACGCCATAATCAAAAGGCAAGTTGTTTCCTTTTTGGATCTGCTCATCAATCGGCAAATATCGCACTCCGATATACGGCTGAACAATTTTTCCGCTACTTTTCACGCTGTCGATATCTTTTTTCACAATACCAATCGGCAAAGCAAAACCGATATTCTGCGCCCCCTGAGCCATAGCCACATTGACGCCGATCACTTTCCCCTGAATATCGAGAAGCGGTCCGCCTGAATTTCCCGGATTGATCGCCGCGTCGGTTTGAATCACTTCGGAAAGGTTTTCTGAATCGCCCCGTCCTGATCCGGCCATGACATTCCGCTTCAGCCCCGAAATTATTCCTTTACTTACTGTATTCCGGAATTCTCCAAGCGAATTTCCGATCGCGATCACCGTTTGGCCGATTTGCAAATTCGATGAATCGCCCATTTCCAGAACAGGCAAACCGACTGCCTCTATTTTGAGAATCGCGACATCGTTGACCTGATCGATTGCCAGCACTTTGGCTTCATATTTTTTTTCGTCATTGGTCATCACTGTATAGCTGGCGCTTTGATCTGAAACAACATGTTTGTTCGTCACAACCAGCCCATCGCTCGAAACAATGAAACCCGAACCCGCTCCAACTTCCTGCTTTTGACCTGTACTTCCTTGATCTTGGCTTGGCTGTTGTTGCTGAAAACCAAATGGATCAAAAAACGGATCAGAGAAAAAATCCGGCATTTGCGGAACATTTTTGGATATAATGATACTCACCACCGCGGGTGAATCTTTTTTGACAGCCTGAACAACCGCCGAATCCTCGCTGGGAACGCTCACTATCTGGCTATTGGAACTCGCGCTAATTTGCTTATTCGCTGAATTTTTCTTGAGAAAATTCAAATCAAATTTCCCTGTTCCAATTTTCGCCGCCATGAATCCAAACATCGCACCAAAAAAGGAGGAAGCAATGAAAGATATGACTATTACAATAAAAATAATTTTATTGTAATTCGTTTTGTGTTCTTTTTTATTAGATACTTCCTTGTTTTCAGTATTTTCCATACAAACAAAAAAAATTATTCCATTGAAATCGCGCTCACCGGACAGCTTGTCACGGCTTCATTGCAATCGCAACCAGCCTTTTCACAATCCTCGCCAATAACTTGCGATTTTCCGTTTTCCACTTTGAACATCTCAGGGCAAAGCGCCTCACAAGTTCCACATCCAATACACAATTCCTCGTTTACTTTGGGTTTAGACATATGTTTCGTTTATTTATTACGAATACTAAAATATTTTATTTCAATATTATATTTCCGCCAGATTCACCAACCTTTTCCAATCTTCTTCCACCTCTTTTTGCATTTCGGCGATCACTTTTTCATTTCCCGGTTTGAAAAGATGTTTGAACCGCCCCTGTGTTTTCAAAAATTCTTCGAGCGGTTTGGGATTTTCAGTCGCCCAGTTTATTTTATACTTCCCGTCAAAATATTCCCAAAGTGGCCAGAAATTCGTTTCAGTCGCCAGTTTTCCGATACGGACATATTCTGAGGTCGGATATTTCCAGAGATTCGTGCAGGGCTGAAGCACGAGCAAAAATCGCGGTCCCTCCATTTCAAAGGCTTTTTTAGCTTTCATTTTGAGGTCGGTTAGATATGCCACATTCGCCTGCGCCGCATATTTTATGTGATGCGCGATCACGATCGACATCAAGTCTTTTCGCTTTTGATTTTTTCCAAAGCTCATTTTTCCCGCCGGCGTCGTTTCTGTGTCGGCTCCATATGGCGTCGCACCACTTCGCTGTCCGCCCGTGTTCATATAGGCTTCGTTATCATAGCAGACATAGAGAAAATCATGCTGGCGTTCCAATGCTCCGGACAAACTTTGTAGCCCAATGTCATATGTTCCTCCGTCTCCCGCGAATACGACGACTTGGATTTTTTTGTCAGTCGGAATTTTGTTTCTTTTCCGCAAAGCCTTAATCGCCCCATCAATTCCCGCCGCTGTCGCTCCCCCATTTTCAAAAGCGCTGTGGATGAACGGCACTTTCCACGCCGAATAGGGATAGAGCGTTGAAGTCACTTCCATGCATCCGGTCACGCTGACAACGATCACCGGATTATCCGTCGCGCCAAGAACCGTCCGCACAATCGCCGGAATTCCGCATCCGGCACAGGTGGAATGCCCGGGAGCTAAATTTTTCGTTAAATCTTTATTCATTTTATTTCAATCCAATATATTTTATTCCTTCGACTTCATCTTTTTCCAAACCTTCAAAAACTTTCTTGATGTCTTCTTTGAATATTTCCCGCCCACCGAGGCCATAGATGCATGATTGCACGGTATATTTTTTGCCGGGTATTGTGGACATAATTTGAATTATCTCGCTACAAAGCGGCGTGTTGGCTCCAAACGAAACCGTCCGGTCAAAAACAGCGATTTTTTTCACGTCTTTCAATGCTTCGGCGATTTTATCGTATGGAAACGGCCGGAATAACTTTATTTTTAATATTCCTACTTTTTCACCCCTCTCTCGCAATTCATCCACTGCGGCTTTCGCCGTTCCGGCGGTTGAGCCGGCTACCACGATCACTCTTTCCGCGTCTTTAATCTGGTATCCTTCAAACACGTCATAATTTCTCCCGCTGATTTTTCCATATTCTTTAAATATTCCCCCAATTTCGCCGATTACACTATCCATCGCTTCGATTTGCGCCCTCTTGAACTCAAAATATGAATTGGGAAGCCCGACCGGACCGAATGTTTTCGGATCGTCGAAATTCAAGAGATAATTCTTCGGCTGATACTCGCCAACAAAATTTTTCACGATTGAATCTTCCAAAATTTCCAAATTTTCCACGCTGTGCGAGGTTTGAAAACCATCCATGATGACCATCGCCGGCAATCGCACTTTTTCGGATAACTTCAGAGCGATAAAAGTGTTGTCATATACCTCTTGCGCGTTTTCGGAAAAAATCTGAATCCAACCCGCATCGCGGACGAACATCACATCTTGATGATCGCAATGAATATTGATCGGAGCGGAAATTGCCCGTGCGCTCACAAGCATCAAAATCGGCAACCGCATTCCGGAAGCAATCGGCAATATTTCCGCCATCAGCAAAATTCCCTGCGAGCTCGAAGCCGTCATCGCTCGCACCCCCGCCGCGCTGGCACTGACCGTCGCGCTCATCGCGCTATGCTCCGATTCGACTTGAATCATTTCCGTATCCGCCTCGCCATCCGCCACCATTTTCGCAAAAGTTTCAATGATCGGAGTCTGCGGCGTGATCGGATAAACCGGCATCACATCCGGATTGATTTGCTTCAAAGCCTCTGCGGCGGCGGCTCCTCCAGTCAGAGCTAGATTTTTCTTTTTATCTGTCATTTTTTTAATTTTTCTGCATTTTTATCGCTTTTTGCGGGCAGACCGTCGCACAGACACCGCAACCTTTGCAGATATCAAAATCGATGTCCGCTTTGCGTTCGCTGTCATAGTCGATTGCCGCTTCCGGACAATGCTCAAAACACAGCCCGTAGCCAAGGCAGGATTTTTTGTCCACGACCGGCTTCATATACCGCCAATCGCCGGTTTTGGGGGACTTTTTTATATCGTGCGAAATGATCGCACCTTCTTCAATTTCTTTCCAAGATTCGGTCATAAAAAAAATACTAAAAACTATCGTACGCTTTCTCAATCGCCTGAATATTCTTTTCCGTTTTTTCTTGCCCGATTTTATCAAGATATTTTTCCCGAAAAACTTCCGTCAAACTTTCCAGTTTCACAACTTCCGTGATCTTCACCAGCTTTCCCAAAATCGCCGTATTCGGCCGGGGCTCGCCAATCACTTCCATTGACAAACCCGTCGCATCAATTGGGAAGATATTCCCGATATATCCCGTTTTTTGCGAAATGGTTCCCTGGTCTTTTGTCGAGTTCACGATCAAATTTTCATTTTCATCGAGATTTTTGGAAACATCCACGATTCCCAGAAGCGTTTCGTCCATCATGATCACCGCGTCCGGATCAACCACCGGCTCGTGTGTTTTGATTGGTTCGTCCGAAATCCGCACAAAGGTTTTCATCGGCGCGCCTGTCCGCTCCGGACCAAAATCAGGAAACGCCTGCACAAATTTCCCTTCTCGAAGCGCCGCCTGCGCCAAAAGCTCGGCGGCCGTCTTGGCCCCCTGCCCTCCCCGCGCGTGAAAAATAATTTCGAAAATTTTCTTGTCGAGTTTCATACAAAATTATTATAGCACAAAAGAATAACTACAAAAAGAAATCGGACCCGAAAGCCCGATTTCTATACTAGATACTAAATACCAATCGCTACATCGCCAGTTGCGCGTCGATCGCCATCTTTATTTGTTCATACGGAACCATACCGCCGAAGAATTTGTCGTTCACGAAGAAGGCCGGCGTGCCCGAAATTCCGAAATCCTGCGCCATTTGGTTGTCGGCGTTGATCTTGTCTTGAAATTTCTTAGACGAGACGCACTGATTGAATTGGGTCATATTCACGCCGATCGCGGTTGCATAAGGCGTTGCGTTGAAAGTCGTCGCCGCGCTCCATGTTTTTTGGTCGCCATATAGCTTGTCCGCCATTTGCCAAAATTTCCCCTGTTCATTGGCGCATTCAGCCGCCATAGCCGCAACCACTGCTTTGTCATGCATGGCAAGTGGCACTTCTTTGAAAACAAACAATACTTGATCTTTATAATCAGCCATCGCCTTTTTGACGCCCTGCTCATAGAAAGATTTGCAATACGGACACTGAAAATCACTGAAAATCACCATTTTTACCTTCGCGTCTTTCGGGCCGGCTTGGGGGTCATCAGCGCTCACTTGCGGAAGCGCGAGAAATTTTCCCGGCTGAATTCCAATTTGAGCTGTATCGATCAGATAATTGTCGCCCTGTTTTTGGAATATATCCTGCGCTTGAGTATATATGTCCGTTTTCGTCACGCTCTCGTCAAACACAAAGGCTGGAAGGCTTTTGATGTTCATCTTATCGATCAAGGTTTTTCCATCCGCGCTGTCAAACTGAACTTCTTTGACAAGCAACGTCGGCATCACTCTTTTCATCATTTTAACAGCATCCGTCACATCGCACTCTTCGCAACTCTTGTCACTCACAGTTTGAACTGTCACAACCGGCTCGTTGTAGGCAACCCACGTCCGGCTTTCAAACGGAATCACATCCAGTTGGCGCATTGCCCGCGGAGAAAAACCCTGCCGACTCACAAACTGCGCCACATCCACAAAAACGCTTCCCGCCAAAAGACCGGCCAGAAGAATGATAATCGAGAGATAGTTTTTGACTCGCTTCTTCAAGTCGACTTTTTTTTGCTCTCCTTGCTGTTCTTCGTTGTTCCCCTCCTCCTTGTCCGCCAAAGACTTGTCGTCGGCGGGGTTTTTTTCTTCCATCATAATTGTTTTGTAAAGATTAGGCGGTTAATTATTGATTGCTTGGCGGTTGAGGCGGTTGTATTTGACCATCCGTCGGCTGATTTTGTTGCGGCGCGTTTTGATCGGCATTTGCGCCTTGATTTGCGGCCGGAGCCGGCACTGGCGCCATCAAATTGATGTCTTGCTTGTATTTCGGAACCAGATAGTCATTGAATCCAATTGTGATTCTTTTTTGCGCTTCAGATTTGAGCGCCACTCCGACAAGAAAACCGAGAATGAAAATGAGGAGAAAATTAACTCCTTTCTCGGTTATTTTGAATTTTTGCATTTGTTTGATTTTAAGCGAATTATCCGAGTTTTCAAAGTCTAGCAAATAGTATTATTTTGCGCAAGTTTTTTTTAATCGCACCTCAATAGCGTTTATATCTTCACCTTGTCATTCACCCTAATTTTGTTCTCATCGCAAAATCCTTCCGGAACTTCAAGAACATATCCCGCGTCTCCGGGAGAAACAAAAGTTCGCGGATCTTCGGGAGAGATATTTTTCTCGCACCCGATCACCCGCCCGTTTTCGATCCAGATGATGTCAATCGCAAACCGCATTCCTTTCATCCAAAAAGATTGCGGCTCCGACTCGAGCATCTGAAAGAGCATACCTCTTTTTTCTGACAGACCATCTCTTCCCGCCAAACCAAGCTGTATTCTTGTTTCCGTCTTCACTAGTTCAGCTTTTACTAAAATATCACGGATATAAACACGCTTGATCGCATTGCCCTGCACAGAAACTTCCTCGCTGAAAATATAATTCGCAAAAATGCCAATGATCACAACCGCGACTACTCCGATAAAAATTTTGATTTTGGTTTTATTTTGCATGATATGATCCAAAAATATATTATACCGACTATTCCAATCATAACCAATTTTTCAATTCCGTTCAAATTGAGAGCCAATGTTCCAATTAGAACACTCACGAAAAAATAGAGAAAAAATATTTTTTTCTCATCAATGCCCGCCTTGAGAAGCAGATAGTGCAAATGCCGATGATCTTTTTGAAATATAGATTGGCCATTCCGCCATCTCTCCCAAATAACTCTGATCAAATCCAGTATCGGGATCAAAACTGCCATCATCACGGTTGCAATTTTTGCTCCCGCGAAGATCGATAAGCTGGCCAATATAAATCCAAAAAACCACGCTCCGCTCGTTCCCGCGAGGATTTTCGCCGGGTTGAAATTGAAAACCAAAAATCCCAGCACGGCTCCGCCGGCAATGGCACATAATACCGCCACCGCCGGCTGATTCACCTCGGGTTTGAAGCTCAAGAAAAATATCGTCCCAAGCGACGCGAACGTCACCCCGCCGGAGAGACCATCCGTCCCATCGAGCCAATTGAGTGAATTCAAGAAAATCAGAAAATATAAAATATAAAAAAAATAATATATCGCTGGATTATTGAGACTTATAACTCCGCCAAGCGGATTGGCGATGAAACCGCTTCGAACGCCAAAGCTAATTGCAATAACTGCGATGACAATCTGAAACAACAATTGCCACTTCCAGTTCAGATTTTTAAGATCGTCCCAAAGGCCAAAAAATAAAACTATTAAACTTCCCAAAATAATTCCCGCAATCGGCCGTGTAATGATCAAATTTTTATCAAAAAACACCATCAAAACAAAAACAAGAATCACAATCACCCCGCCCAGACGCTTTTTGCTGTTACTTCTCATCCGCAACAAAAAATATATCGCGATGACCGAAGCTAAAAACGAAAACCCAAATGGCAGAAGAAATTTTGTCGGCACTTGACTATTTGTTAGGATTATGATAGTATTACATATCGTAAAGGCAACGCCTTGCGAAATAATTTGGCTTTTTATAAGCTAAAATCCATAGGAGGTGAATTTCATGTCCGAACTGACTGGCGATCCTGTACTTGACCACCTCGAAGAATTGTATTGGGAAGCCAAAGCGCTTAAAATAGAGCTTTGTATGCCGAGGAGCATTACTCCTTGTTGCGACGAAGCGCTACGGGCCTTGCTGATAAATACCCGCGAGGTACTCGTTCAAGCAACTGGCCATGCTCCTCAACCCAAAGATGATGTTATGTCGTTCATAGAGGGCGGCAAACGCCCATCAATCATTGACTAGCCCTCTAAGCTCACCGCACCCGCGGGGACAGCGTAAAACCTGTTCCCGCTTTTTTTTATTTCTTTCTCACTTTTTCCGTCACCCAGAATTCGCCGAAGTATTTGCCAAAGAGAATGCGGGTTTGGGAATCGATGGCCGGCAT
>JAZDKQ010000007.1:0-4265 GCA_043802865.1 Candidatus Moraniibacteriota bacterium
ATAAATTTATTGTCAAAAAAATCAGGGCTGGATAAATCCAGCCCTATTGGGTTTCTCAAATATCTGTAAAAATATGCTCATAATACTACCCTCAAATTCTTGGGGCACCCGTCAAAATGGTGTCCGCAGATAGCTCCGCAAAACTCACACTGTCCGGGATTGTTTTCCTGCCAAACTTGCAATTCAGGGCAATTTTTCAACTCGTTCTTGCAATAACATTTCTTGAATTGCCAGCAAAGCAAATCCAGACAGATCTCAGGTATACCGCAATACTCGATTACAGAGTATGCACCGCAATCGATGCTCAAACACGCCATCACATCCTCTCTGCGAGGACACATCAAGCACATCTGATTGTCAGACATAACTTATCCCCTTTTTTCGAAGGTACTGCTACGCCAAATATTTTTTGAGCAAATCCGTCGCTGTTTGCGGATTCACCCGACCTCTTGTCTCCTTCATTACTTGCCCCACAAGAAACTGCAGGGCGTTTTCTTTGCCGGCCTTATAAGCATCGACCGGATCGGAATTATCGGAAATTATTTTTTTCACAATATTTTCAATTTCGCCTTCATCATCCAACTGCGCCAAATTTTTTTCGGCGATGATACGTTCCGGATCGGCGCCCGTTTCGATCATTTCCGCGAGAACCGTTTGCGCCGCGCTTGAATTTATCTTGCCTTTGTCAATAATGCTCATCAGCTCGCCAAAATTTTCCGGCGTCAATTTCAGATCGCTGATCGTCGTTTTTTCGTCCAGGTATTTTCTAATCTCGGTGAGAATATAATTGGCCGTCAATTTCGCTATTTTTTCTCCGCTCTCGTCCGATTCCATCGCTTCACTCACTGATTCTTCAAAAAATTCGGATAGTTTCTTGTCGCGCGCCAGAACTTCAGCGTCATAATCAGAAATTTTATATTCCTCGACAAACCTTTTCGACTTTTGCGCCGGCAGTTCCGGAAGTTCGGTTCTCAACTTTTCAACAAAATCCCCACCGATTTCAAGCGTCGGCAGATCAGGCTCCGGAAAATAGCGGTAGTCATGCGCCGATTCCTTTTCTCTCTGCGAAAAAGTGACCATCTTGCCTTCATCCCATCCGCGCGTTTCCTGCGCAATTTTTTTCCCCTCATCCAAAAGTTCTGCTTGCCTTTTTATCTCATATTTAATTGCTTTTTCAACAACTTTGAAAGAGTTGAGATTCTTCACTTCAACTTTTGTGCCCATCTTTTCATTCGCTGAAATAGAGATATTGGCTTCGCATCTCATCTGGCCTTTTTCCATGTCCGCGTCTGAAATTCCGATGTAGCGCAAAATGAGCTGCAACTGTTCGCAGAATTTTTTCGCTTCATCCGCCGATTTGATATCCGGCTCCGTCACAAGTTCCATCAGTGGCACGCCCGAGCGATTGAAATCGACCAGTGAAAAGTCATTTCCTTTTTGGTGGATCAATTTCCCTGTGTCTTCTTCGAGATGAATGCGCGTAATGCCAACTTTCTTTCCGCCAACATCAAGATGACCGCCAGCGCAAAGAGGCTGATCATATTGCGATATCTGATATCCTTTTGGAAGATCGGGATAAAAATAGTTTTTGCGGTCGAATTTTGAAACTTTCGCAATCTCGCATCCGAGCGCAAGGCCGACTCTTACCACATATTCGATCGCTTTTTCATTCGCCGCGGGAAGCGCTCCGGGCTGCCCTGTGCAAACAGGACAAATATTCGCATTTGGAATCCGATCCAACCCCAGCTCGTTTTTGCACGCGCAAAACATCTTCGAATCCGTCGCAAGCTCCACATGCACCTCCATCCCAATTGTTAGCTTGTATTTCATATAATTATATTAGCAAAAATGATATAAAAAATAAAGCCCCGCACAATGCGAGGCTGTAATGTCAGAAAAAATATCAAGAGAGATTTCCTTGTCCAGTTTCTCTCATAGTTTTTTTACGAGAGGAGATCATTTCATAATAGAAAACACATTTAGCGCAATCTTTTGTGGCGCATGTCTGACAAAAAACATTAACAATACTTTCCAGAAAATCCATAGCTGGATAATATTTCTCTTCTACCAATTTTGACATTTTTCTCTCCTTTTCAAGACAAAAAGAACTCAAATTTGAACTTCTTTTCCCTCCGTTGAGACGCGGCCGCCCTGCCATTGACCGCGATACTCGTTGCCCTCGCCAAGAACTTGATGGAAAGTGATATGCACCACTCTCGCGCCAAGATCAACTTTGATGTTTGATTTACCGAGATTGCACAACCCAAATGTCAGTTCGCCGCAATATCCCGGCGCAACTTGCCCGTTGAAAAGCGCCAGCCCCGAACGAAACAAAGTTGTGCGCGGGAATATAATTGCCATTAGATCAATCGGCAGATTCACTTTTTCCATCGTTTTGATGAGATAATATTTTCCCGGCTCGAATACGAACGAATTGACTTTCCCTTCTTCATATTTCGCAACTGATTTTGTTTCAGGCGTGTTTCTTTCTTCGATTCCAAGATAACCGTCACCTTCAAGTTCGAATATTTCTCCCATCTGAAGATCAAATCCCGCGCCTTCGGGGCTTTTCATTTCCCGCTCGCACAAATTTTCAACCAGCTTTTGCTCGTCGACCAAGCGATGAAGTTCTTTAATACCAAGAATCATATGATTACTTATTTAAATACGTATTTAAATACCTACTTCAATCCATATTCCCCTAATTGCTCAAGACCCGCCGACATTCACAATTTCCGCTTTGATAGCCGGATGAGGATCATATCCAACGAGCGTGAAATCTTCGAACTTGAAATCATCAATATTTTTCACATCCGGATTGAGTTTCATTTTTGGAAAAGGTTTGGGTTCGCGCGCCATCTGTTCTTTGACTTGATCAAAATGATTGGAATAAATATGAACGTCTCCGAAAAAATGTACAAATTCGCCCGTCGGAATTCCGACCACTTGCGAAACCATTTGGAGAAGAAGTGCGTAGCTCGCGATGTTGAACGGCACTCCCAAAAAAAGATCAGCGCTTCTCTGGTACATTCCCAAGTTAAGCTTGTCATTCACGACCGAGAATTGAAATGTCGTGTGACAAAACGGAGGCACTTCATTTTTGTTTTCAGGAGAAGCCATGGCATATATGAAATCCGGATTCCATGCCGAAACGCAATATGATTTTCGATATGGCTTGTCTTTGAGGCCCTTGATGCAATAATCCAGCTGATCGATCAAATGCCCGTCGCTCGCCGGCCATTTTCGCCACATCCGGCCATATATTGTCACCAAGTCGCCCCATTTTTTCACAAATTCACTGTCCTCGGCTTCGGATTTCAGTTTCGCGATGAACGCGTCTTGTTCCAGATCATTTTCCGGCGCGTTTTCGAGGCAATACTTGTGATATTTTTTCCAAGCCCATTCGTCCCAAATATGAACATCCCGGTCAACCAAGTATTTGATATTTGAATCACCCGTCAAAAACCACAACAACTCCTCAAAAATTCCCCGATAAAAAACTTTTTTTGTCGTGATAAGCGGAAAACCATCATTGAGATCAAAACGAATCACCCTCCCAAAAACAGAGTGGATGAACGGCAGTTCCTCGCCTTTATTTTTATATTGTTCCTGCACTTCCGGAGTCAAAAAAAGCTTTTTGTCCGAACCGTTTTCCAAAATATCCTTCATGAGATCCAGATATTGGTATTCGGGATGTTTTTTTTGCATATGCTTATAATTTAGCACTCGCATTCGACTGCTTGGGGAATCGCAAAGCTCATTACGCTTTTCGGTTGAAACTGTCTCACGGTCATTCCTCTTTTTTGCGCCAGCTCCAAGGCTTCATTCTCTTCTTCGAATTTTTCTCCTCCGGTTTGAATTCTTGTGTATTCCTGAAAATACACCATTTCTTTTACACCGGCGTTGTTGAGAGCTTTCATGCAATCGTAGCAGGGAAACAAAACCATATAGGCCGTCGCTCCGCGCAATCTTCTTGTATCCTGGCAGTTGATTATCCCATTAATTTCCGCGTGCGATCCGCGGCAGCGCTTGATTTTTCCCGTCTTTGGATCGCCATCCACTTTGGCACAGCCTACTTCAAGACAATGCTCATCTCCTTCTGTCGGACCGTTGTATCCAAGCGAGATGATCCTGTGGTTTTTATCAACAAAAACAACGCCCGTTTCATGAAATTTACATGCCGCTCGTTTGGAAACAAGCAGAGCTAGATTCATAAAAGTCTCGTCCCACGAAAGCCGCGAGGTTTTGATCGGTTTTTTTGTTTC
>JAZDKQ010000008.1:0-8783 GCA_043802865.1 Candidatus Moraniibacteriota bacterium
GCGTATGACACGATCACATTTTCAAATTTCGCCGCGTAATACGGGCTCGCGTTGATCTTGTCCCAGTCGCCCCACTTGGAAGCTCTTTCGCTCCCCACATCCGAGTTTCCGCCGACCGAATCGTCGTGGATGGAAGTGAAAACTATTTTTTCTTCTTCCGTGCCTACAGCGGAAATTTCCGCCAGCATCTCGATCCCCGTTGCTGAAGAAGCAAATTTGATGATCGTGCCCGGCTCAATGATCAGTTTTTTATTGACGGTCAGCTTGTAGCGCAGAATATATGGGCTGTTTTCCTTCGTCCATGTCGTCGGAGTGGAAATTGTCGTGCCGGGATATGTCGGCCCGGCCGCACAAGAAAAATCCGCGGAAAAAGCAAATGTTCCGAGAACAAGAAAAAATAAAAACAAAAATACCCTCCTCATTTTCGTTCTTCCTCCTTAAGGAAGCTTAAAAACAATTTTATTATACCAAAAAATAAAATGAAGGCAAGAGTTCAATTCGTGAAGCGGTAGAGCTGGATGTTTTTGTATTGGGCTACTAGGACGAATTTTTTCGGGTCGAAAGATTTGTCGTCCCTGTATTTTTTGTCCGGCTGGCCGTTGAAGATGATGAGCCCGTTTTTGTCGTTTCGGAGGTCGCTCAAATTTTCCGTTCTTTTCAGAGTCGGACCGATCGCCGCCCAATAATCCGGATTGTATGGGGGCCAGTCGATGTTGTACAGCGTCAAATGGTCGGCGCCGAGATAGTATTTCCCGATGACATAGTCAAAGGAATTCAGAATATAGAAATTGTCGTTTTGATATTTCGGCAGATCTTTTTTGAGCTCGTTCCAACCTTGGGAATAGTAGTATGGCTGAAAGGTGAACATCAGCGTTATATATATCGCCATGGCGTAGATGGCGGTGCGAAGGCGCACGCTCGCGAGCCAGAGTCCCAAATAGACGAAAATGAAATAAGCCGCCGGCACGAGATAGCGCGCCACAAAGTAGTTTTCTCCAAAAAGAGACAGCGCGTACACGACAAACAAAAAACCGGCCGAAAGAATCAGCACGGCCGAAATTTTTTCTTTGTCCTTTCTTTTTTTGAAAAGAAAAATGGTGATGCCGACCAAAAAAATGACCAGCACCGTGACAGCGGTGTTATTGGCGACGCCATAGAATTCGTTTGGGTTTGGCATCCCGGCCGACATTTCACCTTTGGGCGTCCCGAAAATGAACATTTGGATGTTCCAGAAAATGTCTCCGAAACTCGCCGGTACGATCCAGCTCAAATTGTTTCCCATATGGGTCAGATGATACCAAAAAGTGGTCAGCCATGGCGAAAAAACAAGCAAAGCCGCACCGTATCCGGCCAAAAGTTTTTTGCTCGGCAGAAAATCTTTGATCATCTGCCAGTTGATATTTTTTTCATATATTTTTTCGCCGATGATCTTCCATGTAATGAATACCGGCAGATATATGACCGAAAAAATGAGGCCCATATAGTGCGTGAGGCAGGCCGCCCCCAAAACCGCTCCCCACAAAAGATAATATTTTGTTTTTTCGGTCTTCAGGGCTTTCACGAAAAAATATGAAGCGATTGTGATCAAAAAAACAAACATCGCGTACATCCGGGCTTCCTGCGAATACTGAATCGCGAACGGGGAGATCGCCGCAACGAGCGCCGCGAATATTGCCGCTCTTCTGCCGAACAATTCCTTCGTAAAAATATATACCGCCCAAACGCCGAGCACGCCGAAAACGGCCGAAAAAAGGCGGATTCCGAAAACGCTGTATCCGAAAAAGAAAGAGAAATATTTGACGAAAATATAGTAGAGCGGTGGATGAACATCCTTGATGGTCATCGCCATCATATCGTGAAAGTTCGCTTTCACCGTGACGCCCGTGAAAGCCTCGTCATACCAAAAATCGCGATCATTGATCTGATATACACGGAGCGCCGCGGACAAAACCAAAATCGACCAAATGAGATATTTTTCAAATCTCGCAAAAAAAACTTTTATTTTTTCCATATCATTTTCCCGGCACTTTGAAAACGAATATCGTCGGGCCGATCCTCGCGATCAGGTTTTTCTCCAGTATGCTGTATTTCCGGTCCTCCGGTATCCATCTATTGAAAACATTGTTCATATATTTGTAGTTCGACACAGCGATGAGCGATCCCGGCGGCGGCATTGCGTCGTATTCGATATTGAAGCTTCTCTGGCCGTCTCCGAGATAGTACGGTAGCGCCACATCGGCAAAAAAATCGGTATATATGTCGTGAACATTGTTGTCGCGCGTCCATTTGGCCAATCTCCGGACATCCGACCCGCCCCAGTCATAGTTGGAATCGGTGGCAATTTTGTATCCGTTCTCCGTTCCCCCGCCCAGCGCGTTGTAATAGCTCAAATAAAAGGGGAAAGAACAGAAAACCGACGCGATCATCAGCGCCCCGACTGTCATAAATACGTGCTTGAGTCTGATTTTTTTCCAGATATTTGTTTCCCAGAAAATATCCACTCCCCTGCCTGTCAGCAAGGCTGCCGCCATGATGACCGGCACGATATGCCGAAGGCCGATCTGAAAGGTCGAAGAAAGAGTTTCAGTCATATATAGATATCCAAACACGAGGAGCAAAAGAGCGAACGGATTGGAAGCGAAGCCCCGGAATCTGACGAACACCTTTTTCTTGCCGGCAAAAAACTTTTTTATGATCAGCGCCAGAGCCAAAAGATTGAAAAGCAAAAATCCAAGAGACAATTTCGTGAAATACAGAATTGGAAAATACCACGGCCCCGCTCCTTCGTTGCCATGTACTTGTCCCATGAAATATGTGATTTGAGAAGACCCGGCCATCCGCCCCATGACCATCAGCACCCCGTTCAGATATTCAGCCAGACCTTTGGTGAGCAGGCTGAATGACACCAGAGGCGCGAGAATGCCCATCAGAGCCTGCGGAAGGGCGCTGTAGGGAAAGTTGTCCCACAATTGCTGGACCATGGCGCTGTTGTCCATTTTGTAGACATGGAATATATAGAAAGCCGCGATCAGGAATGTCGCGATCGCCACAAGCGCTGTGTACAGTCCGATGAACTTGAAAAAATCTTTCCACGATCTTTTCACCGCGATGATGAAAATCAATCCGCCGAGGAATAGCGCGGGAAAAAGAATGACCGAAGAAAATTTGGAAAGTTCGGCGAGCGCAAGAGTCGCGGACGCGGCCAGAAAAAACCAAATATTGGCCTTGCCCTCGGCATATTTTTTGAGATAGAGGCTAAAAGCCGCCACGGCGATCATGGACAAAAGTCCCGACATAAAGTCGATCACCACGAAAGATCCGTGAGCGATGGAAAATTGGGAAACCGCGATGAAAAAAAGTCCGGCTAGCGCCGCCCTCGGATTCCAGATCTTTGATACTATTGAAAATAGCCAGAACAGCAGCAGCGTGTTCGTGAATATGACAGCCAGGCGCCCCCAAAAAGCGATCGCGTCAGGGTTGTTTTGAGGATGAAAAAGAAACATTTGACCGAAATAGGCTTGGGTGTTGGATTTTTCCAGAAAAGCCGGGAAATCGGTTCCCGCGAACGGATACTTGTAGCGCTCGAAGTTGTCCGGCCGGGTCTCAACATTGGTTATATCCGGAAAAGCCGGACGCGCCGCCATTTCGCCCAGTCCCGCGACGTCTTTCACGAGCGGCGGATGCTCGGGATTGATAAAATATCGATTGGTTGTGAGATAGTAATATCCGCTGGCGATATGCGGAATTTCGTCCGCGATGATGCCGTTGCCGGAATATTTGAGATTTCCCCACTTTACCCCGTTAGAAATTCCCTCGCAAGAATCACCAATATTCGCAACACATAAAATATTATCGATGAGATTTCTAACGGGGTAAAAACCGGCGCTCGAAAAAAGGGCGAGAGCGAAAAAAACCAGACAGATCGCGATGGCGGCAATTTTGTATTTGTTTTTTAGCATTTTGATTTTTTAAGTTCGTTTGAAAATTGCGATGTCATGATGCTTATTCAATCCTCTCGGCAAATAATCAAGCAATTCAAAATATTTCACATAATTTTCCCGGATATATTTTTCGGAATGAAAAGCGGTTTGATACCAATCAGGAAGAATTCCTTTCAGAAGAAATGGTTTGCGAAAAAGAAATCCCTTGTTCTTGAGCTCTTCAATCTCTTCCTTCTCCAAATTTTGCCAGCAATGTTCACCGTGGAAAGTGAGAAGCATGATCCCGCCCGGCTTTGTGACTCGTTTGAGTTCTTCCAGCCACTTGTATTGAAAATCCTCATCAAGATGGGTGAAAACCGAAACAGCGTAAACAAAATCAAATGTAGCCGGAGGATATGCGAGTTCTGGCAAGTGCTTGTTTGTACTAAACTGAGCAAAACGCAAATTTTTCTGACACCAGGAAATCGCCTCTGGATCTATGTCTGTCCCGAAAAATTTTATTTCCGGATAGAGCTCAAAAAAATTTATCAGAGTGCGTCCTGAACCGCAACCAAAATCCAGAATTTTTTCGAAAGAGCGCATATTTTTTCCAATTTTAGCCAAAGCGCTCAAAATATCCTCGCTGCTCTTTTTCCCAATATAGAGATAACTGTCAATCAACGGAGAACCATGGACCCGATAGCGCAGAGTGGCAGGAGGAAGATAACGACAACCCGTTCTTTTTTTGTATTGACTATCGCTCAAACCGACCCATCGGCAATAAAATCTCATCCAGTTTCTATACAATACCATGCTGAGCGGAAGCAGACATCTTGGAATTCTGCGCTTTATTTTTGTCAGGACTTTTCGATCAAACAATGCTTTGTCTTTATTCTTTTTATATATTCTCCGCGATTTTGGGTTCCATTTTCCGAAAAACAAAAAGGCTCACGAAAAACAAAATCACAACGAGCACGGAGAAGACGCTGATTTGCGTGAGCGTGGGATAGTGGCTTTCCGTCAGAGCCAGTTTATTGAAATGAATGATGAAGCCGATCGGATTGGCCAAAAGAATCGTGTGGTATTTCGCGGGAATGATCTGCAAAGGATAAACGATCGGCGAGCCGTAGAAAAGAGCCTGGATCGCCACCTCCCAAATTTGGGAGAGATCGCGAAACTTCACATAGAGCGGCGCGGCAATGAAAGCGAACGAAAGGATCAGAATGAAAGTGAGGAGGATGAAAAAAAGAAACATAAGAATGGCGGGAATCCCGGGCCAAAAACCGTACCAAACAAAAAAAACGGCGATGATAATGAGATTCATCCCGAATATGAGCGTCGCGTTGATCGTCGAAGCGATAACGATCGTCCAGCGCGGAACATATATTTTCGTGACAAGGGACGCTTTCCCGAGAAGCGAGTTCAGCCCCGACATCGTGCCCTCGGAAAAAAAGTTGAAGAGCATGATGGAAGTGAGAAGCTGGAGAGAAAAATGCTGAATGCCCGAACTTTTCGGATTGAAGATCGTCGAAAAAACAAAGTTGAGGATAAGGAAAGTGAGAAGGGGCTTGAGAAGCGCCCAGACATATCCCAAAACCGAACCGTGGTAGCGCAACTTGAAATCGGTTCGAGCCAATGCCCAGACCAATTCCCAATAATTTTCGTGTTTTTTTGCCATCAGTCTGTACGCCAAAAACAATTCTGTCTACGCCAGATCAACCTTGGGAAACTTCAGCCCGCGTTTGAAAAACTGGACTTCCGCCTCTTGAAGTTCGTATACATCGCGAAAATATTTTTCGACCATATCTTTGTCCATTTCGTCCTTGCAGGTATAGACGTCGATGCTCACGTATCTTTTCTTAGGAAAAGTGTGGATGCTGATGTGAGATTCGACGATCATTACAAAGCCGGAATATCCGCCGCTGTCCTTCATGTGCCGCGGCTCGGCGTATTTTACGACCGGCTTCGTGAGCTTGTCCATTCCCAATTCATCAGGAAGCTCATTGAGAATCCGACTCATCAGTTCCGGATCATTGAGCTTCTCGGGATTGCCCCCGTATCCGTCAAGAGTGAGATGCACTCCGAAAGTACAGACCTCCTTCCCCATAGTCTCGTTTTTCATTTTTTGCTTCTGCCAGATCCCCCGAAGTTTCATCGGAGTTGCGCTTTGAACACAATCCAACAGGATTATTTTATTATATTTTATTGATTATTACGCTTATTTTTTCGGTTTCTTTTTTGCTTTTTTGGCCATTTTTACTTCTTCCTTTCCTTTGTAGTATCCGCAGTAGGGGCAAATCATATGCGACTTGATCATTTTTTTGCAATGCGAACAGGAGGCCAAAGTTTTCGTTTCGATCTTGAAGCGAATTCTCCGGCGATCTCTTCTTCCTTTTGTGTGATGCTGTTTTGGTACTGACATAAGCTGAAATTTTTCAGTTTAACCTGTTTCTGAATTGAATTCTACTTCAACCCTGAATTTTGTCAATAGAATTTTGAAGGCTGTGGATAAGTTCGTCGACTTGCGCAAAAAGTTCTTCTTTCGTTCCCGTGTTTTCGATGCGAAAATCGGTTTTTTCCCCTATTTTGGGAATACTGACCTCAATCTCGGCTTTCTCCATTTCCTGAAATTTTTCAAGGCTGACTTTGCCGTCCGATTTTTCTTTTTGGTTGTATATTCTTTCCCAGCGCGATTTTTGATCAAGGGTCACATAGACGACAAAGGAATTTGGAAAGCTTTTGACAAAATCATAGTCTTCCGGCACCCGCATTCCATTGATGAATACGATCCCCTCTTCAATCGGATCTATTTTTTTTCGCAGGGCCTCGGAAAGAACTTTGTTTCCGAATCTGTTTCTGAGGGCAAAAAAAACCACTGCAGATCCTCGCGGGAAAAGTTCTGGACATAGAGGCTCAAAGTTTCGCGAAGAGGGTCGGCAAAACGCACGAGGATCGCGCCGTATTTTTCTTCGAGATAGTCGGCCACCGTGTCTTTTCCGGATCCGGATTCGCCAACCAGACCGATAATGATCTTTTTGTTTTCTTTCATAAGCTGAAAAACAAGCCAATAAAAATCAAGAGCTCGTCACTCTCGATTTTTTCAAAAACTCTACAAATCAATTTTCACTCCTTTGCCCATAGTCGAGCAAATGGAAATATTTTTGATGAATTTCCCTTTCGCCCCTTCCGGTTTGGCTTTTCGCACCGCTTCGAGCAAAATTTTGAAATTTTCTTCCAGTTTCGCGTCTTCAAAAGAGACTTTTCCGATCACCTGATGGACATTTCCCGAAATGTCGTTTTTGAAATCGGCGCGCCCCTTTTTTAAGGACTCAATAACCTCTTTCACTTTCGGAGTCACTGTTTGGCTTTTTGGGTTCGGCATTAAACCTTTAGGACCGAGAATTTTGGCAATTGTCGCCAGTTTGGGCATCATTTCGGGAGTCGCGATCGCGACATCGGCGTCGATCTTTCCCGTTGTCCGAATCTTGTCTATCAATTCTTCTCCTCCGACAACTTCCGCGCCGGCTTCTTCGGCTTCTTTCTTTTGGGTCGTCGTGAAAACAAAAATCTTCACCGATTTTCCGGTTCCATGCGGCAACTGGGCCACGCCTCGCACTTGCTGATCGGATTTTTTTGGATCAATATCAAACTTGATGTGCGCCTCGACGGATTCGTCGAACTTGGCCTTGGCGTTTTTCTTTATTTCTGCGATTGCTTCAGTTATATTCATTGGAATTGATGATTAGTTTTCAACTTTGATACCCATCGATCTTGCCGTTCCTTCGATGATCTTCATAGCCTGCTCGACATCATTCGCGTTGAGATCCGGCATTTTCATTTCAGCGATCTCGCGAACCTGGGCTTTGGTCACCGTCCCGACTTTTTGCTTCAATGGATCGGCCGCGCCCTTTTCGATATTGGCCGCTTTTTTGAGAAGATTGGCCGCGGGAGGAGTTTTCAGGACAAAATCAAACGAGCGGTCTTCGTATACCGTGATCTCAGCCGGCGTCACCTGTCCCATTTTGTCTTTCGTCGCTTCATTGAATTTCACGCAAAATTCCTGAATATTGAGTCCGTGTTGTCCGAGTGCGGGACCGACCGGCGGAGCAGGATTGGCCTGACCGGCTTTTATTTGGAGCTTTACAACTGTTTTAATTTTCTTTGCCATAAATTTATAATTTCTTAATCTGTAAAAAGTCGAGTTCCACCGGTGTTTCACGTCCAAATATTGAAACCAGCACCTTGATCTTTCCGCGCGCTTCATCCACCGAGTCCACTTTTCCGTCGAATTCCTTGAACGGGCCGTCAATGATCTTCACCGCGTCGCCCTTGACGACATCGATCCTGTATTTCGGCTCGTTCACGCCCATTCTCTTCTTCATCGAATCAATTTCCGCCTGCGCTATCGGCGTCGGAGTCGTTCCAAGCCCGATGAAACCCGTGACGTTCGGAGTGTTTCTGACGACATACCATGAATCATCCGTGACGACCATTTCCACGAGAACATATCCCGGAAAAATCCTTTCTTCGATCGTCGTTCTTTTCCCGTTCTTGATCTTGATCTGATTTTCTTTCGGCACCATCACGTCAAAGATCCTGTCTTGCATGTCGAGGGATTCAATCCTTTGCCTCAAATTTTTGGCCACGTTGTCCTCATATCCGGAATAGGTATGGATCGCGTACCACGCGCGGCCGTGATGCTGGGTTTGTTTCGCCATCTTATTTAATAACAAATACTTTTATTATATATTCGAACAAATAGTCGAGTGCCCCGAGAAATATGGCCACTGCCAAACTCAATCCCACCACGAGCGCGGTGTATTTGATCGTTTGCTCGCGAGTCGGCCAGTTGACTTTCCGGAG
>JAZDKQ010000009.1:0-19697 GCA_043802865.1 Candidatus Moraniibacteriota bacterium
AAAGCTATTGGGAGAAAGCCATCCCCATTCCAAGCCCTTGTCGAGAACCAGAACCAGCGCCGAAAGAGACGCTCCGAGCGTTATCGCTCCCCACCAGTCGAACTTAACCGTCTTTTTTTCAGAAACGGATTCTTTGATGAATATCAAAGCCATGAAAAGACCGATGACTCCCACGGGCAAGTTGACCAAAAAAACGCTGCGCCAGCCAAAATTATCAATAAGCGGTCCGCCGACGAGCGGTCCGAAAACGGACGCCGCCGCGAAAGAGGCCGACCAGATGCCAAGAGCCTGGGCTCTTTCTTTTCCTTCTTTGAACGTAACGGCAATGATCGCCATAGCGGTCGGATAATCCGCCGATACCGCGATCGCCTGAACAACTCTGAAAACTATCATCGAACTGAAATTCCAAGCGAGACCCGCCAAGACTGAACCGAAAATGAATATGGAAAAACCCAGAATATAAATTTTTTTTCTCCCGATCGTATCGCCCAGTTTCCCCCAAATGGGCACGAAGATCGCGTTGGCCAGAATATAGGCGGTAACGATCCATCCGGCGGATGAAACCGTGATATTAAATTCTCCGATTATTTTCGGCAGAGCCAGATTGACGATCGTCTGATCCAGTCTCCCGAGAAATGTTCCGACGATGACCGTCAACATGATCAGCCAGCGGAAATTGTCAGGATTATCTTTTGCTCTTTTCAGTTTCTTGAGCATATTGGCTAGTCCTTATATATCCAGGCTTTGGCCGACATGCCATTTTTGAGTTCCGGATAATCGGAAACACTGAAACGGATTTTCACATCGAATTCTTGCTGTTCTCGGGCGCTGGAAATATTAAACACCACGTCCCCGCTTCTGGCCGTGGGGCTGATCTCGTCAACGACCCCCGAATATTCTTTTGACCCGAAAGCGTCCACCGTGAAAACGGCTTTCTGGCCGACTTTGATTTCACTCAAACCTTTGTTCTCTTCCACCTTCGCGACAACCCGAAGATCCGCGGGATCGATCATGCTCGCGACCGCTTCTCCGGGAGAAAAATTTTTTCCGATGTCATTTTTGACGGAAAGAACAATCCCTCCGTTTTTCGTTTTCACGATATCATTTCCGATTTGGGCGACAGATTCATTCGCCTCGACATTATCGCCGGCTTTGACGAACAATTTTTGCAAAGTTCCCCCGCTTTGCGAAGACAGATCCGTTGCCGGAGCCTCCATGGATGATTTTTCGACATATACCCGGCTCTTCGACAAAGAAAGATAGACGAGGGCCACCGCCCCGGCAATTAAAAATGTGAAAAGGGCAAGTATCATCAGTCTGTTCCGGCTGGAACTATTTTTGTCCGGTTGTTTTTCGTTATTATTATTTTCCATATGAATATATTGAAAGCTTATTTATTTAGTTCAAAAACATTGTCCCCGGATGAAAGGCCCGATACCGCTTCCACCATATTATCGGCTCCATATATGCCGGTTTGGATTTCTTTCTTTTCTCTTAAGCCGTTTTTTGATATATACACGAATTTCTTTCCCCCCTCCTCGAAGACGGCCTCCCGGGGAATAAGCAGGACATCGTTTTTCTTCTCCGCCGCGACAGACACGCCGGCGCCCACGCCCGAGCGCAGATCGGAAATATTTTCCCGGAAATTGAACGTCACTTTATAGTTCGAAACATTGTTGATCAGGTCTTCCGTCGGGTCTATCGAATTTATTTCAGCGTCAAAAACGCGTCCCGATCCGTCATTCAAAACAATTTGAGCAGAGTCTCCGACATGGATATGCCGAACATCAATTTCAGAGGCATAAGCTTCGACTTTGAACGAATCCCGGCTGGAAAGAGTGATGATAGCAATATTGGACTGCGCCACTTCCCCTTCTTCAATGTCCTGTTTTGAAACAACACCGTCAAAGGGAGCGGTGATAATGGTTTTGTCGATTTGCGCTCTGGCATTTTCAATATTGGAAAAAGCGGCTGCAACTTTTTCTTCCTGGGAAACAATTTGCGCTTCGCTGGCCTCAATCTGCTTTTTTTGCGCCTTTTTGTCCGCCGAATTGGCCGTGGCGGTTTTTTTGAGTGATTCGAGCTTGGCTTTTTCTTTTTTGTAGAGTTCTCTATATTGGTCAAGATCAGCCTGGGAACTTTTTGCGAGATCTACGGATTGGTTGTATTGCGCCTTGAGATCAGCCGCATTTGCGTAGGCCAGAACCGTTCCGGATTTCACAAAATCTCCGACTTTTTGGGTCAGCTTCGTGATTTTTCCGCCTCTTTCAAAACCCAGTTCAGCGTCGTTTTGAGGCGCGATCTTTCCATCCAGATCGAGCAAGTTCTTGATATTCCCCTTTTTGACTTGAAAAGTCGAGTAATCGGGACGTTTGGACATGTTGTTATAAAGAAAACTGGCCACGATCCCCCCGATCACCAAAATGGCAATGAGACTCGCGCTAAAAATATTTTTATTCATTCCGGTTATTCATTAGTCGTTAGTTTTTGAAATTTTCTCCAAAATCCTAAGCATGGATTTTTTTTCTGAATATGTCAATTTATCTATTCGCTTTTTGGCTTTATCCATTTTTTTCTTCAAAAAATTCGCGAGTGACCGTCTGCCTTTCGGAGTCAAGGAGATGGCGGTCGTCCGTCTGTCTTTTTTGTCTTCAGATCTGGCCACTAGCTTCGCTTTCACAAGGTCGTCAGTAAGAGATGTCGCCGAGGGCGGCGCAATGAAAAGATGGCTCGCCAAATCCTTCATCAGCACCTCTTTTCCCTCCCTGACAAACCACAGCGCCTCGATCTGAAGTATGGAAAGCCCACCTGGCCGCCTGCTGTTCTTGAGGCATTGTTTTTTGATCGCCCTCCCCATATTAAACATCAGGGATATGATTTTTTCAGTGATCGGTCTTTTTTTCATAATATTTATTTTATTACCTAATTATTAGATATTCTAAGTAATAATAAAATAGCACGCCGATATTTTTTGTCAAGATGTGTCCAAAAAAGGCCCGGACTTATCCACAACATCCCTGAAATTTGCCTTCTTGCGCGGTTTTGAAAGCAATTGTATAATCAAAGAGTAATACAAAAATACAAATAAAAAGCAGTTGTTTCGGAATAGGGGGATTTTTGGTTTGACCAGCATCCAACATGCCAAAGCAACCGCAAAGAAATACATGCCAAAAAAGAAAACCAACGAAAAAGATCGAGAACTTCAAAAGATTGCCGCAATTCGCGAAATGATCGCAGGCGCCGAACGGACGATTGCGTCCGCGCGGGCGATGCTATCTCAGATTGAAGGCCCGTCGGGAAAGACCTCCCGCCGGACAGTCGCTCCGACTTCAGATGAGGAAGGAGAGATCGTCGAAGGAGTTTTTGACGGACAAGTCATGATTGGAACCGACGGAAAGCAGTATCCCGTCCCGGCCAACTATGCTTCCAAATCGAAGCTGGTCGAGGGCGATATGCTGAAACTCACGATCACTCCGGACGGTTCTTTTGTTTATAAGCAGATCGGTCCTATTGAACGAAAAAGAGTGATTGGTATCGTCAGTCAGGATGATCTTGGGAATTTCGTCGTCATCGCCGAAGGAAAAGTATATCGCGTTCTTCTCGCCTCTGTCACCTATTTCAAAGCCGATATGAGCGACGAAGTGACGATCGTGGTGCCGCGGGACAGCGAAACAGTCTGGGCGGCGATCGAAAATCTTGTGAAAAAAGGTTCGGGCGTATTTTCTTCGGAAAGTCTTGAAAATGAAGATCAACCCGAAAAAAAAGTCGCCCAAACCATGGAAGACAATCTCGGGCGTGACGGCAAGCTGGAAGTCGACCTTATGGACGAATGGACGCCGGATGTTGACAAGCTTCGCACCGAAATAGGCAAATCCTCTATCTAAGTAATTTACAATAAAAACAAAAAACAAAAAAATGGCAAAAACAAACCAAGTCCAGCGACTAAGTGGAAGAGACATTCTCTTTGGAGCCATCAATGGCCTCATCTTCGGTGCGCTTCTTCCGGTCGTGCTCAAAAATATGAACATTCAGATGTCAGCCAGCAAAGGGGTTGTCATCGCAATAGCTTTTACCGTTCTTGCAGCAGTCGGAGTGGCTATCGGCTATTTTCTGTCAAAGTATATCAAAATAATTTTTCAAATCGCGAAATTCGGATGCGTCGGCGCGGCCAATTTTGCCGTTGACATCGGCATCCTGAATCTGTTGATTTTTCTGTCGGGAACGGCTGTCGGAGTCGCCTATATCGCCTTCAAAGTGATTTCTTTCACCTTTGCCGTTACAAACAGCTATCTTTGGAACAAGATTTGGACTTTCAAAAAAGTTGACACGAAGGAAACGGGAAAAGAATTTGGCCAGTTTATAATAATCAGCATAATTGGACTCATCTTGAACGCCGCCGTCGCGGGTTTTCTCGTGATTGTCATTGGACCGATGGGCGGAATAAAAGTGAAAACCTGGGCCAGTGTCTCCGCCGTTGTCGCTTCCGTCTGCGTCATGGCATGGAACTTCCTCGGCTACAAATTCTGGGTGTTTAAGAAATAAACCGCACTATATCGCTTATTCGAACGAGGTTGGTTTTTTCTGGCCTCGCTTTTGATTTTTCACTTCAAACGCGATAGAATGCATCTATGAGTACCACTCTCTATCGAAAATACAGGCCGGCGACATTCGGCGAGTTGATCGGGCAAAAACATGTCGTCCAGACCCTCAAAAACGCTGTGAAATCGGAGCGAATCGGGCAGGCGTATCTTTTTGCGGGTCCGCGCGGAACTGGAAAAACCTCGATTGCGCGGATTTTTGCCAAGACCATCAATTGCACGAGCTTAAAAAACGGAGAGCCGTGCCTCAAATGTGATTCTTGCCAGAATATTCTTGACGGACGCGCGCTTGATATCATCGAAATCGATGCCGCTTCGAATACAGGCGTGGATAATATTCGGGAATTGCGCGAGACCGTGAAATTGCCGCCATCATCCCTCAAATACAAAGTATATATCATCGACGAAGTCCATATGCTTTCGGGCGGCGCCTTCAATGCCCTGCTAAAAACTCTTGAAGAACCGCCGGCCAATGCTGTCTTTATATTGGCCACTACAGAGGTTCACAAAATTCCGGAGACTATTCTTTCACGCGTTCAACGATTCGATTTTACCCGACTCACAATCGAAGAGATTATCAATCGTCTTGATGAAATCGCCAAGCTCGAAAAAGTGAAGGTTGACCGCGAAGCGCTCGAGATCATCGCCTCTTCTTCAGAAGGAGGGATGCGAAACGCCGAAAGTCTGCTCGGCCAGATCATCGCGCTCGAAGACAAGAAGATCACAACAAGAGAAGTTGAATTCATCTTGGGAACCGTTTCGGAAAAATTCACGGCCGAATTTGTCGATCTCGTCATCCAAAAAAAATACGCCGAGGTTTTTTCAAAGATCGGAGAACTTCACGAAATAGGGATCGATTTCAAAAATTTTGCGAAATCCCTGCTCAACTATTTGCGGCAGATGTTGGTTTTGAAAATAAACCCCGATCTGGGGCAAAAACTATCGTACGAAATCACAAAAGAAAGGCTTGGGCAGATAAAAAAACAAATCGCAAGCGTCGAAACAGAGGAAATTTTGAATTTTATCAATATTCTTCAAGAAAATACGGAAAAGTTCAAATCCAGCCCGATCCCTCAGCTTTTTCTCGAGGTAAGTATAGCTAAGATAGCCTCGCAAAACCCATCATCTCCAAGAGCCGAGCTCTTGGAGGATAGCAGAAATGAAATTATAGATAAACCGCAATCCCCCGCCCCAAAAGTTGAAGAAAAAAATAGTGCTGATAAATCTCAAATAAAAACAATTTCAACAAAAAAACCAAAAACAACCAATAAAAATAATTCCGCTGATCTTGACCTTGTCATTTTCAACTGGCAAGAAATCATCAATTCTCTCAAAAGCTACAATCATTCTCTCTCCTCCGTTCTCAAGATGTGCCAGCCGGTTCTTATTGAAGGGAAATATCTGTTTCTTCGCACAAAATATTCTTTCTACAACGACAAAATTTCCGATACGCAAAACCGGTTGACAATCGAAAAAGCAATTGATAAGATGACGGGCATTGATTTGAAGCTCAAGCCCATCACCGAAAAAGATTTTTCCGCCCAGCATCCTGATTTCAAAGAGAAAAAAGGCCTCCTGCAAGAAGCCGCCGACATTTTCGGAGGGAAAATAGTGAAAGACTAACTGCCCGGTAGCCAAGTGGTAAGGCAGGGGCCTTTGAAGCCTCCACCGTAGGTCCGAATCCTACCCGGGCAACCGAAAAACACTTTTATGATCACCGATGAAGTAAAAATTTTTGTCCGGGCCGGAAAGGGCGGCGACGGCGTGGTTGCCTTCAATAAGACCAAAATGAGCCTCGGACCCACCGGCGGACGAGGCGGCGGCGGCGGGAACGTCATTTTCTTCGGTGTTTCCGACCTGACGGCACTCAACAAATACAAAAGCAAGCGGGAACGCTTCGCGCCTGAAGGAAGAAATGGGAAAGCGGACAAATCAACGGGTCACAACGGGAAAGATCTGATTTTGACGATCCCGGTCGGCTGCGTGCTCCATAATTTGAAAACAGACGAATATTCCGAAATAACCCAAATCGGAGAAAATTTTCTTGCTGCCAAAGGCGGCTTGGGCGGAAAAGGAAATTTCAATTTTCGCTCCTCCCGAAACACCACTCCGGAAGAATATGAAGAAGGAGACCCCGGCGAAGAATTTGAATTCGCCATTGAACTCCGGCTGATCGCTGACATCGGACTCATCGGACTTCCCAACGCCGGAAAATCAAGCCTCCTCAATGAATTCACCAATGCGAAAGTTCGGGTCGCCAACTATCCTTTCACGACGCTTGAGCCCAATCTCGGCGTCTTGGGAGATCTCGTCATCGCTGATATTCCGGGACTCATCGAAGGCGCCTCCCGCGGCAAAGGCCTGGGAATAAAGTTTTTAAAACATATTCAGCGGACAAAAATGCTCCTTCACTGCATTTCCCTGGAATCAGACGATCCGGCGAGAGACTACGCGATCGTCCGAAAAGAGCTCGAAGATTTCAATCCGGAATTGACGCAAAAAAAAGAGATCGTGCTCCTCACAAAATCTGATTTGATATCCAACGAAACGGCTCGCGAAAAAATTTCCCAAATGAAAAAAATCAACCCCGAAGTTTTCTCGGTTTCGATTCACGACTGGGAAAGCCTGCAAAAAATCGTTGAGAGCTTAACTTCTTTTAGCGAAGTTTAACAAATAAAAAAAATATATGGAACAAGACTTACTGGAAAAGTTGAACCAAATGGAACAAAAAATTGAAGAAACACGTATTTTGGCGCAAAAAACCTATAAAATGTTCCTTTGGACGATGATTGGAACCGTCGTGACGTTTGTCCTGCCGCTCATTGCCCTGGCCTTTGTGATCCCCTATTTTCTGCGAACTATCACTTCCGGACTCAACGGCCTATAGCATGAAAACAATCGAATCGATAATAAAAAAAAGCGACAAGATCGGCGTCATTCCCACCGATACGATTTATGGCGTCGCGGCTTCGGCGTTTTCAAAAACAGCCGTCGCTCGGACATACAAAATACTGAAACGCAATGCCAAAAAGCCGTTTATTGTTCTCATCGGCTCAATTGAAGATTTGGCTTTATTTAATATAAACTTGGATCGCGCAACAAGAAATATTCTCAAAAAACTCTGGCCGGGAAAAGTCAGCGTGATTTTGCCGGTTAAGGCCAAGAAATTTGAATATCTCCACCGGGGAATAAAAACTTTGGCTTTTCGCGTTCCCAAAAAGAAAAGTTTAGTCAATTTGCTCAAAAAAACCGGCCCTTTGATCTCGACCAGCGCCAATCCTGAAAGTGCCAATCCAGCACAAACAATCGCGGAAGCAAAAAATTATTTTGGAGATGACATTGACTTTTATATCAACGGTGGTAAAATAAAGTCCTTGCCATCGACCTTGGTTGAAATAAAAGATGGCAAAGCGAACGTAATAAGAAAAGGAGAAGGAAAAATAAGTATAATCAAAGCTAAATATTGAACAAAAATATGGAAGACAAATGCCCAAAATGCGGCGAACAGATGGAAAGTTGCAAATGCGGTTCGGATGAAAAAGAATCACACTGCGACTGCTCTTGTTGCGGCCATTCTTGCGGCCCGGAAGAAGAAAAGTAGTCAATAAAACAAACCCCGACGTGACGTCAGGGTTTGTTTTATGCTAAGATATTCTCAAGGAATGGAGGTGAAACAAAAATGAAAAAAATGAATTCTGCAAGCTGGATCGCGGTGATTTTCGTGATCATCGGCGGTTTGAATTGGGGATTGGTCGGCTTTTTCAAGTTTGATCTGGTTGCAGCTATATTCGGCGATATGTCCGCTCTGACTCGGATCATCTATGACCTTGTTGGTCTCGCGGCACTGTATATGGTCTTTTGGAAGTTCTCAATGATGGGCAACACAAACGACTAGCTAAAAAACAATATATTTCGTATTTTTTAAAAACCTCCCAAAAGGTAGCGAGAGGTTTTGTTTTTTTATTTATATAAAACAAATTTGCTAATAATAAATTACAGTGATATAGTGATAGTATGTTCAAACGCGGAATTGCCACATTTACTCTCGATTATGGCAAGTGCCCGAAGTGGCTTTTTGAGCGGATGGTGAAATTCGCCAGCTTGCGTTCAAGATGAAAATTAGTTATAGTGAGAAAAATAAAGTATTGGGGAGATTAAAATGACTAATACTCTGGAAAAAGAAAGAGCAAATCCGGAACAAATTGATGAAAAGGTTCTTGGGTATATCGTTCTTGATGTCGAGAAAAGGCTAAATTGGGAAAAAATTACTCCGGAAAATCCGAATTACGAACAACTGGTCGAAATCGCAACCAGACTTATTCTCCTCAAGGAAAAATTCGGCATATTGAAGCCCGGCCAGCCGTCCAGCGAAAAACAAGAATGGTTCGACAGAATCAGGCAGGAAATAATTAAGCCGAAAACCAACGAAGACTGGATTGTAAAAAGCTCTCGACGGCATCAATTAAGAGAAGAGCGAAGAGCCGGGAAAACTTACGAAGAAAGCGGTTTGGAATAACATTGCACCTTAACAACCAAAAACAACTTGATCTTTTTTGAAAGGAGGAATAATTTATGCCCCGTAAATACGCAATTGAAATTGTGAAAGGCGACCAGATCATTCCTATGCCGGAATCAAGTAATCATTCCTCTCAAAAAATCCGGGAAGCGCAATGGGATCTCATGCACGGCCGAATGACGCCGGACGCGCAAGAGGTTGGCCAAATATAAGCTTACTGCAACCAACCCATGCGCCTTGATGAAGAGGGAGAACAGATAAGGAGGATATTTTGGGATGAAAAACGAAATTTATGCGAAATTTTCTTGCTATGGCTCGCTCGGCATAGCCATCGTTTATCTCCTGGTCATGCTTATCCTTCCTTATACAAACAAGTGATCCTGATTCAGGATTCCACCCCGCCGGCGGCAATGCCCCGGCGGTTTTTAATTTGTTACGTAACATGTTACGTAACAAATCCTGCAAACAAAAAAGCCGGTCTCTCTCGGCTGGCTTTTTTGATGAATAATTTCAGAAAAATTATTCAGCTGCTGGTGTTTCTACCGGCGTCACTGGTTCCATCGAAGGAGAAGACATCGGCTCCACCGAAGGCATTGGCTCAACTGCAGGAGCTTCAACCGGCATTTCCGGTGCCATCGGCTCGACCGGAGTCACTGGGTTCATATCATCTGTCATGATATTTAAAATTAAAAATTAACTTACAATGGTTTTTCTCCCATATCAAACGCGTCGGCTGAGGCGGGAGCGGAAGCAAAACTGGATTTCTTGAGTATCTCTTCGTTTACTATATCACGATTCCGTCCATACTTCAACTTGGAAAGTTCCTTGATGGCTTCGGCGATTTCTTTCGATCCCTTGGTTGGCGGATAGGTTTTCATATTGAAGGGAGTCGCGACCTGATTCGCAATCAAAAGCTTCATGAAACAATTTTGATTGTCCACGTTCATGAGATCATTTGCATCGAATGTCGGCTCAAATTGCTTTTGCAAAAATTCCGCGTCCTCGGCGCCCACCCGGAACGAACAAATCGATCCCACGTTTCCGAAAACGGCTTTGGATATTTCTTCCTTGAGCTGGGCGATGAATTGATGGGCAACGATGAGAGCCAGACGGTATTTTCGCGCTTCGGAAAGGATCTGCGCGATCGAATCGGTCGTGAAGTTTTGAAATTCATCCATATATAAATAGAAATCTTTGCGTTCATTCTCCGGCATATCCACCCGCGAAAGCGCTGAAATCAAAATTTTTCCGACAATGATCATTCCGAGCAAATTGGCATTAATCTCACCTATTTTTCCTTTTGAAAGATTGACAAGTATGATTTGCTGATTGTCCATTGCGGAACGGAAATTGATCGTCGATTTTTCCTGCGCGATAATCGGCCGCATCATGTCATTTGAAATGAACTGCGTGAGTTTGGAAGTGATGTATGGCACCATATTCGCCAGCGCCGCTTCCCCGCCCGCTTTTTCGGCTTCTTTCTCCCAAAAATTTTTGACGACCGGATTTGTGCAATGCGACAATTTCATATGCCGGAATTCCTCATCAGCCAACACCCGCGGAATTTCCATGAGCGTTGAACCGGATTCCGGATGCTCCATCACGAGAAGAGCGGCGTTCCGCATATATTGCTCAAACATCGGCCCGCCTGTCTGGCGAAGATCATACAGCTTATCAAAGATATTGATCATCTCGTTGATGACGAATGTTTTTTGCTCGGGTTTGTTTTGATCAAATTCAAGCATATTGAGCCCATATGGCCGCTCCATATCCGCCGGATCGAAATAGATCACATCTTCTGCTCGCTCTTTTGGAATATTCTCAAGCACATGATCAACAAATTCGCCGTGCGGATCGATCACGCAAACGCCCTTTCCGTTCTTGATGTCTTGCTTCACCATTTCTTCCATCATCGTTGATTTTCCGGTTCCGGTTTGTCCAATAATATAGAAATGGCGGCGGCGGTCATCTTCGCTATGTTGAATAACGGTTTCCACTCTCCGATAATCGTTGAAGCCAAGCGTGATCCCTTCCTTGGAAATATTTGATGGCGGCGCGGCTGTACGGGATTTGAGCCACGCGATCTTTGGCGTTTCGGTCGAAAAAAGAGGGAAATGAAAAATGCTGGCAACTTCTTCCGAAGACAAAATGAAACTTTGATCGCCGCGAAAATTGCGGAATATGAAATCAAAGGCAATATTTTTCGGACGCAGTTTGCTTTCGCGCAAAACTTTGAAGCTGTTCAATCCCGGATTTTCATATTGTATAAAGCCATTTTCAAGCTCGGAGAGAATCACCTCCGAGCGCTCCTGGGTGAGCGCCGAGGCCACCAGCCGGATATTCACTTCAAACCCTGCTTTTCCGGCCTTGCCTTCAATTTTTTTCACCACATCCTGCTCTTCCGGCGTGAGTTGGATCGCGTCTTTGTCTTGTTTCAGGATATCTTTTTGCTTGTTATCGTCCTTTTTGAGAATAATGTTCAAAAATCCCCGGCCAGTTTGACGGAGTAATGTATCTCTTTTCACATCAGTTAGCTGCCTTCCCTGCTGCATTTTATGAGCAACTCGCTTCCCTTTCTCGCGCCAAAGCCCGCGTGCCGGCTTCATGAGCAGCTGAATCGCCGCTCCCTCTTTTTTTTCGTCGAATTTTCCAAGAACGTTTGTAATGTTGTTCAATGGATCAGCCTCAAGCATCTGATATGTCCGGATTGGAAAATGATGCTTATCTTTGAGAGTGAGGCTTGAAGCAGACGTGAAGCTTCCGGGAGAAAAAATATTGTAATCTTTTGCCCTTTCAATCGAAGCTTTTGGATAGAAGCTATGGATTTGCCGCTCCACTATATTAATAAACTTTTTTGGCGCGCCAATATAGAATACAATTTCGTCATTATTGGACGGATTGGCGATCTCAAGCGCTACGACCGCGTCTCCGTATATGATCCTGTGCCAAACGCTCGCTTTCTCTTTTATATTCCCAAGGCTCGCGAAAAGATGCTCCATCACTGAGATCAATTCTTTTTCCGATTTTGGCTGTTGCTGTTCTCCTCCTTGCGACTCGCGTTTCATTGGCCGGCTCACTTTCACGACGTCAAGATCCATGTTCAGTGATCTTGTGATGATTCCTCGAAAACTCACGAAGCTTTTGAACACCAAAAAAGCGCCCGACGCGAAACAAACAACCGCGGCAAGACCGGCCAAAGGATAGAAAATAAGATTTAGGCTATAGGCATCCATTTATTTTTGTTTTCACAGCTCCTTAAGCAGTCCTTTTTGCATCAACTGGCTTCGAAGTTCCTCTTCCACCAACCGATCGTGAATTTCGTCAAGCGTATAATTGTCGGCTTGCGATGAATCTTTTCCTTTGTCCATATGCTGAGCCACCCGAATTGCGTGTTCGGGTCCTTTTTGAACGGCAATTTCAACCAATTTTTCCACTTTTTTCTCAAATTCCTGGATTCCGGACACAGTCTGGGCATCATTTGCAACATTCGCGGCAGGAGCCGCTTGCTGCGAGCCAATCATTTGTCTCGCTGTCTCAATTTTCTCGGAAACTTTTTCTTCGGGGGATTCCACGCTGGTTTCGCTTTGGAGTTCTTTTGAGATATCCGGAATTGGGACCACTTCTTTTTTTTCAACATCACTCAAAACGCTTTTTTCAGCGTCGATATTCACTTCCTTGATTTTTTTCACCAGATCCAAATCTTTTTGCTCGATCGGCTCTTGATAATTTGATGCGGACATAATAAGTGAGCTGAAAAATACGAATTTTTGCAGAAATTTTTGCTTGAGAAGCTGATTTTTGTCGAAAAATTGCCGTTTTCAGATTCGCTCATAAGGCCATTTTTCACTACAAAAACCAGCTTCGAGTTAAATTTCAAGAAAATTCGGATTTTTCAGTGAATTTACAACTTGATATTTAGCTTACACTTCCACTCCCGCCTTCGCCAACTCTTCTTCCTTGATCGCTCCTAAGTTCCCCGTCGTTTTTTTCATCTCCTCCGTGAATTCTTCGACGATTTTTTTCACAAACCCGTCATAATCTTCGATCTTTGCTCGAAGATAGCTTTCGACTTTTTCCGGTTCTGCGCCTTCTCCGTCGAGCATTTTGGCCAGCTCTTCGCGATCCGCTTCGCCAAGTTTCTCAAAAGTCTCGAGATATATCTTTTTCAGAAGCACTTCCGTCATTTTGACGAGAATATCTTCCTGCTTCTCTTTGGGAAGATTTTGGAGTCCGAGTTTTTCGATGATTGATTGTTGCAAAATTGTGTTTTGAGTCATTTTTTTAGCTTAATGTTTATTTTCTTAGAACAATTTTATTGATATTTTGGACATTGATCGGGTCATTCATTATTCTGGTAAGGCATTCCCCATTTGATTCACCTGAACGAAAGCCTTCTCGAGCCATAATAGCAAAAAGCTGTTTCAATCTACCCAGATTCAAGTTTAGTTTCTTTGCTTGATCACTGAGTTGGACATCTTGAGGAATATAATTTTCTTTGCCAGCTATCTGACTGTGCCAATCCGAGGCCGACCCTTCCCAAAAAGAAACATTATTTCCGACTCCCGCACCCTCCACGATCCTATTTAGCAAACCCCTGGTTGCTAAAACCTGTCGCAAATTGGCTTCATAGCCGACATTCTCAAGATGTACAACCTGTCTTTCGTGAAGATGTGACAAATCTTGTTCAGCTCGTACCGCTCGAGCATAATTCCTATCCGCCAGATCTTTTTGATAATCAGCTTCGATTTCTTCCATTCCGGTGATTTTTGAAGGTCCTTTCGATGGTTGATGCTCCGCCGCTCCCGTCCTCGGTTTCACATCCTCAACTGCCATATTTGGCTTGCTTGAAGCAATTTCTTCGACCGCACCAGCACCGCCGTGTGAAACATCCGCTCCAAATGCTTTGCCATGAAAATCATCCAGCGATATTTCTTCTGTTGATGGATTGTATATTATTTTGAATGTATCCCCCGCTCGAAGTTTCGTTCGCGCGATTTGATCAAGTTGTTCATAACTCATTCCTTTTCGATAAGCAAATTCATCAAGCATCTGCTTCGTCATGCGATGCATATCCTTTGTGAAACCGGGATCATTTGGATCCAATCCATAAGCCGCCGGATTCGCTTTGATATTATTCTCGATGCTTCCCCACATATTCCCGCCCGCTTTGATTTTCACCGATGCAATATCCTCGAATTGAGGCTTCGCCATTTCCGGCGTTTGCACTTCCGCCCCCGCCGCGTGAGTGGTCTTCGCCCATTCCTGCGCACTCCCACCCATTTTCACTTCGGGTTCAGGAACAATGGGAGGTTTTTGAAATTGGTCATAGCTTCCTGACGGTGAATCATGCGGTTCAATATTGAATTGTTTGAAATGTTCATCGCCCTGCGGAGTAAGTCCGGTTGTTTTTCCATCGGGACTATGAGCATAATATGCCTCGCTCGATGAACCCTTCGAAATTTCCGGTACAATTGAACCGCCTCCACCGAATCCGGCATAACCACCGATTTTTTTGAGAATTGATCCCATATTGATTCCCGTCGCCTGACTACCCAATCGAAATGATTCACCGATTATAGAGCTGATAACGAATGCTTTCAATGCCAAATTCCTTGCTCGAACAGTGTTTTCAAAACTCTTTTGCTCATATTCTTTTCTTATGTAATGAATTCCTGTGCTATTTAAAATTTTCTCTACCCCTTGATCCACATCGTCTTCATATTGTTTTAGAAAATCCATTTTTTGCTTCAACCATTTCTCCTGATCTCCTTCCATCTCTTTCATCATTCTTACGTCAAGCTGTACTTTTCTCCCGACTCCCGCCGCCATTGCACCGAATCCGCGATATGCCCAACGCCAACCTGTCATTAGACTGGCCGCTCCGAAGATTCCTGCCCCCGCCCCAAGCCCTATTGCGCCAACTGTCATCAAGCCGCTAGCAGCACCGCCAATAACAAGTTTCTGCTTCCAATTTAATTCGCTCCACTTTTGCCCTATTTTTTGGAAACCTGCCAAAACTGTTTCCGGCCATTTGCAATTCCTTGCTCTTTCGTCCATTTCCTGGTTATAGGTTGCCTTAAACACTCCAAACTCATCAAACTGCTTCAAGAAATTTTCAAGCTGCGCTTTGTCGCTTTTATACAAATGAATTCCTTTCGATAATAAGTTCCGATAGAGATCATGGCTTTCTTTTTCCAAACTCATAACTTCCGGATCATCATCAAGATTTCTTGTCTTGATTCCCAAAGATTTTGCAAGTGACGCGAACCGGCCCGTCTTTTTCGCCCGCGTTTCAGCAATTTGCGACTGCTTCGCTTCAAAATCATTGATCGCCTGATTCAATTCCGCCTGCCTGATATCTTCGGGCTTAGGAATAGCCGGCTCAGCATCCAGTTTCGGTGTAGCCAGAGGCGGAACATCAGGAAATTCAGGCGCTCGCTCATCTGTGCTGACTTTCGCGATTTTCACCCTTCCAGTCTCGCCAATTATATCCTGATTTTTCAATGGATCAGCGGCACTGCTTTCATTAATCTTCGGTTTTTCGGGAGGAATTCCATCCGGCAGTTTGAGTTCAAGGTATTCCTTGAAAAGTTTCGCTTTTTCATCGGTTAGCGGCCCATTCGCACCCCATTTGTTTTTTTCTGATGCCAATCTTACTCTGTCTTTTATATATTCTTGGCGAAATCTAAATGCCCATTGATCATCCGCTATCTTTTTCTCATCTTCCGTGCTTTTTTTTGCCGCCCAAAGCTGATTGGGATAATTTTCAGTCATTGAATCAACAAATTCTTTTTCCGGGCCGCTGAATTTCTCCCCTATTTCTCTTTCCATATCGGCCAATCTTTCCGCATTTGCTCGCTTCAATGCCTCATCCGGCAAATCCGGAGTTTTCATCCCTGCAATGATCGGCCCTGTATGCAAATCATTCGCCCCAACTGTATTTTTTTGTTGCACAAAAACTTCCGGCGTTACCGGCTCGCCTTCCATACTGGCACGATTCCGCCATGCGCTGGGCGTTCTTTTTCCCGTTCCTCTTTTTCGATGAGGATTTCCCATTTTAAATTTTTTAACTCAAACAAAGCTGGCGCCTTGAACGCGTTTCAGCTTGCGTTGAATTTTGTTTTTTCTTTGATCTAATTATACCACAAAAACAAACTTCAAGGAATAGCTGTGGATAACTTTTGTCGATTGTTGTATAATGCAGGTATAAATAAATAAAAAAAAATAAACAAAAAATTATGCTCGAAAAATACCAATATTATATCGTCGCCGGGATTCTTGGGATCATACTCATTGTTTCCGTGAGCGTCTCTCTTGGTGATGCCGTCATCATGGATGAAGTGGCTCATATTCCGTCCGGGTATTCTTATGTGAAATATCAAGATTTTCGCCTCAATCCCGAGCATCCTCCGCTCCTCAAAGACCTAGCCGGAATTCCCTTGCAACTTTTGAATGTCACTTTTCCGACAGACGAAAAGTTCTGGACAACCGATGCCAACGGACAATGGGAAGCCGGGCGGAGATTTTTGTATTTTCCCGGAAACGACACTGAAGCCATTGTTTTTTGGTCCCGCTTTCCAATTATTCTTATCGCGCTGGCTCTTGGTTTCGTGATTTTCAAATGGGCGAAAGAGCTGTTCGGGACCAAAGCCGGGCTTCTCGCTCTCGCCCTATACGCGCTGGATCCGAATATCCTGGGGCACAATCACTATATGACGACCGATCTCGGCATCGCCGCTTTTTGTGTTTTTGCTTTTTATTTTTTCATCAGATATCTCAAAAATCCCGATTGGAAAACGATCGTACTCGCCGGAATATTTTTGGGACTGGCCGCGCTTGCAAAGTATTCATCTGTTTTGCTTTTCCCTATTTTGGGCATAGTATTGATTCTCTATGCCATTTTTCGGAAAGAAAAACTTGGCTTCTCTTTTTTGGGCTCCGGAAAAATAAAGAGATTCTGGCTGCAAAAACTGTATTTGTATATCGCGACTTTCATAGTCATCTTGGCCATTCACGGACTGTTGATCGGAATTGTCTATGAAGTAAACATATACAAAATGCCGACGGAAAAGATTCACCAGCTGATCGACACCCAGCTTGGCGGCAATACGAAGCAACTGGTATCACCGTATCTTCACAAAATGGCGGACAATCCCGTGCTTCGCCCCTATTCCCAGTATCTCATCGGATTTTTCATGGTATTCGGCCGTGTCGCGGGCGGAAATACAACCTATTTCTTCGGCGAAGTGACCAATCAGAGCTTTCGGGCGTATTTCCCAATGGTTTTTCTCATAAAAGAACCTTTGTCGATGTTAATTCTTCTTATTTTCTCAATCGCCGTTGGGCTAGTCATGATGCTCAAAAATAATTTGCCCGAGTTTCCCAAAAAAATATGGTTCAATATCAAAAATTATTTGAGCGATCATATTGCGGAATTTTCGATGCTTTCTTTTATCGCATTATACGCCTATGTGAGCATCACCGGGAACTTGAACATAGGTTTTCGCCATCTTTTCCCCATTTTGCCACTCATGTATATTTTGATTGCCAAGCAAGTGACTATTTTTGGCAATCAAATAACAAAAAATTACCGAAAATATTTTTGGTCAATCATCTCAATTCTGATCATCTGGATCGCCGCCGAAACTGCTTTTGCCTATCCAAGCTATCTCGCCTATTTCAATCAGACCGTCGGCGGATCAAAAAACGGCCACAAATATGTGACGGATTCAAACGTGGACTGGGGACAGGATTTGAAGCGGCTGGCAAAGTTCGTTGAAGAAAACAATATTCAAAAAATCCGCGTCGACTATTTCGGCGGCGGAGATGTGAAGCATTATCTCGGGGACAAGGCCATTATGTGGCACTCAGCTTTGGGGCAAGAGCCGGGCTGGTACGCGATCTCGGCAACATTCCTGCAAAATTCCCTTTACTACAAGATCACCGAAGGAACGCCCGACTATGAATGGCTGCGGGAACGAACGCCAACAGCCGATATCGGCGGGTCGATCTTGATTTATAAGATCGATTAAGTAGCGAATCCATCACTCAGCTGACTTATTTTCTTCAGCTTGTCTGATTTTGTAGTATATCTTGTTCTTAATCCTCAAATCCAAATAATCCAAATTTTTCCTCACTTCTTCGTTCAATTCTTTTTCAAAAAGGGTTTGAATGACTTTTTTCGCGTCTTCGATTGAAAATTCCGAACCAAGCTTGACCGTCCAACCCTCTTGGTTTTTCACGCTTATTTCTCTTGAAGCTATTCCGGCCGTGTGAAAGCTTTCGGCCGGATCCAGTCTCAAATCGTCCCGAAGCATGAGGTTAGCCGCTTCAATAAATCCGATGTAATCCGGACTTATTTTTGTTTTCCCCAAATCAACCGGCACCGCGCTGTCATCAATGACCGTCAAGAAACCTCTTTCCCGCAATTCTTCGTTCGTGCCGACTGCTCCTCCATACGCCAGTCCGCCCCGGTCAACAAAATAGCAAACCCCACCGCTACACCAAACCAATTCCGGTTTTCGTTCGGTGACTTGAATGGAAATTATTCCGGGAAACTTTTTTTCGATGGACGCGACTTCCAATTGATCGAAATTACTCTCGAGAGCGGCGTTGATATCCTTTTTGTTCACAAAAAAGAAATTCCTTTTGGGGAAAATATTGAAATATTTTCCCCCGATCGATTCCGCGACCTGATCCGCGATTTCCCGTTTGGATATGTCTTGGTTGCCATCAATTGACACCGCATCAACATCAAGATAGGGCGAGAAGAGAAGGATATAGCCACAAATTCCCAAAAAACCCAGCAAAAGCAGCCAAAACAAAACACGCGAAAACTTTCTTTCCCGCTTTTTTTCCTTTCTCGGAACGCTCGCGTATTCCCCTGTGCGTCTCCCTTGCCAGGATTTTTGAGGGCTTTTGTTCTTTGTTTTTTTTGAAAAGAAAGCCATATATTTCCGAAGCTACAAGATTTCCTTCACAATCTTGGCGATCATCCAGGCATAGACATTGTGCCGACCGTATTTTTTGATCTCAACGGCTTCTTTTTTGCTTTGCAAAGAGAAATCAAATGTTTGTCCTTGAACGGTCGTTTTGAGATTTTCAGCGCTAGCATGCGCTTCGCTTGAAAAGCCATAGCCTACCGCTTCGGCTTTCGAGAAATTGGCAAGATTTTTCACCCGCTCGTCGTTAAAATTCAAGATCAATTTTCCATTTTTCGGCAACTTCTCCACCAGCAATTTTATTTCTTCGAAAACATCGTCCAAGTTCGATTCCGCGTCGGAATAGCTTCCCTCGATATTGGTGACAACCACCCATGAAGGACGCACCATTTCAAGCAGATACTCCATATCGCCCTTTTTCTCAACTCCCAATTCCAAAACAAGTTTCGAGGGAAATTTCCGCGAAAACAGGGCTTTCATTTTGGCTTGGATCAAAATTTTCCACCATTTCCAAAAGGAGGATTCCCCCGATTCGAGATAGAGAATTGCGAGTGGCAAGCCTATTTCAGTGTTGTAGCTGCGCGGATTTCCCCGCACTTCTTTTTCACCATACTTTTCGCGAAGAAATTTGAGAATATATTC
>JAZDKQ010000010.1:0-13391 GCA_043802865.1 Candidatus Moraniibacteriota bacterium
ATTATCAATGCCGCGAAAGGCGAGATGAAAGAATTGCCGCTCATCGGCGGTTTCAAATTGATCAGCTAAAGTACCATTGCGCAATAGTACTTCAAGGGCAGACAAACTATTTTGGTTTGTCTGTTTTTTGGTGTATAATATGTTTATGAATCCCGTTAGAAATTCTGTTAGCTAAATAATTTAGCGGGATTGCATAAAATTATAAATTTCTAACGGGATGAAAAGAACCAAGATAATTTGTACAATCGGTCCGGCGTCGGAGAGCGAAAAAATTCTTTCTGAAATGATCAAAAAGGGGATGAATGTCGCTCGCCTCAATTTTTCGCACGGGAGCTTTTCTTCGCACAAAAAAATCATCAGATCGGTCAGGAAGGTCAGCGAGAAACTGAATATTCCGGTCGGCATAATGGCCGATCTGCAAGGCCCCAGAATCAGAGTAAGTAATGAAGAGGAACTTGCTGTTTCAAAAAATGAGATCATTCATGTGGCGGAAGGGTTGATTCCGGAGAAAACCAATCCCTTGAAAAAAATTATCAGCAAATTGAGAATATCAACCACTGCGGACAAGCAAAAAACGCTTAAATTGGATTTGAAGGGGGTCGTGAGGATGGTGAAGCCGGGTTCGAGCATACTGATCGAAGACGGACTGATCAAGATCAAAGTGTTGGAGCGAAAAAAGGACAAGCTTTTGTGCCGGGTGCAAAATAGCGGAACGATAAGACCAAGGAAAGGAGTGAATATTCCCGGCATTTCCGGAAAACTTGGTGCGATTACGGCACGCGACAAGGAAGTAATTGATTTCGCGCTTTCGCAGGATGTTGATTTCATTGCTATGTCATTTGTGAGAACGGCCGACGAGATCGAATATCTCAAAAAACTGATCAAGCGGAAGTCAAGCCCTCCTCATCGGCGGGCAGGAAAAAAAGGCGGCTTCGCTCAAGTGATTGCCAAGATTGAAAGAAAAGAGGCCATCAAAAATTTTGACAAGATTCTTGCGGTAACGGATGCGGTGATGGTGGCGCGGGGCGATCTTGGGATCGAAATGCCGCAAGCTGATCTCCCTATTCTTCAGAAAGAAATTTGCGCCAAATGCTTGCGGGTGGGAAAACCGGTTATCGTTGCGACGCAGATGCTTGATTCAATGATTCGCAATCCGCGCCCCACGCGAGCCGAGGTGACGGATGTTTCCAATGCCGTCATCGACCACGCGGATGCCTTGATGCTTTCCGGAGAAACGGCCAGCGGAAAATATCCGGTCGAAGCCGTGCATACCATGACTCAGATCATCCGAAGAACGGAAAAGTCGCCCTTTGACGACCTTGAACATGGGTTTTTAGGCGATCAAAAGGAATCTGTTTCGGCGGCAATTGCTCAATCGGCCCATGAACTCTTGAAAGACAGCCGAGCCAAGGCAATTGTCGTAGCGAGTATTTCCGGCCTTACGGCGCGAATGATTACCCGACACAGACCGGAGCAAAAAATTTTCGTTATGACGAACAATAAGAAAACCCACAATCAGTTGGCGTTTGTCTGGGGAGCGCGAAGTTTTGTCTTGCCGGATTGCAAAGATCTGGATGAACTTCTTGATAAATCCATTGAGACTATAAAGAAAAACAAGTTACTGAAGAAAAAGGATCGAGTGGTGATCGTCGCCGACCGTCCGCATATGAAAAAGGAGCATATGAGTTTGGTGAAAGTGGAAGAAATATGATGATCATTATTTTTTTATCAATAAAAAAATGAAAATAACAAATCTTTATAAATTTTTCGATATTTTTGGGCTTGTTGTATTTTCTTTTCTTTTGATTGATTCGCTCATTTATATCAAATCGGGAGCATATGATTGGAGAACCATTATGCGGTTGCTTATTGGTATTGGTGGCTTGGCGGTTGATGGTTTTCTTGTTTTCATCTACAAAGAGAAATAAATTTTATAAAACAAAAATAATGAAAACAAAATACATTCTTTGGTTTCGTGAAACCGGAATCAAGGACATTGAACTTGTCGGGGGAAAAAACGCGTCGCTTGGCGAGATGTTTCGCAATCTCAAAAAGAAAGGCATACGGGTGCCGGACGGATTTTCCATCACGGCCCAGGCTTTTCGCTATTTCATCACCCAAAACAAGCTTGACGGGGAAATAAAGGATATTTTGAAAGGTCTTGATACAAGGAATATGCGCAATTTAGCCGAGCGGGGATACCGAGTTCGCGAGGCCATACTTTCGGCCGAGTTTCCGATCGATCTTCGCAATCAAATCGTCGATGCCTATTCAAAACTTTCGAAAGCCTATAGCCCGCGCAAAAGTTTCCGCATTAATTGGGACAAAGCCGACCACACAAACCATTTCGCGGGCGGGGTGGACACGGCCGTGCGATCCAGCGCGACCGCCGAGGATCTTGCGGATGCGTCTTTTGCCGGACAGCAGGAATCATATCTCAATGTGACGGGGGAATATCAGCTTCTTGAGTCGGTCAAAAAATGTTTTTCTTCGCTTTTCACTGATCGGGCCATATCCTATCGCGTGGACAAGGGTTTTGACCAACTCTCCATAGCGCTTTCCGTCGGTGTGCAAAAAATGGTGCGTTCAGACGAAGCGGCGAGCGGTGTGATGTTCACGATTGACACGGAATCCGGATTTTCCGATGCAATCATCATCAACGGATCATATGGCCTAGGGGAAAATATTGTGAAAGGCAAAGTTAACCCCGATGAATTCATTGTCCACAAACCAACGCTGAAAAAAGGATTCAAATCTATCGTCGGGAAAAAAATGGGCAGCAAAGAAAGCAAATTGGTCTATAGCGTCGGGGGGACATCAACGACCCAAAACGCGATTGTTTCACAAGAAGACAGAAAAAAATTCTGCCTCACGGACGATGAGGCGTTGGAACTCGCCCAATGGGGACTTTTGATTGAAGAGCACTACAAAAAAGGTATGGATATAGAGTGGGCCAAAGACGGCCGGGACGGAAAATTGTATATCGTTCAAGCGCGGCCGGAAACGGTGCAATCGCAGAAGAAAAAAAATGTGCTTGAAGAATATATTTTGAAAAGCAAAAGCAAAATTTTGTGCGTTGGAGCGGCTGTCGGCGGAAAGATCGGTGCCGGGTATGCGAATGTCATCAAGGATGTCGCCCAAATAGCCGATTTTCAAAAAGGAGAAGTGCTGGTCACGGAAATGACCGACCCGGATTGGGAGCCGATCATGAAGATCGCTTCGGCGATTGTCACGAACAGTGGCGGGCGAACCTCGCACGCGGCGATCGTCTCGCGGGAGCTTGGAATCCCTTGCATTGTCGGAACGGGAAACGCGACGGCGGCCATCAAAAACAAAAAACCGGTGACAGTGAGCTGCGCTGAGGGGGAAGAGGGAAAAGTATACGACGGAATTTTGAAATTTGAACTCAAAACCACCAATCTCAAGAACATCGGGAAAACAAAAACGAAAATAATGATGAACGTCGGAAACCCGGATCAAGCTTTTGATCTTTCATTCATTCCAAACGACGGAGTGGGACTCGCGCGCGAAGAATTCGTCATCACCGAATATATTAAGATCCATCCGATGGCGCTTGTGCATTTCGACCGCGTGAAGGACAAAGACGAAAAGAAAAAAATCAATGAAATGACGCAGGGGTACAAAAGTAAAGAGGATTTCTTTGTGGAAAAGCTGGCGGAAGGGATCGGAAGAATTTGCGCGGCTTTTTTCCCGAAAGACGTGATTGTCCGAATGAGCGATTTCAAAACGAATGAATATGCGACTCTCATCGGCGGAAAAGCTTTTGAACCGGCGGAAGAAAATCCAATGATCGGATGGCGGGGAGCTTCAAGATACTACGACGAAGCCTACAAAGAAGGATTTCGCTTGGAGTGCCTTGCGTTCAAAAAAGTGCGGGAAGTGATGGGTCTCACGAATATGAAAGCGATGATTCCGTTTTGTCGGACGATTGAAGAGGGCAAAAAAGTGCTGGCCGAGATGGAAAAACACGGTCTCAAACGGGGCGCGAATGGTCTTCAGGTCTATGTTATGTGCGAAATTCCATCGAATGTAATTCTCGCGACCGAATTCTCTAAAATCTTTGACGGTTTTTCCATCGGTTCGAACGATCTCACACAGCTCACGCTTGGCGTTGATCGTGATAGCGCGAAAGTGGCGCATGTATATGACGAACGGAACGAAGCTGTGAAAGAACTGATCCGGCAAGTGATTGTGAAAGCGCACAAAGCCCGTCGAAAAGTGGGAATCTGTGGCCAGGCCCCGTCGGACTTCTTGGATTTCGCGAAGTTCCTCGTCGAAGAAAAAATCGACTCCATTTCTCTCAATCCCGACACAGTCATCAAAACGACGATCGAGATTGCGAAGATGGAGAAATAAGCGTTTTCTTTCACGGATAATCTTCAATTTATATAAAATCGTGAAAAGTGAAACCAAAATAGCGATATTTAAAGGCAGGGGAATCAGAAAAATCATTCATAACAATGAATGGTGGTTTTCTGTTGTTGATGTTGTTGGGGTGTTGACGGATAGTCTAAATCCTCGTGATTATTGGTTTAAGATGAAAATAAGAGTGAAAAGCGAGGATGAAATTGAACTGTCGACAATTTGTCGACAGTTGAAGCTATTCGCTCCCGACAGAAAAATGAGGGAAACCGATTGCACTAATACGGAAGGCATGTTTCGCATAATTCAATCTGTCCCATCCCCTAAAGCCGAGCCGCTAAAAAGATGGCTCGCGAAAGTCGGCTATGAGAGGATCCAGGAAATTGAAGATCCGGAGTTGGCCACCAAGCGGACAAGAATACTCTATAAACTCAAAGGTTATCCCGACGATTGGATTGAAAAAAGGATGCGCGGGATTGCCATTCGGGAAGAATTGACGGATGAGTGGCAAAAACGAGGCGCCAAAGAAAAAAGAGAATATGAAATTTTGACAGCGGAAATTTCCAAAGCCGCTTTTGGCATAACGCCCGGCCAATATAAAAAACACAAGGGATTAAAAAGAGAAAATTTGCGTGATCATATGGATGATTTCGAATTAATTTTCACAATGCTCGGCGAAAGATCAACAACGGAAATCCACAGAGGAGAAAATTCACAAGGGGTGCCAAAGTTGAAGCAGGATGCCGGTAGGGGTGGAAATATAGCCGGTATTGCCAGAAAAGAACTTGAAAAAGAATTGAACAGGTCGGTTGTTTCCAAAAAGAATTTCAAAAAATTGAGCACGAAGAAAAAATTGAAAGCAGGAAAATAGTTTTTTTCTCAACAAACAACACGCCGACAATCAAAATCAAGCCGAAAAGCTTGATTTTAGCTTTGTAATGAGTTATTCTACATTCGCTTGGAAGGGTCGCATAGAGGCCGAGTGCGCTCGCTTGGAAAGCGGGTATGCCGAAAGGTATCGAGGGTTCGAATCCCTCCCCTTCCGCCATTAATAATATACAAAACAAGACTCTGCGTGAGCCTTGTTTTTTCTTTTGAATTATATCAAGCGCCCGATCTTTCCTAACATTAAATGTTAGGAACGGCAAACTTATCGAGCTTGTGTGTTACGCAGCATGCTACGTAACAATTGGCAGTAGGTATATCTCTACTGCGTCTCTTGCGTGAAGACATTTTTGCTGGCGTCTTGAAGCTGGGAATAGTTGTCTTGTCCCGCGATCGGGAAGAGGATATAGCCCAAGTTGGGGTTGGCGTTTGGAACTTCGAGCAAGCCCTTTGCGGAATTTTCGAATACGCGTTGCGCGATGTCGGAGCCTTCCATATTGCTGTATTGCTCATAGAATCCCTTCATTTCTTCGGGCGTCATATCGGTTTTGACATTGTCTCCAATGATATTGAGAATATTGTTCACTTTATTGAAATCGGCGAGCGTTCCCAGCGATATCAGCTTGTCTTTCAAAGCCTTGAGAATCACTTGCTGGCGCTTTGAACGGTCGAAGTCATTGGTTTGCACCCGCGCTCGGGCGTAGCAAAGCGCTTTTTCCCCGTTCAAATGGTTCGTGCCGACCGGCAGAGTAAAAGAGCCTCCGCATTCGTTTCCTTCCACGAATTGCTGCGTTTCGGCGAAGCCCTTCGGCATCCTCACGTCGACGCCACCCACCGCGTCAATGAGCTTTTGAAATCCGGCGAAATTGATGACGACCGCATGGTCGATCTTGAGGCCCGTGATCGTTTGCATCATCTCCTCCATCTTGGGTATTCCCTGATTGCGTCCGCCGCTTTCCCAATAGGAATATACCGAATTGATTTTACCGTGTTCATTTGTTTCCGGAATTTGAACATAAAGATCCCGCGGAACGGAAATCATAGCCACTTTGTTGTTCACGGTGTCAAATGACGCGACAATGATAGAATCCGCGAGGAGTCCTCCGCCGGGCATATTCGCTCCCCGCATTCCGAGAAGCAAAATATTCACCCGCCCTTCCTGCGCTTGCGGAGCAGTCCCTCCGCTTAAAAGACTGGCAAAGGAAGAACTATGGGAGCCGGATATTTTGTTCAGGGTATAGCCAGTCTTCCAAGCGAGGTATCCTCCGACTGCCAGAATGAGAACCAACGCGACCGCGAAAACCTTGAACTTCTTCGTTTTGTAAAATCTTTTTTTGCTTGACCCAACACCTGCTTTATTGCGGCTGGAAAACATATTTTTTTCTTAATATTTAGATTAGCAGGACTAACAAGCTGTATTCTACAAAATATACGGCCAATGGGCAAGGATAATATAATTTGGCAAAAAGGTCGGGAGAGGATAAAATATGAATAGCAATTGATAAAACAAAATATGCCCCGAAAAACGAAAAAACCAAGCAAGAAAATCAAAGAAGCGCCGAAGAAAGAGAAAGGCGATATCAGCCGCAGGATGTATATCATTCTTGCCGTTTTGGTTGTGTTTGCGGCGCTGTTCATTCGTAGCTATCATATTGGCACCTTACCGCCGGGGGTATATCCAGACGAGGCAGTGAACGGCGTGGACGCGATCACGGCCAATGCAAGCCACAGCTGGAAAATGTTTTATGAAAACAACAACGGGCGCGAAGGCTTGTTCATAAACCTCATTGCTTTGAGTTTCAGCTTGTTTGGGATCAGCGTGGCAACTTTCAAAATGTGGTCGATTCTCTTTGGGACACTCACGGCTCTTGGCATGATCTTGCTCGGAGAGGAACTTTTCGCGAGCCGACGTGCCGGGATCATTGCCGGATTTTTGACGGCGACATCTTTTTGGGCGATCAATTTCAGCCGGATCGGTTTTCGCGCCATAATGCTACCGTTCGTACTGGTCTTCACGATATTTTTCCTCATCCGCGGAATCCAAAAAAAGAAAATAGTCGATTATATTCTGGCGGGAATGTTCTTCGGCCTGGGACTGCATACGTACATCTCTTTTCGTATCGCTCCACTGATCCTCGTAGCGTTGCTGATTGCTTTCATTGTGAGTCGCAAAAGATTTTTCGCGACTCATTGGAAGGAAATTCTCGCTTTTTGCGCGGCGGTAGTGATTGTCGCTCTCCCGATACTTCTTGACTTTTATCATCATCCTGACCATTTCAGCGGGCGGACGAATCAAGTTTCTGTTTTCAATCCGGCGGTTAATCAGGGAAATCTGCCACTCACTCTCGGGAAAAGTTTCGGATTGTCCTTTGCCCAATTCAATTTTTTCGGGGATCAAAATTGGAGGCATAATCTGCCCCCTTGGCCGGAAATATTTCCCGCGATCGGAATATTTTTTCTTGCCGGTATTTTCTATTTTATCTATGAATTTTTCTTTTTGCTCTGGCGCCGAATCCTGGCGGGCGAAAGAAGCGAGCGGTTCATTTTGGTCGCGCTGCTCCTCTCTTGGTTTTTTGTGATGATTCTTCCTTCAGCCATCAGCTTTGAAGGTCTTCCGCACGCGCTTCGGAGCATTGGGGCTATGCCGGTGGCGCTTCTTCTCGCGGCGTTTTCAATTGAAGCCGTTTTCAAATGGGCGGAATCCGCTAAATATGCAAAACACAAAAAAGCTATTTGGACATTGCTTATTGTTGCGATTGTCGGAAGCGGAATTTGGTCCGTGAAACAATATTTTGTCGACTGGGGAGGGAGCAAGGATGTTCACGGGGCTTTCAATCAGAATTTCATGAACATGGCGAACTATCTCAACTCTCTTCCGGATGGAACTCCGAAGTATGTCGTCGACAACGGACCCGGAATTCAAATGGAAGATGGTCTTCAAACTTCAATGGAAGTAGTGAAACTGTTCACCTATCAAAAAGCGGCCAACATGGCCTATCTTGAGCCGGATTTCAACGCGAATGACTTGAAATCTTCTTCCAAGGTGGTTCTGATGTCTTTTGACGAGGGCATTATCGCCCGAATATTGGAAGCATTTCCCGGGAGTTTGGTTTCGAAAATCGATTTTCAACCCGGATTTGGAACCGACTTCACGGTAGTCAATGTGAAATAATATCAATCGTATGCCAAATCAAAAACGAGTTTTTATCATCCATGGCTGGGGAGGGAATCCCGGCGAAGCATGGTTTCCGTGGCTTGTGAAAAATTTAGCAGATAAAGGATTTTTAGTTGAAGTTCCGAAGATGCCGGATACGGACAATCCGAAAATAGAAGCCTGGACAGGGCATATTCAAAAAACGGTCGGGCAATGCGACGAAAATACATTTTTTGTCGGACACAGCATCGGCTGCCAGGCGATCATGAGGTATCTGGAAAAATTGCCTTATGATGAAAAGGCCCTCCTGCGCCAAGGCTATGGCGGGCAAGCGGGCGGAGCGGTTTTTGTCGCAGGATGGTTCACGCTCACCGGCCTTGAAGAGGAGGAAGAGAGAATGACTTCTAGCCTGTGGGTCAACACGCCGATCGACTTTGAAAAAGCGAAAGCACGCGCGAAAAAATTCATTTGCATATTTTCCGACAATGACCCGTATGTTCCGGCCGAAAATTGGGAGATGTTTTCCAAAAAATTAGGCGCAGAGATTATAATAGAAAAGAATAAGGGCCACTTCACGGACGATGATGGGATAAAAGAACTTCCAGCGGCGCTCGACGCGGTCTTGAAAATCGCGATAGAAAAAAGCAAATAAACTTGCCTATTTTGGATACTTTGCTAATATGATAGGCAGAAATGTCTTCTCCGGAAATTGAAGAAATCAAAAATCGCCTGAATATCGCGGAAGTGGTCGGCGAGTATATAAGGCTGACGAAAGCAGGGAGCAATTGGAAAGCTCTCTGTCCTTTTCATAATGAGAAAAGCCCGTCTTTCATGGTGAGCGAAGAACGGGGAAGCTGGCACTGTTTCGGGTGCGGGAAGGGCGGGGATGTGTTTTCATTCGTGATGGAACTAGAAGGGATCGGATTTCGCGAAGCGCTCGAGCAACTCGCCGGAAAGGCGGGAGTGGAGCTCAAGAAAAACGAGAATTGGAAAGCGACGAGCGAAGACCGGGACAACAAAAAAGAGCTGTTCAAGATTTTGGAGCTGGCGACAAAGTGGTATGAGAAAAATCTTTGGGAAGGAAGAGGGAAAGAGAAAATTTTGGGATATTTGCGAGAGCGGGGTCTCAATGATCAAAGCATCAAAAAATTTCGTTTAGGCTACGCGCCGGACGGCTGGAGGAATATTTTGGAATTTTTGCTAAAAAAGGGATACACAATTGATGAGATAAACAAGACTGGACTGCTGGTGGAGAAAAATTCAGAAAATAACATACAAAATACAAAATACAAAATACCAGATACCAACTACTATGACCGTTTTCGCGATCGCATAATGTTTCCCATTCAAGACATTCTCGGCCGGGTCGTCGGCTATAGTGCACGGGTCGCTCCCGGCGGTGATGAAAAAAACGCGAAATATGTTAACACTCCCCAGACGACGCTCTATGACAAGGGCAAAATTCTATACGGCCTCAATTTGGCAAAAGTTGAAATAAAAAAAAGAAACGAGGCGGTTTTGGTGGAGGGAAATACGGATGTGATCGCTTCGCACCAGGCAGGATTTGAGAACACGATTGCCGTATCGGGAACGGCGCTAACCGAGGAACAAGTGAAGATCCTCAAGCGATATGCGGAAAACCTCAAAATGGGATTTGATATGGACGCGGCCGGACAAACAGCCGCCCGCCGGAGCATCAAAATTTGTCTTGAAAATGATTTGAACGTCAAAATAATCTCTCTTTCTTCCGGAAAAGACGCGGCGGAGTGCCTCAGGGAAAATCTTGAAGTTTGGAAAAAAGCAGTTGAAAGTGCAAGCGGTGTATTGGAGTACTATTTCAAGGAAACATTTTCGCGATATGACCCCAAAAAGCCGACGGACAAGAAAAAGATCGCCCAAGAGCTTCTGAACGTGATCAAAGATATTTCCAGTCCGATTGAGCAGGCGCATTGGGTCAAAGTTCTCGCGGGAAAAATCGAAACGGACGAAAAGATTTTGCTTGGTGTACTGGAAAAAGCGAAGTCAAAAGAAACGCAACCTACCGGCCGCAAGGAAGAAAGCGGAAAAGATAGCTATGAAAAGAGTCTTGAAAAAAATATACTGGGGATTATCCTTGCTTTTCCAAATAAATGCCGAAACGAATTTGGAAAGATCAATAGCGAGGACTTCCAAAATGAGAAAGAAAGAGCTATACTTGAAGCAATAAAGAAAGACAAAGAAAACTTCAGCCTTGAGAAAGTGAAGGCTCTTTTTTCTGATTATGAAACGGGAAAATTTTTGGCGGAAGCGGTTTTTGAGGCGGAGGCGGGATTTGGTAAAGAGCCGGGTGGCAAGCAAATTGATCCGGCTGGAGAACTTGAAAGATATGTAAAACGCCTCAAAGAAAAAAGGCTCAAAGAAAAAATTTCTCAAATTACTCGGGATATCAGATCGGCTGAAGCAAGCGGGGACAAAGCCGGAGAGAAATTGCTCATGGAAAAATTTCAAAAGTTGATGGAAGAAATGAAATAGTAAATATATTTTTCAATTAATTATGCCTAAAAAGAAGCCAATCAAGAAAAAAAAGGTGAAAGCAGGTAAAGTGATTCTGAAAAAGCCGATTAAGAAAAAATCTGTCAAAAAGCTTAAAAAGAAGCCGGCAAAAAAAGCTGTACGAAAAAAGCCTACGAAGAAAAGTGTCTCAAAAAAATCGAAAAAAGTTGCCAGTTCGTCTTTTCGTTGGGGGATAAAAAAGTCAATTTCGAGCGAAAAAAAAGAAAAACCAATTTCCGGGAAGAAAAAAATGGCGGAGGAAAGAGAAAAGAATCGGATTGATGAGCTGGTTGCGATTGGAAAGCAGAGAGGCTTCGTGACGGAAGATGAGATTCTTCATGTCATTCCGGAAGTGGAAAAAGACCTTTCGGGACTCGAAGAGCTTTATGAAAAATTGGAGCTATCGGGCGTGAAAATCGTGAGTTCGGACGAAGTGATCAAAACGGAAATAGAAAAAGAAGCCGAGAAAAGAGAGAAGAAACCGGATGCGATGGACATTCCGCTGGACCTTGATGACGTTTCTTCGGACTCGGTTCAGATGTATCTCCGCGAGATCGGACGGGTGCCTCTTCTCAAGGGAGAAGAAGAAGTGAGCTTGGCTAAAAGAATCGAGAAAGAAGATTTGATGGCGAAACAGAAACTCACCGAAGCGAACTTGCGGCTAGTGGTTTCGATCGCCAAGAAATATGTCGGACGAAGCGCGAATTTGTCGCTTCTCGACTTGATCCAAGAGGGGAACATTGGTCTTTTTCGGGCGGTGGAAAAATTCGACTATCGAAAAGGATACAAGTTTTCGACCTATGCCACTTGGTGGATTCGCCAAGCGATCACGCGAGCGCTCGCGGATCAATCTCGAACGATTCGCATTCCTGTGCATATGGTCGAGACAATCAACAAATATACGCAGGCAACGCGTCGACTGGTTCAGGATCTTGGACGCGATCCGCTTCCCGAAGAAGTGGCGGCTGAAATGGGACTCGAAGTGGAAAAAGTGCGCCACATCATGAAAATTTCGCAGGAAACTGTTTCCATCGAAACGCCGGTTGGGGACAGCGAGGACGACTCTATTCTTGGAGACTTCATTGAGGATACGGAAGCGGTGATGCCGCACCAGAATGCGGCGCGGAAACTCCTCACAGATCACGTTGTTGAAATTCTCAAGGATCTCACTCCCCGCGAGCAGAAAATTTTGAAGATCCGTTTCGGGCTTGAAGACGGCGTTACGCACACCCTCGAAGAAGTCGGGCACGAATTCGGTGTCACGCGCGAACGCATCCGCCAGATCGAAGCCAAAGCCCTCGACAAGATCCGCGAAAGCGGAATGGTGGGCAAATTGAAGGATTATTAGATCGCGCAATACGAAACATATAATAAAAGAAAAACAGTCCCGTTTAGAGGGACTGTTTTTCTGCGACACTATTTTTATGAATTTTTTTTTGGAATTGATTTTATTGAAGTTTATGGCGACGTCGGAAATCCATTTGCGCACGCCCGATGGGTTGTGTCCGGCGCAGCTCGAACCGCATTTCCAGGAAATGGCTTGAGCGGGACTGCGAACACCCTTGGCGACCATTTTTTCGATCTTCTTGCCAACGGCGCTCACCGCGTCTTCGGGAGAAGCAAAGCAGGAATATCCGCCCGCCGTGGTTTTTCCGCCGCCTTTGAATCCCCAATAGTTGTAGCAGTCGCGTCCGCCCATTTTCGGAGAATAGACTCCGAACTTGCTTTCCTTCATCGCGATTCCGACGATGAAAGCGGCGACGGTGCGATCCTGCTCGGAAATCGGGTCGATCATCGCGGCCATCGGAGTGTTTTTCACGATGCCGGCGACGTCGTTCTTGAGGCCTTCATTTTCGCCATTGCTTTCTTCAACTGCGATCACATTCGGCTGAATGGTCTTTTTCTGAAAACCGATTATATTGAGCTTTGAATTGCCCTCGATCGGCAGATTGTTCGGAGTGCCGGACTCGTCAGCGAAAGCGATTTTTGAGGCAAACACAAAAAGCAAGAGAGTTATGGCGACCAAAACGGGCCAATAAAACTCTTGTTTCTCGGAAATATGGGTTTTTAGGTTGTTTTTTATTGAAAGTTGGGCTTTTTTCGTTTTTTCCCAGCATATTCCAGCTATTTCTTGATATTTCTCAAGCTGGTCGGTAAATTTTCGATATTTGCAAGCGATTTTTCGGTCGCATTGCAGACAGGTAGTTTGCGATTGAGTTTTCGGGTAAATCCCTCCATAGATCACGGATTTACTCCAGTTACTCATTGGCATTTTTTGAAAGTTTAGCTTGGGCTAAATTGACTATATATAAGCCAAAAATAGCTTGCAGCCCGGTTTTAATATTCTCCAGTATTCGACAGGGCAGGCAATAAAAAAAGGCGTATCACATATACCCCTTTTGCATTGCACAAGAGCTATCCTAGCATACACAGAAAC
>JAZDKQ010000011.1:0-13818 GCA_043802865.1 Candidatus Moraniibacteriota bacterium
CCTCTAAGCTCACCGCACCCGCGGGGACAGCGTAAAACCTGTTCCCGCTTTTTTTTATTTCTTTCTCACTTTTTCCGTCACCCAGAATTCGCCGAAGTATTTGCCAAAGAGAATGCGGGTTTGGGAATCGATGGCCGGCATGGCGCCGAGGAATGGCGCCGTAATCGGAACCAAAAACCACTGGAGAAACATATAGATATATCTTTTTCGTGAATATTTGGCCGGACGAGGCGGAAGGAGCAACATGCTCAAAAACATAGAAATAACCAAACCGATAAGCGCGAAATTCATGAGATACCGCGTCATATACGGCAAGTTGTGCGCGAGGACTGACTCGTTGAACTTCGGCCCGCCGATCATGACCGGCAACCATCCAAGAAGCACGATGATGAAAGCGTTTGTCGCCCACGACCAGTGGCCCTCGAGCATCGTGAACAGGTGCTTGATTTTTTTTCCAAAAGGAATTTTCTTGTTCGCGAGAAACGCCCGCGCCAGAAGCGAAAAGTTTTCAATTCCATACGCCCAACGTCTTTTCTGCTTGTATTGATTTTTAATTGTATTCCAATATGTGTTCGCCAGCACCGCATCGAGCGAAACAGATAGATAGATCGGCTTCACTTTATAGTTCCCGTTGAAATAGACATAGCATTTCCAATATATAATCGAGTCCTCCGAAATCACATTCACCGGCCAATAGTCGACATCGACGATCGTTTTGAAGGCTTCTGAATGGGACGAGAAAGTCACCATATGCTCCGGCCGCATCGCTTCGACCATATGCCAAAAGCTTGAACCCGTGACGATGATTCGCACAAACGCGTTCGTGTCCCAAATATTGTTGTGATACATCGGCAATGGCTGGTAGGCAAACTGAAGCCGGTTCGGTTCGGTGATGTATTTGAAGGTGAGCGCCGCAAAATACTCGGGATGAGCGCAGGTGTCGCAATCGAAATTGGAAAGGATCACCTGCTCGAGGGGGATATTTTTTTCTTCGAGATATTTTTTCAGATATTTTGCCGCGTATGTCGTGTTTGAAGCCTTGGTTTTCATCTCTCCTGGTGCAACTTTGTGCACCGTCGCCAAAAAATCAAAAAACTTTCCCTCGAATTTTTTCTTGAGATAGCTTATTTTGTGATTTCTTTTTTCTTCGTTTTCGCGTTCTTCGGTTGCAAGAAGAATGATGAATTTCTTATTGGGAAAGCTCGAATCCGAGACTGCCTGAATGGCCGGCTCGATGATCTCGGGATTTTCTCCTGCCGTCGGAAGCAAGATCACGTGATATATATCCTTCCAGTCCATGAACTTTTCTTTGTCCTTCGTGACGGCTTTGACATCTTTCGCGAGTTCTTCATATGCGCGGATCTGCTTGGATTTTTTTTTGTTTTCAAGACCAATTATTCTTTCTTTCAGTTCCACTAGAAAATTTTCGGGATCTGATATTTTCCGGCAAGCTTCCATCCAGTCAATCAACTTGTGTTTTTTCATTTTACGGTATGCAAGAATCGAATAAGTGGAAATATACACCGTGCGGTATAGCCAATATATGTCAAAAGCAATGATGAAGACCGCGATCCAGACCGGAACGAGAAACGAAAAAACAAACATCCCAATGAGCGTGAACCAGGTGAGAATGCCGGGAATCACTTCGAAAAACCGCTGGAGGCGGCGCCCGCGAGGGTCAGTTGTACATGGATTGGGATATTGAAACATGTTAGAAATTTATGATTATCGCACTAATCACTGCCACTGCCATCAAGATCTGCAAAACAAGTGCTGTTCCCGCAAAAAGATAGGCTGCCATTTTTTCCTTGTAATAAAAGTACCTCGAAAGCACCGCATTGAGAAAAAGAAGCCCTGCCGCCAGCGTCGGCATGAAAAAGAGGCTTTTCCAGCCGCCGATCACATCCACGCCAAAATATATATTGTAATGCAAGATTATCGGCGTATCCGTCGGCGCCACCGTCCAAAAAAGAGTGACCCAAAGTCCGGCGTTCACCAAAATCGCAAAAACCAGTGAAAAAAATATCACCGGATCGGTCCAATACCCATGCCAAAAAAAACGCTTGGCCCTATCTTTAACTTTTATTTTCCAGTTGATCAGCATTTTGTTCGATCTTAACTTCGGGCAATTTAATGTTTTCTGAAACCACTTCCAATTCTTTGTCTTTCGTTTTTTCAAGCTCCATCTGAAATTTTTCCATTCGCCTGTCGGTCAATTCATATTTGTTGTGGGCATTTTTGATATGCGTACCCAAAGACAGAAAGTCGCCTCTGATCTTTCCAAAATAGAGCTCAAGGTTCTTTATATTTTTGAAAATAGCTTTGGCATTCTCAGCGATTTTCATTCCGCTAAGTCCCATCACGATCGTTCCAAGATAGGCGTTGAATATGTTCGGCGACACCGGTATGACTCCCTTTTCCTTGGCATAGTCGAACAGATTTTTGTTGCCAAAATCATGGCTGATGATTTCATAATAGACATTTTCCGCCGGTATATACATGAAAGCAAAATCCGACGTCCCTTCATTCGGCAAAATATATTTCTGGGCAATGGAGTCAACATGCTTTTTGACATCGCTATAAAACTGCTTTTTGTGAACCTCTTTTTGCGCGTCATCGTCCGCTTCGATTATCTTCCGGAAATTTTCCAGCGGAAATTTAGAATCGATGGGTATCAGATAATCTTTGAGTCTCACGACCACATCCACTTTCTCCCCACTTTTAAATGGGTGCTGCAAGGTATAAAGATTTTTGCTCAATTTCTGGCTTAACAAATTTTCCAGCATAAATTCTCCCATCACACCCCGGAGCTTCGGCGCGTTCAATATATCATGGAGAGATGAAATGTCCTTGCTAGCTTCAAAAACTTTCTGCGTCTGCTCCTCCAGCTTTGCAAGCTGGGATCTGACTTCGGCATAGGATTTGCTGGCATTGTCCAGCCTATTGGTATTTTCTCCCAGCCGCTGATCGACGCTTTTTTGAATTGTTCCAATATTCTGCGAAAAATTTTGGGAAAGCTGCTGAATTTGAGTAGTGATATTTGAAATAATATCAATATTTTTCTGATCTGCTCCTTGTTTTTGCGAATCACCAATTTTTCGACGCAAAGACAAAACAAATCCGGCCAGGGCCAGGATGATAAATATCAGTACTATTAAAATAATCTGGGACATTTCCTTGATTTATTTGCTTCTTCGATTTGAAATTTCTTTCAAATTCGGCACTTTGCAGATGATCTCTTCGTGCGGGCCTTCCAAAAAATCCATAATGAACTTGTCCAGCATATCTGTGCGATATTTGAATTCCTCCGAACCCATGATCGAATAGTTGATCTCTTTTCCAACTTCCGCTTCCATATTCTCGAGAAGATGCTTCAGTTTCGCCCGGCTCATTTCATCTCCGACGATCAAAAGATCCGCTTGTCCTTTGGCATAGTTCAAAAACACACCTGAAGTGAGAGCCAACTTCACTTTTCCAAGCCCTTTTATCCGGCTCAAGCTCCGGCACTCCGGCATCGTATTTGATTTCACGACCAGATTTTTGATCTCCGGATAGAAAATGAAATCCGTGTTGGTCTGAAAGAATTTTTTTCCTTTTCGAGTTCGGACAAATATCATCTTCATCTTTTCGAAACGGTTCAGCTCTCTCGTGATTTGACTGGAGCTCATTTTGTTTTTCTGCACTGCTTCTTGCGCTGAATATTCACGCTTGTCATTCAGCATGAAAAATTTCAGGAGGCGCGACCGCACTCTTGAGTCAAAAAGCTGGGAAAATAGTTCAGACATATGAAAAATATTAGCAAATTAGTCTGCCGCCAGTATAAAACAAAAAGCGGAAAAAGTCCATTTTTACACGGAGCTTCAATTTGCGCCTCTTCTTGAAAAATTTGTAATTTTTCCCGCTATTCCCTATAATGACCTCAAGAAATATATGCTTTCACAATCCAAAAAAAGAAGGAACGGATATCCGAAAGGCCTCTTTCGAGATATATTTTTCTCGGCTACGCGGGAGCTCGCTCCATTTGGAATGGTTTTTGTGTATGAACCGGAAAATTTCGAGCAGCAAAAGCTGGGAACGCTTTTCGGCATCATCAAAATTTCCGACACTTCGGAAGAATCGTCTTTTGTCGCCAATCTTCTCGCGTCCGTCCTTAAGAAAGAATATTTTTCAAAAACTGACCGGGCGGCAGACGCCGCTTTTGAAGCCGCCCTCAAAAAGGCCAACGTGGCTCTCGCCGAACTCGCGCGACAAGGATCAGTGAAATGGTCCGGAAAAATAAGCTTCGCAGCCGGCGCGCTTGAAAGAAACAATCTTCATTTCTCAAAACTCGGGACAACCGCCGCCTTGCTTCTTCGCGGCGGGATGATCGCCGATATCGGAGCCGGAATGGGAATCGAGACAGAAGAGGCTGATTCGCATCCGCTCAAAACTTTTTCGGATATCTCAAGCGGAAAAGTTGAATATAGCGACTGTCTCATTTTCGCCACAGGTGATCTTTTGGATATTTTTTCTCTTGAAGAAATCCGCCAAAATGCCGCGTTTTTTCCCCGTGATGAATTTCCCGAAGTTATTTCCGCGTCCCTTATGGCCAACTCCGAACTTTCAGGAGCAATTGTCGTGAATATGGTTCCGGAAAAAGAAGCGCTCAAAGCAATCGCGCGGCAATCGGCCAAAATCGAATATTCCCCTATTTCAAAGGCCGCGGAGCCAAAAAGTATTTTCCCTGAAGAAAGAGTCGCGCCAAAAAGTATTCCGACTGATATCCCCGCTCTCTCGGAAGCCGAAAAGAAAAAGCACCTCTATATGTCCGAAAATGAAGAAATTCCTCAAAAAAAATTTACAGAAAAAATATTGCCCACGATGCGAAAAATAGGAGAAATATTTGGGGACAGCGTCGTTCGTTTTTCAAAAAGTATATTCTTTTCTTTGAAACGAATAGATTTGAGAAGAAAATTATCATCCGCGAAATCAATCGCATCAAAATCAGCCGGAAATTTCGGCTGGATGAAATGGAAAAAGATAAGTTCCAAAGTTTGGCTGGGCGCTGGAATTATCCTTGTTATCTTCGCTGTTTTCTTTATTTTTAGAAGCAAAGATGTTTCGGCACCGCCCGTGGCTGCTCCACCGCAAACTGTTTCCCCTGCTCCCGCAACGCTGGATGATGTTCAGGTGAAAAACGTGGAGAATATTTCCGAAGTCGCAACCTTGCCATCCAACAGCCGGGAATTGTTGCTTATGGGCGACGCGCTTTTTGTTCTGAACGCGGACAAATCGATTTTGAAAATCAATCCCGCCAGCGGCGAAACCGAAAATACGGACAGCAGTGCCTCCGGCGGAAAATTCTCTCTCGCAGCCGCTATGCCGGATCTCGGCATGATTTTCATCCTAACAGAAGATAAGAAAATGATTTCTTTCACGCCGATCAACAAAAAATTTCAGGAAAACAACATCACCTTTCCGGAAAATATCAAAACAGCCGACATGAAAGCCTATCTGACCTATATCTATCTTCTCGACCCGACAGCGAATCAAATCTATCGCTATCCGCGCGCCGAGGGCGGCTTCGGAGAAAAACAAGATTGGATCAAAGCAGGAGCCGACATAAAAAATTCGACAAGTTTTGCGATCAATGAAGATTTGTTCGTCGCCGGCCGCAATCAGATCACGGCTTTTCTCAGGGGAAACAAGGACGACAAAATAAGTTTCGAGAACCCGAATAGGCCGCTTGTTATTGAAAAAGTATATTGCATGCCCGGCTTTGAAAATATTTATGTTCTTGATAACAAAAATCACCGGATTGTTCAATACTCAAAAGACGGAAAAATCACCGCGCAATATTGGAACAAATCCATCGCAGGAATCAAAGACTTCACCGTTGACGAAAAAAACAAAGTTATCTATCTGCAAAAAACGGATTCCCTTTCGAGGTTTTCAATGGAATAGTCAGTATTGGGGAATTATACAAAGAAAGACGGGTATTTCCCGTCTTTCTTTCTTAAGATATCTTCTGAAATTTATTTCAAGCTCACGGTTGCTCCGGCTTCTTCGAGTTTCTTCTTGATCTCTTCCGCTTCGGCTTTCGGAGCTTTTTCTTTGATCACCTTCGGAGCGGCGTCAACCAAGTCTTTGGCGTCCTTGAGGCCTTTTCCAGTGATTTCGCGGACTGCCTTGATCACATTGATCTTGGAATCTCCGGCCGCCACAAGCTCAATATCAAACTCACTCTTTTCCTCGACCGCTTCTCCGGCTTCACCGCCAGCAATCCCGCCACTAGCGGGACCAATCATCATCGGAGCCGCCGCGCTCACGCCGAATTTTTCTTCCAGCACTTTCACGAGTTCTGAAAGTTCGAGAACCGACATCTTTTCGATCTCGCTAACAAGCGCTTTGAATTTTTCAGGCACTTCAACTGCCTTTTTGTCCTCGCCTGCAACTTCCTCTTTTTTTACTTCTTCGGTCATAAAATTAAAACTATTATTTATTATTTATAAATTACTTCGTGTCCGCGATTCCTTTCAAAACCATCACAAGTCCTCTCAAATTTCCGGCGAGAACATTCACAAATCCGCTGACAGGAGCATTGATCGAACCAACCAACTTCGCGAGCAATTCTTCTCTCGAAGGTACCGACGCAAGCGCCATCACTTCTTTGGCGCTGATCACCTTGTTTTCAAGGACTCCCTGCAACAGTTTGAAATTTTTGTTGACTTTCGCGAATTTCGCGAGCACTTTGGCGGCTGCCGTTTCGTCTTCTCTTCCAATCGCAATTCCGATTTGCCCTTCAAGGCCCAGCACACTTGCTTTAATTCCGGCATTTTTGAGTGCCAAATCGATCAATTTTTTCTTGGTGACTTTGTAGCTTGATCCGGTTTCCCGCAATTCATCGCGAAGATCTTTCATCTGGGAAACAGTCGTACCGGCAAAATCGGAAAAAATGATTACTTTCCCGTCTTTGATCTTTTCGGTCAGATCACCGACAACTTTTTCTTTTTGAATTCTGGTAAGCATATGCGAGTATTTAGTATTTAGTATTTTGTAGTTAGTATTTTTCAGTCGAAAATAGTCGAACTGGTCTCTATATACCAAATACAAAATACCAAATACAAGATACAAAAAAGCCTGTTTTTTCCACAGACTTCAAAAACAGCAAAAAGATGCTAGCTTTCCTAACTGGGACTTATATCAAACGATGCCCAATTTCTGCGGAAGAATATATTATTCAATTTACTTACTTGAGTATAGTCGGGCATAGATATTCTGTCAAGGGCAGCGCCATGCCAACAGATGTTTTTGGCTTTTTTTCTTGCAAAATGATTTTCTGTGAATATCGCACATTCCGTGCTTTTTAATCATCTCGAAATGCAGTTTTGTGCCGTATCCCTTGTGCTTTGCGAAGTTGTATTCGGGATATTTTTCGTGATACTTAAACATAATTCTGTCACGGGTCACTTTAGCGACAATGGATGCAGCGGATATGGAAAAAATGAATTTATCACCGGCAACGATGCTTTCCTGCCGGATTGAAATATTCGGAATCGGACTGCGCCCGTCAATCAAAATGATTTCCGGATTGCTTTTCGTCTTGCTTTTAATATCAGAAATCGCCTTTTTCATCGCCAAAAAAGACGCTTGAAGAATATTGACCCGGTCAATTGTTTTTTCATCGCAAATACCAGCCCCCCACTCAAAATATTGCGTGATGAACTCATACGCTTTTTCGCGTTGATGCGCCGAAAGTGTTTTTGAATCGCGAATCAGTTTGAATTCAGGCGCGTTTTGGATTTCTTCGATCACGCAAGGACGCACAATGATGGCACCCGCCACCACCGGCCCAGCCAACGGCCCTCTTCCCGCCTCGTCGATTCCAACAACAAACTCTCGCCCCTGATCCCAGTGATATTTTTCCTTTTCGAGATGTGGATAAATCATATCGTCAGTATATAGTATATAGTATTTGGCATCTAGTATTTGGCATTTTTTATATCTTGATGCAGCTTCCAACTTTTCTGTCAATCAGTTATAATAAGAAAAAACAACAAGGCCTTTTTATAGGGGAGGTTACTTTTGGTTATGCCGGAAAACAAATCAAAGAAAATGGAACTTGCCCCGCACCAATTTCATGAACAAACCCCAAACAATAGAAAATAAAAATACTGCATCAAAAAAAATTGGTGCGGGGTTCACTCATCTTCACGTGCATTCGCACTATTCTCTTCTCGACGGTCTCGCCAAGATCGACGAGCTTCTTGACCGCGCCAAAGAACTCGGGATGGATTCGCTCGCCCTCACCGACCACGGGGTGCTTTATGGCGCAATCGAATTTTATGAAAAAGCGAAAAAGAAAGGCATCAAGCCGATCATCGGCTGCGAGATGTATCTTGCGCCGAACGGCCTTGCTATGAAGCGCGCCAAAATTGACGACGCGCGCCATCATTTGATCCTTCTGGCCAAAAACAAAATGGGATACAAAAATCTTTTGAAACTGGTTTCCATCGCCCATCTCGAAGGTTTCTATTATAAGCCCCGTGTCGACAAAGAGCTTCTCAAGAAATACTCGGAAGGCCTCGTCGCCCTTTCCGCGTGCATTGAAGGCGAAGTCCCCTCGCTCGTCCTCTCCGGAAAAATAGACGAAGCCGAAAAAGCGGCCCGAGAATATGAAAAAATATTTGGAAAAGAGAACTTTTTTCTTGAAATTCAGCATCATCCGAAATATCCGAATCAAAAGATCGCGAACGACGGCGTCATCGAAGTTTCAAAGCGCACCGGAATTGGGCTTGTCGCGACAACGGATATGCACTATGTCCATCCGGAAGACGCGCGCATTCAGGACATCCTTCTTTGCGTCCAGACAAACCGCAAGGTGAGCGAGCAAAACCGGATGAATTTGATGGATTTCGATTTGCATATGCGTTCTCCCGAAAAAATGCTCGAAGATTTTGCCGACACTCCGGAAGCGGTCGCGAACACGGCGCGCGTCGCCGAAATGTGCAATCTCGAAATAGAACTTGGGAATATGAAACTCCCTCTTTATGAAGTGCCAGAAGGATTCACGCCCGAAACACTGCTTCGCAAACTGTGCGAAGAGGGACTCGTCGAAAGATTTGGCAAAAATATAACGAAAGAACATCAGGATCGAATGGAATTTGAACTTTCTGTTGTTGAAAAAACCGGATATGCATCGTATTTTTTGATCGTTCAGGACTTTGTGAATTGGGCAAAAGATCAGGGAATCGTCGTCGGGCCGGGTCGCGGAAGCGCCGCCGGAAGTTTTGTCTCGTACCTCGCCGGAATCACCAATATTGATCCGATCAAATATAATTTGCTTTTTGAGAGGTTTTTGAATCCGGAACGTATCTCGATGCCTGATATCGACCTCGATTTCGCCGATGCCCGGCGCGATGAAGTTTTGGCTTATGTAAGGCAAAAATACGGAAAAGATCACGTCGCCCAGATCATTACTTTCGGAACAATGGCCGCCCGCGCCGCCATTCGCGACGCCGGACGGGCGCTTGGCTATCCGTACGGATTTTGCGACCAAACGGCCAAATACATCCCAATGGGAATGTCCATTCGTGACTCAATTGCGGGCGTTCCCGAAGTTTCAAATTTATACAAAACCGATCCGGCCGGCAAAAAACTTCTCGACAGCGCCTCGCGGCTTGAAGGCGTCTGCCGGCACGCTTCGATGCACGCCTGCGGAGTCGTCATCACGCCCGAGCCGGTCGTGAACTATGCACCGCTCCAATATCTTTCCGGCGATACGGAAAACGCTGTCACTCAATATTCCGCTTCGACAAAATCAAGCTATGTGGAAAAAATAGGACTTCTCAAAATGGACTTTTTGGGTCTCAAAAACTTGACGATCATCCAACATGCTTTGAAAATCATCGAAAAAACAAAGGGCGTGAAAATAAACATCGATGATATACCTCTCGATGACGCCAAAGCCTATGAACTTTTGCAGAGCGCTCTCACCACCGGTGTTTTCCAGCTTGAATCGGGCGGAATGAAAAGATATTTGAAGCAACTTGAGCCTTCGACTTTCGAGGATGTTATCGCCATGGTCGCGCTCTATCGTCCGGGTCCAATGGATTGGATACCGGACTTCATCGCGAGAAAACACGGCCGCAAAAAAATCGCGTACATTCATCCGAAACTGGAGCCCATTCTCAAAAATACCTATGGAGTCGCGGTCTATCAGGAGCAAATCATGCAAATTTCTCAAGCACTCGCCGGTTTTTCCCTTTCCGAAGCGGATATTTTGCGAAAAGCGGTGGGCAAAAAAATTCCCGAGCTCATTCGGGAGGAAAAAATAAAGTTTATCGACGGTTGCGTCGAAAACGGCATTGAGAAAAAAATCGCCGAAAAAGTTTTTGCGTTCATCGAGCCGTTCGCGGGATACGGCTTCAACCGCTCACACGCCGCTTGCTATGCATTGATTGGATATCAAACCGCTTATCTCAAAGCCCGCTACCCCACCGAGTTCATGGCGGCGCTCCTCACTTCCGACCAAAACGACATTGACCGGATCGCAATCGAGATCGAAGAATGCCGCATCATGGGAAAAGAAGTCTTGCCGCCAAATATCAATGAAAGCTTTGTCACTTTCGCGGCGATCATCAAGCCCGGCGAAAAGGAAAAGATCCGCTTTGGCTTGGGCGCGATCAAGAACGTTGGAAAAAATGTTGCCAATGAAATTGTCGAAGAGCGCAAGAAAAACGGGAAATACACGAGTCTTACCAATTTTGTTGAGAGAATTCAAACCAGGGATCTCAATAAAAAATCTCTTGAAAGCCTTACCAAGTGCGGCGCTCTGGACGAATTCGGCGAGCGCAATCGATTGCTTGAAAATTGCGAGAAAATATTGAATTATTCAAAGGATTTTCAAAAAAATCAATCGTCAAATCAGGCCAGTCTTTTCGGTGAAATGGGGACTGGAATAAAAATGCCAGAAATCAGCCTCGAGCCGGCCGAGCCCGCGCCAAAAATGACAAGACTGGGCTGGGAGAAAGAACTTCTCGGCCTTTATGTGAGCGACCACCCGCTCGCCGAATTTCTTGATTTTTTCCGCCAATTTTCGACACCAATTTCACAAATTGACGCCAACTTGGTCGGGAACACAGTAACGGTCGGCGGAATCATCGACAAAGTGAAAAAAATATTTCTGAAATCGCAAAAATCAATGGCCTTCGCCTCTTTCGAAGACGCGGAAGGACAAAAAATGGAAGCGATCGTTTTTCCAAAAACGCTTGAGCGATATGGCGCGCTCTGGGAAAAAGGAAAAATAGTTCTCATCACTGGAAAAATTTCCGACAAAGACGGAACATTGAAAATTCTCGCGGACGAGGCCCGACTTGTGAATCAAGACGAGATTGACAAATTTGACATTCTTGCGAAGCAACACGAACCCGCCTTCGCCGAGGCTTTGACGGGTAAGCAAAAATTATTCATTACTCTCCCGCCCAACGCCTCTTCTGAACTCCTCCGCCAAATTTCTTCAGTTTTAAGCACCGCCCCCGCCGGCGACTGCAAAGTTTTTCTGGAATTATCACAGGGAAGATTAGAAACCCCGTATCGAATCAGTTATGATCAAAATATATCAAATAAGTTGCAAGAAATTATGGAGGGTATAAAAATAAGAATATTTTGATGAAAAACAAAATTAAGCTTCTTTTTGAAAAGATTGACTTTTATTTTTCATCGTTCATCAACAATCCAAAGAAGCGTTGGCTATTTTTTATTTTACTTTTCATTTTTAGCGCAGCAATAGTCGTCACAAAGCGTCCTGATGTGATAACCAATCCTCAATTTTATGCCGAAGACGGCACTTTTTGGTTTTCAGAAGCATACAACAATGGGTCTCTTCACGCGCTACTTGTTCCCAAGCAGGGATATTTTCAAACTATTTCGAGAATTGGCGCCGCTGTTAGTCAATTTCTTGATCTGAAATACGCTCCTCTTTCTCTTAACTTAATAGCCATACTTATACAGATCTTACCCGTTCTTTTTCTGCTGTCTTCTCGGTTTGATAAAATTATTCCAAGATATTCACTTCGAATACTGATAGCCTTGGCTTATCTTCTGCTCCCGCACGCACGGGAAACACATGCAAATTTAACCAACGCTCAATGGAGATTAGCGATATTGATGATGCTTATTATCGTTTCCGAGAATCCAAAAACTCGTCTTTGGAAATTTTTTGATTCAACTGCGCTTCTGATCGCTGGCTTGAGTGGACCCTTTGGCATTCTGATTGCACCTTTATTCATCGTCTATGAATATTTTTCAAAAAAAAGACGCTATTTGTATTTGTTTATCGTTCTCGGCACTGGCCTCATTCAGATCATCAGCTCACTGCTCACCCTGAAGGGACAAAGATCTGACGTTCCTCTTGGAGCGAATATACTTTCTTTTTTCAAAATATTGTCCGGCAATGTATTTATTGCCAGTTTGATAGGATCTGACTTATTCGGATCCCTGCGGCATGCAATTTTTTGGGAAAATGGAATTCTTCCCGCATCAATTGGTATCTTAGGATTGTTTATGCTTTTTTTTGTTTTTTTTAAATCATCCAATGAAATGCGCTTGTTTCTTTTGTTTGCAGCTGCGATATTCATTGCATCACTTTTGACACCTCAAGTCAGCGCCGAAAAACCTTCATGGGATCTCATGGTCAAAGGAGCTGGCGGCAGGTATTATCTCTTGCCAAGTCTCGCTTGGATAATCTCGCTTGGATGGCTATTTTTCAGAAAAAGCAATAAATCGCTTTGGGCAATAAGTTTGATCTCATTGCTTCTCCTTGTGTTTGTCGGAATGCCCCGTGATTTCACCAATGAAAAATTTCGAGATTTCAAATATCAAGAACAAGTCACCAAATTCAAAACGCTGGCACCAGGAACAAGTTATGAATTCAAAATATACCCGAAAGGATGGCGAATGCCTTTGATAAAAAAGTAACATTTTAGCACACCATCATAAAAATCCCTTATAAAAGGGATTTTTTGGTCGTTTCAGATTTTGTTCAAAATGCTTGGCACTGACTTACTCTTGCCTTGCGGCTACCATCAGCGCTGTGAGGCTTAACTGCCGAGTTCGGGATGGGATCGGGTGTACCCCTCACGCTAGAAACGCCAAGCATATTGAACAAAATATTGTATCTATTTTCAAAAAGCCTTGATCACCGGCGCAGTGAAGATGAAAAATATGATCGACAAAACCGCGGCGGCGAGAATCGCAGACGCAAACAGAAAACTGGTTTTGTAGGTTCTTAGCTTTTTTATCATAGTTTCTTTAGAAACTGCTAATTGCTGGCTTTTTTTGCGATAAAAGGTAAATAAACTTATTAGTACTCCTCGGCTGAACACATTGCTGCGCTTACACCTGGAGCCTATCAACCTGGTCTTCTTCCAGGAAGTTATGTTGCCTAATCTTGAGGTGGGCTTCCCGCTTATATGCTTTCAGCGGTTATCCCTTCCGAACTTAGCTACCGAGCAATGCCCTTGGCAGGAACAACTCGTACACCAGAGGTTCGTTCTTTCCGGTCCTCTCGTACTAGGAAAGACTCCTCTCAAGCAACGGCGCCTACAGCAGATAGAGACCAACCTGTCTCACGCATGTTATTCACATATTACTATGTGCACGGACTATACCTTCATCCCGAAATGTTTCGGGAGATCGACGTTTAGTCTCTACGGGGTCAATGTACGCTTTTTTCTTTTCTTGGAATAATTCAATTCCCGAAATTGATCTATTTTATTTATCAACTGTTCAAAATCTTTTTTGTAAATAATATGCGTGAGACAGGTTGGTCTCTATCTG
>JAZDKQ010000012.1:0-6208 GCA_043802865.1 Candidatus Moraniibacteriota bacterium
AACCTATCTTCTCAATAATTTTTTGATCCGGCTCGGATATATGCTTCAATTTTCCGTTCCCGCGAAATCCATCATCACCGCAGTCGGCTTTTCCGTTTTCACCGGCCTCATTTTCGGCATCTATCCCGCGTGGAAAGCTTCTCAATTGAGCCCGATTGAAGCATTAAGAAAGTGATATTCAAACAAAAAAGAGATCCGTCCGCTTTCCTCTGTGTCCGCGGTCGGATCTCTTTGTATCCGTGAAACATTATCCTGTGAAACATTTTGTATTTTCGAGAGGGTTCCATAGAAAAACCACCTCTCGCTCGTTGACATCAAATTTCTTCGGTATCCCGGTTTGTTTGGAAATCCTTCCATTTCGCATCTCGCTAACTGTCCCTCCCTCTTCAAGAAACAATCAACGCTATACAAATTTACTTTTAAGATCTCCCAAGAGGTGGCCACTTTGTGGTGAGGCCATAGTTTTGTTTCAATTTTTAAGGTTTATTTGAAATACTCCTCTAACTATATATACGCAAACTGGCTTTTTTGCTTTCATTTTTGGTCAAAAAAACTCCCGGACTGCAGGGATGTATCATCCGGCCGTTGACCGGTACGATTTCCCTCCGGGAGTCGGCGATGAGCATCGGGCGGCGACTCCGATCAAACCTCGCCTTACTTATAATTTACCCCATTGAGATTTCTTGTCAAATTTTGCTCATTGAATAAAAAACCCCCCAAGAGAAGTCGCGGCTTCTTATGGGGGGGTGAAGGGAGGAGAGGGGCTGGGTCGATGGCCACGGGGCTGGTTTGATAGAAATTTTTTCTATTTCTAATAAATATTTCCGGGTACTTTCCCATCTAATATCCTCAAAAAGAACTGCTGCACTAATCTGATTGTATTTTATAAAAATTCGGAAATGCTGTCAAGTTTTTGGAAAATAAAAAAAACCAGCTGTCCGGATTCCAGCTGGTAGTTGCCCAAAAGGGGCGTTTTACGATTCCTCCTATTTAATGCGTCCGGGGGAGGAAAGAACAATTTCGGGCCCCCCGGGGGCGGCTAATCGCTGTAGCAAAGCCGGGGGGGGCCCCAGTCAGAAAAAATAAAGAACGTTAGTCCCAGCCATACCGAGGGAATTTGGCTGGGGTGAAACAATAGCCCACCTATCTAAGTCTCTCGGAGGTGGTCCAACATTCTCCCGACAGGGAGAAGACCGCAGGCGGATTGGCGCTGAACTGGGCGGAGAGTCCACTGTGGAATTCTCCGTGCTGCCAGTTGGCGATTCGACGGCCGCGATGATGTTCCATACCCGCCTTGCGGTATGCAATCCCGCCGCCGTCCCGTCAGTGGGGGCGCCGGCAGGGAGTTGCCTTTGTTGTACTTCTCTTGATTTTTAAGGTGAACATATCCTAGCAAATCGGGAGAAAGCTGTCAAGAGCCCGTACAGGACGAGATAAGATAATCAACGTCTCCTTGACAAGAGTATCGCTTTTTGCTATGTTTAAACATTAAAAAAATTGAAAAAGGCGTATCATTATATATCTGGGAAAATAAGGCTTATATAAAACATTTATGACTTCTAAAGAAAATAATATGACCACAAAAAAAAGGAAAAAGACCAAGCAGAAAAGCTGGAAATTTTGGATTTCTTTTTGGCTTGTTTCGGCTTTCCTTCTTTTTTCCTGGTATGTATTTTTGCAAATAAGAAACAAAAATATTCAAAATCTGAAACCTTTGACAAGTTTCTTGCCGGTGGGAAGCGAGCGAAGGAATGAACTCACGGTTCTGGCTGATGTCTTTGACAAAGCCGGCGGATTTGACGGTGAAAAAACTTTTCTTATCCTTTTCCAGAACAATATGGAACTTCGTCCGGGCGGCGGATTTATCGGATCATTTGGCATTCTCAAGGCCAAAAACGGAAAAGTGAGCGAATTTCAAATTCATGATACGGGTGTTTTCGACGGACGTGTTTCCGGTACGGAACAGCCTCCGTATCCTATGGCGGAAATGCTTCATATAAAAAGCTGGCAGATGCGCGATTCCAACTGGTCGCCGGATTTCAAAATCAATGCTGAAAAAGCGGAATATTTCTATAAGCTGGGGCAAGGCAGTGAAAATATTGATGGAGTAATTGCTATCAATACCGAGGTGCTGAACTCGATTCTTAAAATCACAGGACCGATCAAAATACCCGGTTATCCCGGTGAATACAATAATGAGTCGGCTATTCTTCAGCTTGAATACCAGGTGGAAAAAGGATATGTCGAACAGGGAATCGCGAAAGGTGAACGGAAAAGCATTATGAGCGACATGGCCCAAGTTTTGACCGAAAAAATCCATAATTTCAGCATTTCGCAGCAGATGGAGCTGGCGCGGAAGATGGAGGCAGATCTCAAGCAAAAGAATATCCAGCTGTTTTTCAAGGATGAAAGCCTGCAATCTGAAGTGGAAGAGATAAATTGGGCGGGACGGGTGAAAAATTATAAGGGAGATTATCTGATGGCCGTTGACGCGAATCTCAATTCCTTGAAGAGCGATATTTGCATAAAACGGGGAATCAAATACGAAGTTGACTTGAGCGCTGAGAAGCCCACGGCAATATTGAATCTGACCTATGAGCATACTTGCCGCGCGAAAGATTGGATGACGGCTGATTACAATGATTGGCTCAGGGTTTTTGTTGCGGACGGATCATGGTTGAGTGAGTCCAGTGTTCCGAAGGGAAATCTTCGCTTTGGCAATGATTTGGGCAAGAAGGTCATTGGTGTGCCGGTTTTTGTTGAAATCGGAAAGAAAGGAACGATCACTTTGAAATATGATTTGCCTTCCGAACTGAAAAACGACAACTATAGCCTGTTTGTTCAAAAACAATCCGGATCAGGGGATGTGATGGTCAATATTTTGGTGAAAAAAGCGGACGGATCAGTCAGCGAAGTGAATGAGGCGTTGCTGGAAGACAAAATGTTCATCTTTTAGGGACCGATTAAATACTTGACAATCTTATAGAAATCATGTATACTCAACCGTTGACTTAATAAATAAGTGTTACTATGAACTATTCTCAATTTAGAGCCATTTTATCAAGAAAAATAGGCCTCATGATACTGATTGGCTTTCTCTTTGTGGCTATTTCAGTTTGGGGAATAATGCTTTTTTCGCCGAAATATCAATCCAATTCCGATGTTCTTGTTGTTCAAAATCAAGAGGGTTTTGTTGATTCCTATACGCTTGCCAAGTCGACGGAATATTTTTCGAAGTTGCTTTCGGAAAGCGTCTATACGGAAACTTTTCTCAACAAGGTTATTGAAGGTGATCCGGAACTTTTGAAAGTTTTGCCTATCGGAAGAGAAGATCGCATGAAAGCTTGGGGGAAAATGGTTCAAACTTCAATCAATGTTGAGTTGGGAATGATTCACATCAAAACTTTGGCAAATGACAAAGTTCATGTTGAAAGATTGTCAAAAACGATTGGGAATGTCCTCGCCAAAAACAACAATTTATTTATCAGTGAGAACCAGAAAATTGAAGTGCGCATGATAAACGCGCCACTGGTCAAGAACAATCCTGGAGCGAATACGCTGATTTTCACTGTCGTAGCTTCTTTTCTTGTTGGAGTGTTGCTGGTGTTTGTTGTCTCGTTCTACAAAAATATCATTGATCAAAAGAACTCAAAAGATGATTTTGAAAATATGGCTGAGGCTGACACGGATGAGGCCTTGAATGTTTGGGAAACATAAATTGACGCCCGCCGAATATTTCGGGGGTTGAGTCTTCCAAAGGCGCTTTTTTGGAATATTCAACCCTTGAAAACGAGGGCAAGCTCGTTGACAATTTATAATGAACGAAAATATACGACTCCGCCTGGGCGGCAGTCGAAAACAAAAAAATTTCCTGCAACTCCGATTTTTTTCCGAAAGCATATACCGCAGATAATCCAGTGTTTTTTCATCTGGCTGCGAGAGCGAAATTTTTCTATTCAGATAATTCAGTGTTTTTTCATCTGGCTGAAAAGAAACTTCACGCTCTTTGTTTTGCTTGAGAAAAACGAGGGAGAAGCAAGAAGAGGAGTTCGACCATGGTCATCAGAAAGTTGTTAGCAACTGCGCTGCTCGGTCTTTCGCTGTTTTTCTTCAGCGGCCAAGCGCAAAGCGCAGACCCGATCCCCGGAGAGTCCGGTGAGAAGGGTTGGTATAGGTGCTCCGGCGGCGGAGAGGCTTCAACAGCCACTTCCGCCGAAAAGTTTGATCCTGGTGTGGTCCGCGAGTGGAAAGATGCCCGCGACGGCCACACTTATCAGGAACAGAGAAACCAGGAGAGCGGGCATCTTTCCACAGCCCGCAAGCGCAACGAGTGGGAAAGCGCCAAGAACGAAGATAGCGACAACCCGCGCAGGTACATCCAACCCAATACCGACCAGCCCAAGCGGGTCATCAGCTCGCGCGCTCCCAAGAAAGGGGAGACATGGACGGTCGGTGTGGCCAGAATGCCCAAGGCTATGTCAATTGCTGCCGGCAAAGGCCTCTTCTGGGGCGTTGGCCTCAACAAGGCCGAAAACAAGTTGGTCAAGGTGTCCTTGCTTCCGCTGGAAATGAAAGCGGACGACAAGAGCGATACTCGGCCGGCTGTATTTATTGCCGAGGGTCAGTTGCCAGAGAACGCCCCGATCATTTGGGGCGACCGTTATCCTGAGAAGAGATGGTGGAAAGGCCTTGGGAAGAACTATGGCGAGACCGTCATCTGGAATCGGGATGGGAAGTTTTTCAAGCTTCTCAATGGTTTCTTCGATGAACCCGAAAGGCTCGCCGAGTTTGTGCGGGTCTACGGCGGGGAAATCCCCTCTTCGCCGATTCACATGATCAACGTGCCGGCCAATGAGGTTTTCCAGCAGGCCAAAAAGCTCGGGTACAAAAACCTGAGCAACGGAGACCTGTTGATGCCTGGCGCGGATCTCTATGACCTGCGCGAGCGGCACAGCCAGATTCCGGCGATATACTTTTATCAACGGTTGCTCAAAACGGGATTCCCTACTTTCATGGTCCCGTTTGCGGCTGCCACGTTCGGTATCGGCTCCGGTATTCAGGTTGCCTCGGCTCTGCTCGATACTCGCCAATTTGACATTGAATGCCTCTCAAACCAAAAGGGCATGGAAGTCTTCGAAAAGATGCAAAGCAATTTGAAAGGTGATTCCGTGAATGCGACTCAAAGATATTCCGCCAAAGCAGGCGATCTCAAGGTCGCATACGCACCTGATGATTGCGGACGCATTCTCAGTCAGTTGACGGCCGGTTCGTACCCTATGGGTTATGCGGCCGACGAACTGCGGGAAATGCGTTGGCTGTATGACCGTGAAATCCGCAACGAAATGTTTGCCGGAGCCGGTTGGTCCAGCAGCAATGTGCCTCCGGGCACTGTCGCTTCAGCTAGCCGTGCAGCCAATTTCCATTGGCGGCCCTTCGGTGTTTACGACGCCGATCACGGTTTCTGGTTCGGACCAGCATACGAGTACGGCAACTGGGACTGGCATTATCGGTCCCGGGGCTGGAATGGCGATGGTGAAGGCAGGCGCTGGGCCGCTGGGCTCTCGTCGGTTTACACCACAAAAACGTCCTGGGGCGGGATAAAGTGGTTCAACAAAGCTTTATTCGCCCGCTTCTCGGACGGCCAAATCCATCGGTCAGAGGGTATCTTCGGTAGCTATTTTGATGCCTGGCACAAGCCTTTCTGGCAAAACAAGAGCGAAAGTGTCCAGATCTTCTCCGGTTTTAGCGGAGGTGTGGAAGTCAACACCGGATCTGGATTACTCGCTGATTTCAGTCCGACAGTACTGCGCGTAAGAGCGTGTGGAGCCGATCTTCTTCGGGTTGATTCTGGGATAAGGTTTCTCATGCCTTGGCCGCAGAAGCAAAATCTACTGGGTTGGGGTATAAAAGTCATGGCCTTGGATGGGGGGATTGGATGGTATGCCAACTTCTTCCCGGGGCATCTGAATTTCAAAACGTTCGGGGGCTCCTTGCCGAGGATCATTAACTGGGGTAGGCGCATTCAGGCCTGTGGGATCAAGGAAATTCTATTTCCTCCCGCGGAGCCCTGTCCGCCTGTTCCGGTTGTGAAAATTCCGGAAGCGCCAAGAGTGCCTAAAATCATCACCCCTCCTTCGGCGATCGAAACGCCGCCGGTGAAAATAAAGAAAAAGCGGCTGGCCAAGAAGGGGTTGCGGAACCGGTGTTC
>JAZDKQ010000013.1:0-6308 GCA_043802865.1 Candidatus Moraniibacteriota bacterium
GAAAGGGCCGCAGCATGCGCAGCGCGATTGACGAGGGGCATCACCGCGCCTGGCCGAGCATCCGCGACAGCAATATTTCCACGATGATTACCTCGCTTATTCTCATTTGGTTTGGGACGGGATTCGTGAAGGGATTTGCGATCACATTGCTTTTGGGAGTTTTGGTTTCGATGTTCACGGCAATCGTGCTTGTCCGGATCATTTTGACGGCGTTGATAGGCGAATGGGCGGAGGGGAAGAAGAACTGGATAATTGCAAACGCAAAACAAGAGAATAACGAAGAAAAAAATTGATTATTTTTTCTATGTATAACATCTTAGGCAAGCGAAAATATTTCTATATCTTCTCCGGAACATTGATGCTATTGAGCATCGTCGCTCTTTCGGTTTGGGGACTGAAATATGGGCTTGATTTCACGGGCGGAACGTTGATGGAAGTTAGAAATGAAAAAGTAGAGATAAAAAACAACGATCTCAAGATCACGCTCAAAGAGGTTGGCATTGAAGACGCGGTGATCACGCCAACACAAAACAACGCCTTTCTCATCCGCTATGCCAATTCGGACGACGAGAAAAACATGGAAGTGCTCGCCAAATTGCGCGAAAAATATCCTGACATTCAAAATACCCGCCTCGACTATATCGGTCCGTCAATTTCCTCGGAACTCAAATCAAAAGCCATTTGGGCGCTCATGGTCGCGGTCATCGGCATCGCGCTCTATGTCGCCTATGCCTTCCGCAAGGTCTCCCGGCCGGTGGAATCGTGGAAATATGGGATCGGAGCGGTCGTTGCGCTGGTTCACGATGTGATGGTCACGGTCGGAATATTCGCTATTCTTGGACATTTTTGGGGCATTGAGGTTGATTCTTCTTTCATTGCCGCGCTGCTGACCATTCTCGGTTTTTCCGTGCACGATACGATCGTCGTCTATGACCGGACGCGCGAAAACCTTTTGCGTTCCGGATCGGGGGAAAAATTCGACGAAACGATGAACCGCAGTCTCAATGAAACGATGGTGCGTTCGATCAACACGTCTCTGACGGTGATCATCACACTGCTTGCGATTTTTCTTTTGGGGGGCGCATCGATCAAAAATTTCACTCTCGCTTTGCTTATAGGAATCACCTTTGGAACCTATTCCTCGATATTCGTTGCCTCTGCTTTGATCGTCGATTGGTGGAAATGGGAGAAAACTTGACAATACAAATAGGGTATGTTATCATTTTACTCTAAGATTAATTCGTGCTAATATAGCTTTAATCAAAGAGAAAAATGATGACTACTGAAAATAAATTCAATTTGAGGGAAAATACGGAATTTGGGCAAAAAATAACGGTAAAATCGACTGATATTACCACAATTGCCTCTGATCTGATGGGTATTTTGGGAGCCAAACAGAAGCTTGTGCTTTCCAGCCGTTTTGGAATTTCCGACCGCGATCCGCAGACTCTTGAATCGATCGGAAAAAGCCTGAACATCACCCGGGAACGGGTGCGTCAGATCGAAGCCGACGCGCTGAATTTGCTCAAAAAAACCAATCAGTCCGAGCAATCCAAAGAATTGTTTTCCACCATTTTGGAAACAATTGAAGAAAAAGGTGGAATCGCAAAATCCGAAACGCTCACCCATGAAGTTTTTGAAAAATATTTCAGCAGAAAAGCGGGAGATTCAAAGGAAAAAAGCTTGCTCGAGATCGTTTTTTCCGTAGCCGGCCTCAAAAGAATGAAAGGCAATAAGGAAATGGAAGATGGTTGGTCCGGAAAAGATTTTGATATCAAAGGCTTTCGAGGCTCTGTAGGACAAATCGAAAAAATATTCGACGAGTCGAAAAAACTTTTCTCGGAAGAAGAATTGCTGAAAAAAATTGACATTGCAGGCCAAGCAGATCCGGAAGCGAAGATCGATCCGGAAAAAATCACCAATTTTCTCGAAGTTTCCAAAAAGTTCGGAAAAAATGTTTTTGGCAACTGGGGAAAAGCCAATTGGCCGCTTGTGCGCCCGAGAGGAGTGAGGGAAAAGGCGACGCTGGTTCTTTTGAACTGCAAAAAGCCTCTGCATTTCCGTGAAATCAGCCAGCTTATTGAAAAAACGGGCTTGAGCGACAAAAAAGTTCATCCTCAGACCGTTCACAATGAACTGATCCGCGACAAAAGATTTGTTTTGGTCGGACGGGGAACATACGCTCTTCGCGAATGGGGATATGAGGAAGGAACAGTGAAGGATATCATTGTTTCCTTGATTAGATCCGCCGGCGGATTTTTGAAAAAAGATTCAATCGTGAAGGATGTCCTCAAAAAACGCAAAGTGAAAAAAGCGACGATTGCCGTCAATTTGTCGGATAAAAAAGTTTTCGAAAAGACAAAAGGCGGGTATCAGCTGAAGTAAAATTCCCCCTTAATCCCCCTTTATCAAAGGTGGAAATAACAAAACAAAACTGATTTAACAACATCATGGATTTCGCATCATTTCTCAAACAATATTTTGAAATAATCGGGCAAATGTTCACCATCAGTTGGTGGTGGGCGGGTCCGATTATTTTATTTTGGCTTTTCAAAATTCTATGGAAAAAATATTCCTGGGGGCAATATGCCTCGACAATGAAAAATATCGTGTTGGAGATAAAACCACCTCGCAACATTGAGCGCAGTCCGCGGACAATGGAGCAGGTATTCGCGGCTTTGCACGGAGTCTGGTCAACTCCGAATTATATCAATAAATACATCAAGGGCATGTGGTTTCAACCCCTCATTAGTTTCGAAATTCAGGGAGTGAACGGGGAAATGCATTTTTATGTCCGCCTCGAAAGCAAATTCCGCAACTTCATCGAATCTCTTATATATTCTCAATATCCGGAAGCGGAAATTCAGGAAGTTGAGGATTATACTCACTCTGTTCCAAAAAATACCCCGAACGCAGAGTGGGATCTTTGGGGAGTCGATTTCAAGCTGGCGAAAGATGACGCCTACCCAATTCGCACGTACAAATATTTCCAGGAAGAGGTGACTAAGGGAATGATCGATCCGCTGGCGGAGCTGGCTGATGTCATTGCCGGACTTCCTCCCGGCCAGCAAATTTGGCTTCAATTTATTGTCACGCCTGAGCTGGACAAAGATTGGCAGGGGGCAGTGAAAAAGTTGGCAGACAAGTTGTCAGGAAAGGAAGTGAAAACAGAGTCACTGATATTTTCTCGCTTTTTTTCGGAAATATGGGATATCTTAAGTTCGTCATTCCTATATATTTTTCACACGGTCGAAGAAATTGCTGAAAAAAAGAAAGACGAACAACCTTTGATGTTCAGGCTTACGCCCGGAGAGCAGTTGACACTCAAGGCGGTCGAAGAAAGCATCGCGAAAAAAGGCTACCGGACAAAATTTCGTTTCATCTATGTCGGTCGCCGCGAAGGGTTTGATCGGGGATTTCTTTCCGGGGTCAACGGATCAATCCAGCAGTTCAATGATGCGATGCTCAATTCATTCGTTCATGACAACGAAACGAAGACTTTCGCGAACTATATCTGGGTCGAACCGAGGATGCGCTACGCTCAGCGAAAAATTTTCAATCGATATCTCACTCGCGATCCGGACGGTCCGAGATTCGTGCTGAATTCGGAAGAGCTGGCAACGGTATATCATATGCCGGATATGTCCGTGCTATCGCCTTCGATCTCGCGCGTTGAAGCCAAGAAAAGCGGCGCACCGATCAATTTACCCGTAGAATAATATGCACAACGACAAGATCACAACATTCGCCAAAACCAATTTCCGCGGACAGGAACGGGTGTTCGGCATCAAGAAAGATGACCGTCGGCGCCATTTCTATGTCGTTGGAAAAACGGGAACCGGAAAGACGACAATGATCCAGAATATGGCCATTCAGGACATTCAAAACGGCCACGGCGTCGCGATCGTTGATCCTCATGGAGAGTTTGCCGAAACGGTTCTTAAAGCGGTTCCTGCCAATCGCATCAATGACGTGATCTATTTCAATCCGGCCGATCAGGAATGGCCGATCGCTTTCAACGTGATGGAAAAAGTGGATACGGAATATCGGCACCTCATCGCTTCGGGACTGGTTGGTGTTTTCAAAAAAATTTGGGCGGATTCTTGGGGGCCGCGGCTTGAATATATTTTGCGAAACGCTATCCTTGCTCTTCTTGAATATCCGGGGAGCACTTTGCTCGGCGTCACACGCATTCTCACGGACAAAAATTATCGCGAGCGGGTGGTGGAAAAAATCAGCGATCCGGTGGTGAGGATGTTTTGGGCAGACGAGTTCACGAAATGGAACGAAAGGGTTTTGCAGGAAGTGATCTCTCCGATCCAGAACAAAGTCGGGCAGTTTCTTTCAAGCGCTCTCATACGAAATATTGTCGGACAGACAAAATCGGCTTTCAATCTCCGTGACCTTATGGATCAGGAAAAAGTCATCATAATGAACCTTTCCAAAGGGCGCATAGGTGAAGACAATAGCGCGCTTCTCGGAGCGATGATGATCACCAAGATCCAACTGGCGGCGATGGCGCGGGTAGATGTTCCGGAAGAAGAACGAAAAGATTTTTATCTCTATGTCGACGAGTTCCAAAATTTCGCGACGGATTCTTTCGCGAATATTCTTTCCGAGGCCCGAAAATATCGTCTCAACTTGATCCTCGTCCATCAATACATCGGCCAGCTGACAACCGACACATCGACCAAAGTGCGGGACGCCGTTTTTGGAAACGTGGGTACGATTGCGACTTTCCGGATCGGCGCGGAAGACGCTGAATTTTTAGAGAAAGAATTCGAACCAATATTTTTGATTCAAGATCTCGTCAATCTTCCCAATTGCAATATATATATCAAATTGATGATCGACGGGCTGACCGGAAGCGCTTTTTCAGCGGAGACCTTGTCCCCGATCGATCTTGCAAAAACCGTCGGAAACGCGGAAAAGGTCATCAAGGTGACACGCGAACGGTATGGAACTCAAAGGGATATTGTTGAAGAAAAAATTGCCCGCTGGAGCGGAATGCTGACGGAAAAGGATTTGAAAATGAATGGAAGCAAGCCGGAGATCATCAGAATTAAAGCCGACAATATGAGCAACAGCAAAACACCTGCAAGCAAAAGTGCGCCAGCGAGAAGCGTGCAATCCGTCCAAAAAACAGATGACAATCGTACGATGCATTCCGCAAAATGCGCGACTTGCGAGGCGGACATCCAGGTTCCGTTCAAGCCGGATGCTTCGCGGCCGACTTTTTGCAAGGATTGCCTCAAAGACTATCAGCGTCAGCAAGCAAGAGTCCAGCAGACGAGAAGTGCAAGAGAAGAAAAACCGGTCCAGTCCAGATCATATGAAAAACATGTTTCAAACAGCTATACTCCGCCAAAATCAATAACACTGCGCGACGCAACGAGAATGCAGCCCAGAAATTTCCGCCGCGAAAACACTCGCGAAAAGAAGAAAGTGGATCTCGTGGGAGTGAGAAGCTTGATCAAAGAAAGTATTGATTCGAAAAAATAAGTTGTTTTTTATGGCAAAATTTTCTAAGAAATATTCTCTTGAAAAATTTCAAAAAATGATCCAGGAAATTTATGGTTTGCCGGACGATCGTCTTTTCTCTGTGTGGGATTTGGTGTCCAATCAGGAGCGCTTTACTATGAGAGCCTTGAAAGGAATTCGGAAAGGAAACATAAAAAAACTCAAATTCAATTTGCTTATCGCATTTTCGTGGCTGTCGGCAGTAGCCAATCGTTTGCATATAAATATTGAGGACGCAGTATGGATGAGATTTCCCCTGAAGTGTTCCTATTGCGGACAGTCTCCGTGCCAATGCAGAAAAATAAAATCCGAAAGTAAAGCAAAATTTTTCAGGGATATTGCGGGCCGTCCTGGCAGCCTGGCCGGTTTTCAAAAAATGTTTCGGCTGATTTATCCCCCAGAATCACGCAGTTTATTTGAAGCGGGTGTGCATTTGGCGGAAGAGATGGGCGAGCTTAGCGAAACTATTCACTGTTATCTGGGTGAACATCAAAAACAGCAATTCAGGCAGATAGAAATCGAAATCGCCGATTATATATCTTGTGTTTTCGGCGTGGCCAATTCGGCAAAAATTGATGTTTCAAAAGAGCTCGAAAAATTCTACTCTAAAAATTGTCATGATTGCCACAAATCGCCGTGCGAGTGCAATTTCACTACGGTAGCAAAATTCAAATCTTGAAAATATTATATGCCAAATAAAAAAATTCTTGTTGCGCTTTCCGGCGGGGTGGATTCGGCGGTTTCGGCGGCCTTGCTCAAAAAGCAGGGTTTTAATGTTTTTGGGGTAT
>JAZDKQ010000014.1:0-2126 GCA_043802865.1 Candidatus Moraniibacteriota bacterium
ATCCCCGCTCGGCTAAATTGCGCATATTCCTTGTATCAAGACCTTTCAAAATATCCTTTATTTCCCCGTCAAGCTTGTTTTGGGTGATAAAATAGCGGAAGGCCTCGGCCGTAATGGAAAATCCGTCCGGAACCCGGATGCCTTTCTTTTTGAGATTGCGAAACATCTCGCCAAGCGACGCGTTTTTTCCCCCGACAAGTTCAATGTCCTTGATTCCGGTTTCACGAAACCAGAGAATGTACTTGTTTTTCATTTTTATTTTTGATAAAATTTATTTTTCCTTGTAAATAAAAACAAGAAAACCATCAACCGCCAAGCCACCAATTCCAATAAGCAAACGGATGATAGTCCTCCAGTTGTATGCTCCCGCTTGAATATAGACCAGTGAATCAATTAAGAGAAAAGCAAAGACTATGAGTCCGAAATTATCAAAAAACTTATACAGATTTTTTATTTTCATTTTTTATCGATAAAAAAATAATTATTATCTTATTTCTTCCACTTTCACCAGGCTCATGTGTTCCTTTTTTACATGTGGCCGTCCGGCCACAATCACCACTTTATCTTTTGACTTCAGCAGCTTATTTTTCTTTATCGTTTCCATCGATTTGTCGATCAGTTCATCAAGATCTTTGCAGTCAGGAAGAACAAAACTATTTACTCCCCAAACGAGTGCCAATTGATTGTGAGTTTTTTCATTGTTTGTCATTACAAAAATTTTCTCTTCCGGCCGATGACGGGTAATCATCCGAGCTGTCAAGCCGCTCACGCTCGCTACGACGATCGCTTTCGCCCGACTGTCTTTCAAAAGCTCGTGCGCCGATTGAGCAATTGCCGCCGAAACAGATTCCTTTTGATCGCCTAAAAACCCATGGTCAAGGTCGTCAAAGGGCGACTTTTCCGTTCTTCGGATGATCTGGCTCATCGTTTGCACAGCTTCAACTGGATATTTTCCGCTGGCGGTTTCCCCGGAAAGCATCAAGGCATCCGCGTGGTCGATGACGGCATTGGAAACATCCGTCACCTCGGCTCGCGTGGGGCGCGGATTGCGAATCATTGAATCAAGCATCTGCGTCGCCACGATAACCGGTTTTCCCACCCGCAAGCATTTGGCTGCGATTTCTTTCTGCAGAATCGGCAGATCAGCTTGCGGCATTTCGATCCCCAGATCGCCCCGCGCCACCATCACCGCATCTGTTACCGCAAGAATCTTGTCAAAATTTTTGATGGCCTCTTTTCTTTCAATCTTGGCAATCACTTGAGCAAGGCCGTTTTTCCCTGCCCGCCGATGAGGAGGGTTTCCTGATTTTTTCTTGATCATTTTTTTGAGATATTCGATCTCGTCAGCCGTTCTCACAAATGACATAGCAATGAAATCAACATCCTGCGAAAGCGCGAAATCAATTACTTCTTTGTCGCGTGCCGTGATCGCACCAAGTTTTCCGGAAATGCCGGGAATATTCACTCCTTTCCTTGGTCTTATCGTTCCGCTATTTTGTACCTTGCACAAAAGCTTGTCCTTTTTTCGCTCCAACACTTTGATCTTGATCAGTCCGTCTTCGATCAGTATGCTCGAACCCGGCTTCACCATCCTCACGACCCCCTTCAAATCCAATTTAAGCGTTTTTTGCTTGTCCGCGGCGGTTGATATTCTCAATTTGCTGATAATTTTTTTCAAGGGATTGGTTTTCTCCGGAATCAACCCTTCCGCCACATGAATGATCTCATTTTTTGAAACAGCCAGCTCCTTTTCATTGCTCACTCTGATTCTGGGACCTTGCAAATCGGCCATTATACCGACTGGTACGTTCAATTCCTCACTGATCTTCCTGACCGATCTGATGATTTTTTTGTGCGAAGAAAAGCTCCCGTGCGAAAAATTGAGGCGAGCGACATTCATCCCCTTTTTGATCATTTCAGAAAGCATTTTTTCGCTCTCCGACGCCGGACCGATTGTACAAATTATCTTGGTTCGTTTCATAGAGATATTATACACCAAAAAACAGACAAACCAAAATAGTTTGTCTGCCCTTGAAGTACTATTGCGCAATGGTACTTTAGCTGATCAATTTGAAACCGCCGATGAGCGGCAATTCTTTCATCTCGCCTTTCGCGGCATTGATAAT
>JAZDKQ010000015.1:0-22252 GCA_043802865.1 Candidatus Moraniibacteriota bacterium
AATTTTTTCGCTCCCCTTTTGCGGGTATGCTCGAAAAGCCATTCGAAAAATTTGTGAAATATCCGAAAATGGCGGGACAAAAAATCCGCGACCGGCTGCAAAATCAGCAAGATCAGGATCATCGGCAGCAAATTGCCCAAAACCGACCAGAGATAGGCCGACCAGATGGAGAGATGATATATTTTTATCCCAATCGGAATAGACGCCCGAAGTTCGCTGATGGGGACCATCGCGATGAGGAATGTCGCAAGCTCGGGAGGAAAATTGGAAAACCAGGTCGAGTAGTCGAAATGAAACAAATATTTGTATATAGTATTTAGTATTTTGTATCTAGTATATTAAAATCCAAAATACTAAATACAAAATACCAGCTACTAGATACTTTTTCTTAATTCCTCTGCTGCTTTTTCCGGTTCGATCGTCGAAATTTCAATGCCTGTGGATAACTCAAATCCCGCCCAAGTTGAGGTGTGCGGCAAAATTTCGATATGCCAGTGATAATGCGGATAGTCTTTTCCATCGCAAGGCGAAGTGTGGATATAGAAATTGTAGGCCGGATCTTCAAGCGTTCCGTATATCGCTCCGATCGATTTTTGCAGCGCTTCGCCCAAATCGATCTTTTCTTCGTTGTTGATCCTTTCAAAATACGGCTTGTGCGCTTTTGGCAGAACCCAAACCTCGAACGCGGCGCGGGATGAATACGGACAAAAGGCCAGAAAATTGTCGTTTTCAAAAATCAATCTTTTTTTGCTTTCAAGCTCCCAATCGGCAATCGCGCAATAGACGCACTTCCGGTTTGACTTGTGATATATTTCCGCGCCGTCGAGCTCCATTTTCACTCCCGGCGAAACAACCGGGATCGCCATCAACTGGGAATGAGGATGCTCAATCGAGGCTCCCGCTTCTTTTCCGTGATTGTGAAAAATTTCGATATAGTTCACGGATTTTTTGCTCATCAGGTCGATGTATCGGCTTTGATAGGCGTCCATAATCTCCGCCACTTCCACCGGGTCAAGAAGCGCGATTTGGCGCGTGTGGTCGCGCGTGACGATGAGTTCATGATATCCAACCCCGTCCATTCCGAAATATGGCCCTTCCTCAAAATGACGCGCCGCTTTTGCCCGCGAGAAAGCCGGAAATTTGTTGGGAAACACGCGAAGGCTCCAATCCCCGTCAGCCCGCCGGTATATGAGCGCGTCTTTTTCCTGTCCCGTCCCTTCCGGAAAACAAAAGGGGCACTCTCCCGTGAGAGGCGCGTAGGGCTCGCGCTTTTTCGCGAAATCACCCTGCCTTTCCCCCCGCCCAAGCGCGATCACCACCCAATCTCCGGTGATCAAATCCTGGCGCAACTGGGAAACCTGCGGTTTTTTTTCAATTGTTTTTTTCTTTTCCTCCATTCTCGCCTTTTTTATTTTTTCTCTCAATACTTATACTGCCCCGTCATCAATCTCCATTTAGTTTTGAACAAATCAATGATGACTTGAGTGAAACCATTTTTCCCCGTGAGACTCACAGTTGATCCTTCTTCATTCATCCATCTGACCGGCATCTGCTTTATATGAAAACCCATTTTTTTTGCCAAGATAATGAGTTCGAAATCAAATCCGAACCGATCCACTACCATCCGGCTGGCGATCTCTTCGGCTGCTTTTCTGTTCAACATTTTGAATCCGCACTGCGTGTCCGGGAAACTCCAAAGTCCCAAAATAATCCGAATGAGCCAATTGCCCATATCTCCCATGACCTCGCGATATTTGGGCTGATGAATTTGGATAAAGGCTCCTTTGATATCACGGGACCCGATCACGACATCATATCCTTTTTTGAACTGGGGCAAAAATGTGTTGAGATGGTTGATTGAAGTCGATCCGTCCGCGTCCAGGAAAACCCGGACATCGCCTTTGGATTCCAGAAGACCTTGGCGGACAACATATCCTTTGCCGTGATTTTTTTTGTTGTCAATCACGCGCAAATTTTCAAATTTGTCTTTATAACTTTTGGCTATTTCGGCCGTGTTGTCGGGCGAACCGTCCACCACGACAAGCACTTCGTAATCGAAATTTTTGTCCCTTAGATAATCCTTAATTTCCCTCAAATTTTGTCCCAATCTTTTTCCTTCCTTGTAAGAAGGAACAATGACGGAGAGATAGGGTTTGTTTTTGTTTTCAGGCATGTTAAAAAAATCAAAATTTACATCATTATTTTATCATATTATCCTTTTTTATCCAACCAGCTCTGCAAAATGATCCTCGCCGCTTCTTGATCGTCGAATCTCTTGATCTTTTTCGCGCCTTTTTCAATGAGATTGCGCTCCGCCTGCCGAGTGGAAAACATTTCGTTTTGAAATTCGACGGGGATATTCAGTTTTTTTAGTAGTGACCGCATATATGCGGTCTTCTCCTTTTCGGGACGCATATATGTGTCCCCTACACCTACCATACCAATAATCACTTTCCCAATCCCTTTCTTTTCAATGATATTCGCCAAATTTTTTATCAAGTTCTTGTCATTTTTCAAAACTCCAAAGGAAAAAGCAATCCGCGTCTCGCTGTCCGCGACCGCAAGACCAATTTTGGCTTTCCCAAAATCAACCCCCAGATAATGGCTTATATTTGCGTTTTTTGACGGGGTTATTGACATTTGATTGGATTTATGATAGGATTATATGCTGGTACATTCCCAATTGAAAAGAGAGGAAATAATGGCCAAGCTGTTCAAATATCGCATTGTGCGGATATTGTACCCGCTCTTAGTATTGGGTGGGCTTATGATTGCCAAAGTTTATCTGCGGGCCATTGGCCTGTGAGGGAGGAGGGAATCATGACGGCTAAAGAAATATCGAACCGCAAAACATCCAGAGTGGAAAAATACGCTAGCCAGGTAATAAAGTGGGTTGCCAAAGTAATAGGCCTTTATTTATGTTACATAGCTATAAAGGTGTACCTTGCCGCCGGCATTGACCTGCTTATTAATCCCACAAGTCATTCGTTTATTAAAAATCCGACCGAGTTAGGAACGTTCTGTGTCATCGCAGGGCTGCTCCTATTGTCAGCCGGCATCGTCCTGATATTTAAGAAATTCCCGGACCTTAATTGAGATGCGCGCCATCCTGGCCTCCGAACATTGTTTCGGGGGCTGTTTTTATTTCGTCAGAACTTCGCACCCATTCTTTGTGACTGCGACCGTGTGCTCCCAATGCCCATTCAATTTCCCGTCCCGGGTTTTGTATGTCCAGCCATCTTTATCTAAAACAATCTCAAAACCTCCTTCGTTCACCATCGGCTCGAGAGCAAAAGTCATTCCTTCTTGCAAAATGATCTCTTTCATCCGGCGGTCGGCGTAGTTGAAAACCTGCGGCGGTTCGTGAACACTGTGCCCCACCCCGTGCCCGACGAGATCGCGGACAACTTCAAATCCGTTTTCTCGGGCATGATCTTCAACCGCTAAAGCATACTCATTGAGACTCGCGCCCGGTTTTATTTTTTCTATGCCCAATTCAAGACATTCTCTCGCGACGCGCATAATTTTTTCAGAGACAGATGAAATTTTTCCCATTCCAACCATAATTGTCGCATCTGTATGCAATTTTTTGTATTCAACGCCCAGATCAAGTTTCACAATATCGCCTTCGGATATGATTTTGTCTTCAGTCGGGATGCCGTGGACGATTTCGTCATTAATTGAAACGCAAAGCGCGGCAGGATAGCCCTCGCCCGATCCCCCGGGTTTGTAGTTCAAAAACGACGGCCGGGCGCCGGATGAAAAAACAAGCTCTCTGGCAAGCTTGTCGAGATCTTTCGCGCTGATACCGGGCTGAACTTTTTCGCTTACGCGTTGCAAAACCGAAGCCAAAATCCGCCCGCCCGCCCGCATAATTTCAATTTCTTCTTTTGACTTAATTGGTATCGCGCTCATTCAATTTCTTCAAAATATTTTCAAAAACTTTTTCGATACTCGGCGTTCCGTCGATTTCGATCAGAAGATTTCTTTTTCGAAAGTCTTCGATCACCGGCAATGTTTCTTTCCTATAAACCTCAAGCCTTTTCCGGATTCCTTCGGGAGTATCATCGGTCCGTTGAAATATTTCCGTTCCATCTGTTGGACACTTGTCTTTCTCGCTTTGGATATCAACTCCCATTATGAGCGGATGGCCTTTTTTGCAGGTCCAGCGCTTGGAAATTCTTTTGACCGTTTCTTCTTCAGGAATATTGATGAAAACAACTGCATCAATTTTGCGGCCTGAATTTTGAATTTCTTCTTCAAAATATCCCTGCTGATCAACTGTTCGTGGAACACCTTCGAAGAGGACTCCCTGCTCCCGAGAAAAAGAATTCAGTTTTATCTTGAGCACTTCCCTCAATATCCGGCTTGGCACAAGCGTATTTGTCACATTTTGAATATGGTATATCTCTTTCCCAAGTGGCGTATCCTGCTTTGCAACCTCGCGCAAAAACTTTCCCATATCAATATGCTCGAGATTGTATTTTTCAGCAAGCTTTTCGGCTTGCGTTCCTTTTCCTGATCCCTGCGGACCCAAGACGATAATATTCATAAGATTAAAAGCCTTCGTAATCGCGCATGATCATCTGCGATTCGAGCTGTTTCATGATCTCAATCACGACCGCGACGACGATGAGAAGTCCCGTGCCGCCGATCGTGAGCGACTGGACGTTTGTGAGTCCTTGCACAATGAAGGGCAAAACGGCGATGAGCCCCAAGAAAAGCGCTCCCGTGAGAGTGATGCGGTTCAGCACCCGGGCGAGATATTCGGAGGTATTTTGCCCCGGACGAATGCCGGGAACAAAACCTCCCTGTTTTTGAAGATTTTCCGAAATTTGATGCGGGTCAAAAGTGACGGCGGTATAAAAGTATGTGAAAGCAACGACCAACATGAAATATATCGAGCCGTAAAAGATCTGATTTTTGAAAAGATTGGCGACGCTCGTCGCAACGCTCGCGATCGCCGCGCTGTTCGAGTTCACGAAAAAATTGGCGATCATTCCCGGAAAAAGCATGATCGACATCGCGAAAATGATCGGGATCACGCCGGCCTGGTTCACGCGCAAGGGAAGATGAGTTGACGTCCCGCCATAAATTCGGTTTCCTCGCACGCGCTTGGCATAGGAAACCGGGATATTGCGCTGGCCCTCGGTGACGAACACCACCGCGGCGATCACCGCGATTCCAAAAATAAGAAAACCAATGTAAGAAAAGAGTTTTGACGAGTCCCAAACCGCGAAAAGGCGCGTCATCGAAGTTGGCAGTCCCGCCACAATTCCGGCGAAAATGATGATCGAAACGCCGTTGCCGATATTTTTTTCCGTGATAAGCTCCCCAAGCCACATGAGGAATACTGTTCCGGCGGTTGCAATGACAATGATCGTCGTCAGCTGAAATCCGGAAAGAGCCGAAAAAATTCCCTGCGATTGGAAAAGCTTCACCATCCCGAAAGTCTGCATCGCGGCAAGAGGAACTGTGATCCAGCGCGTCCACATATTGAATTTCTGCCGCCCTGCCTCCCCTTCTTCTTTGTATATCTGTTCGAGGCGCGGCACGATCATGGTCAGCAGCTGCATGATGATCGAAGCGGTGATATACGGCCCGACGCCAAGCATCACGATCGAAATATTGCGAAGACCGCCTCCGGAAAAAAGGTTGAGAAGTCCGAAAAACTGGTTGTTGTCAAAGAATTGTCGCAGCTGTTCCACATTCACACCCGGAACAGGAACATTGGCTGCGAGCCGAAAAACGACAAGAATGCCGAGGACAAAAAATATTTTATTTCGGAGTTCTTTGATTTTGAAGACTTGTATGACTTTTTCCAGCATTTATTTTGTATTTAGTATTTTGTATCTAGTATTTTGTATTTTTGCGATATACCAGATACAAGATACTAACTACCAGATACTATTTTTCCGCCTGCTTTTTCAATCTTTTCTTTCGCAACTTTCGAAACCAGGCATTTTTCAACAGTGATTTTTTTGCTCAATTCTCCGTCGCCCAAGATCTTGATCTTCACTTTCATATTATCAACTATTTTCTTGGCAAGCAAAGATTGCGGATTCACTGTGTCGCCATCCGCAAAATATTTTTCAAGCTTTTCGAGATCGACAACCTGATTTTTCGGTCTGTGTGATTTGAATCCCCTGATTTTCGGCAAATGTTCGATGAGAGTCGAGCGACCGCCTTCAAAAATCGGATTCACATTCGCGCCCGAACGGGATTTCTGTCCTTTCATTCCCCGGCCGGAATAGGTGCCTTTCTTGCCGCCGCGTCCAATGCGCCGTTTTTTCTTCTTTCTGGATTTTCCGCCAGAGGCGGATCCGCCTCTGGCGGATACTTTAAGATCGTGAATTTGCATATTATTTTTCTCTGCTGCTTATAACTTTCACTTTTTCCAATGCCGCAAGTGTGGCTCTCGCAACGCTCAATTTGTTCGGCGATCCCATCGACTTGGAAACGATATCCCGGATTCCGGCGAGTTCCACGACCGACCGCACCGATCCTCCAGCAACGATTCCGCGTCCAGCTTTGGCGGGTTTCAGCATCACTTTCGCACTCCCGGTTTTTGCTTCGACCGGACAGGCAATGGTGCTGTTGAATCTTTTGACGAGCACCAGATTTTTCTTCGCCGAGTTGAAGGCCTTGCGGACCGCTTCGCTCACATCGTTTCCTTTCGCCACCCCCACACCCACTTTGCCGTTCCGATTGCCGATCACCAAAGTCGCCCGGAAACGAAAACGGCGTCCGCCTTTCACAACACGGGTAACTCTGGCCAAATCCAAGAGTTTTTGGTCGTATTCCGGTTTTTCTCTTTTACCTGAAAATTTTTTCCTAGCCATAAAATTAGAATTTTAGTCCTCCTTTTCTCGCACCTTCCGCGAGAGATTTTACTTTTCCATGATATTTATAACTTCTCTTGTCAAAAACAACTTTGCTTATCTTCTTCGCAATCGCCAATTTTGCGATCTCTTCCCCGACATGCGCAGCTGTTTCAATATCATTCTTCACTTTTCCGCCCGATTTTTTGGCGCCAGCCAAAGGCTGATCAGCCTTTGGCTGAGATCGGCCTTGGGCCGACAGCTTGCGGCTATCAACAGATACCAAAATTTTCCCGTTTTCATCGTCAACGATCTGCGCATACATATATCGCAAACTTTTGAACACGCAAAGCCGCGGCATATCTTTCGCGCCTTGAATCTTTGCCCTGACTCTTCTTATTCTTTTTTTCCTCGCGTTATCTTTCTTTGTCATTGTATTGAAAATACTAAATACCAGATACAAAATACTAAATACTATTTCTCCGCTCCTGCCGCTTTCTTTCCGGCCTTCTTCCTGACAATCTCTCCGACATAGCGGAAGCCTTTTCCTTTATACGGCTCAACTTTTTTGAGAGCCCGCGTCGAAGCCGCGAATTGTCCGACTTGCTGTTTGTCAATTCCGGAAATCGTCAGAATATTTTTTTCGATCTTTGCTTCAAGGCCTTCCGGAATTTCCACTTCAACCGGATAGGAAAAACCGAGAGCCATATTGAGTTTTTTTCCCTGCACCGCCATTCGAAATCCCACTCCCTGAAGTTCCAGTTGCTTTTCAAAACCCTTAGTCACTCCCTCGATCATGTTGGAAACCAAAACCCGCGTCAAGCCCCAAAGAGCTTTTGTCTGCTTCGTTATCTTTTTCACGGACACATTGATCTCTTTGCCTTCCATCTTCACTTCCATGTCAGAATGAAAATCAAAATTGAGCGCACCTTTCGGCCCTTTGACGGAAATATTCCGCCCGGAGATATTTATATCCACTCCATCCGGAACAACTACCGGTTTTTTTCCAATTCTGCTCATATGATTAGACTACCAAATTTCACAAATTATTTCTCCGCCGACTCCGGCTTTTTTCGCCTCTTCCCCGGTCATCAATCCTCTCGAGGTCGAAACTATCGAAAAACCAAAATCGCTTCTCACAACGGACAATTTTTTCTTTCCGGCATATATTCTCTGTCCTTGGCGACTCACGCGGCGAAGCCCCTGGATGAACGAGGCTTTCCCGCCTTTTTCATTTTGCATATGCCTGAGCTCGATCTTGATATATTTACGCCCATCAGTCTCTTCTTCCGTCACTTTTTTGATGAAATTGTTCTTTGCGAGAATCTCGGCTATTTTCATCTTGAAGCGCGAAAAAGGCACCAAGACATCCGAGTGTCCGGCGAGATTTGCGTTTCTTATTCGAGTGAGCATATCACTGATTGGATCCAACATAGATTTCTATTATAATTACCAACTGGACTTCTTGACTCCCGGAATTTGTCCGGTGCTTGCGAGTTCACGAAAGCATATCCGGCACAATTCAAAATCGCGCATATAGCCGTGCTTTCTCCCGCAACGCCAACAGCGCCTCACAATGCGGGTGGAAAATTTCGGTTTTTTTCGAGCTCTCGCTTCGGTTGATGTCTTGGCCATAAATATAATACTAATCTACTAATTTTATGCTAATCAACGAATTGCAAATCTACGAATAAATTATTAGTGATTTGCAGATTGGCATTCATTCGTTGATTCGCATCACTCCGTTTTTATCGGAAATCCTAACAATTTGAACAATTCCATTCCCTCTTCTCTGCTCTTCGCGCTCGTACTCACATTCACCTGAAATCCAAATATCGTTTTCACGGCTTCGGGAACAATTTCCGGAAAGACAATTTGCTCTTTGATTGCCATATTGAGATTCCCTTTTTCGTCGATATTCTTTCTCTCGATCCCGCGAAAATCCCTGACGCGGGGAAGAGCCGATGAGATGAGCCGCTCCAGAAAATGCCACATACGCTCCCCACGAAGGGTGATCATGACTCCCACTTCCTGTCCCTGCCGGATCTTGAAACCGGCAATTGACTTTTTCGATTTCGAAAAAACCGGCTTCTGCCCTGAGATCACTTTGAGATTTTCCGAAATTTCGTCGACAGCATCCTTTTCTTTGATATATTTCCCGATCCCGCAGTTCACGGAAACTTTCAAAATTTTCGGAACAGCCATCACGTTCTTCACGCCGAATTGCTTTTGAAGCTCTTTTTTCACGGATTTTTCGTATTTTTCCTTGAGAAAACTTTTCATATGATTCAAATTTCGCTCTTGCATTTTTTACAAATTCTATACTTGTTCTTTTCTCCCTGCTTGTATGCCACTCGCGTCGGCTTCGAACATTTCGGGCAGATCAGCATCAAGTTGGAGGCATTAATCGCCGCCGGAACGGAAATTCTCTGTCCTTTTTCGCCTTGCTTTTTGGGACGGACATGCTTTTTCACGAGATTCAGGCCATCAACAAGAACTTTTCCTTCCTTTGACAAAACACGCGAAACTTTTCCCGTTTTTCCCCGGTCTTTTCCGGAAAGAATCTTTATATTGTCGCCTTTTCTAATTTTCATATATTTAATCCCGTTCGATTTCGTTGTATTCGTGTTCTTATTCGTTGAATTAGTGTTTTTTTACCAGACTTCGGGCGCGAGTGAGATTATTTTCATGAAACCTTTGTCCCGGATTTCTCTCGCAATGGGGCCGAATATTCTTGTCCCTTTCGGTTCTTTCCCGTCCACAATCACGGCCGCGTTTTCGTCAAAACGTATATATGAACCGTCTTTTCTTCTGAATGCTTTCTTTTGCCGCACAATCACGGCTCTCACTATTGCCTTTTTTTTGACCGTAGCGCGCGGTTCGGCAGACTTCACCGACGCGACAACGATATCTCCAAGCTGGGCGTACCTGCGCCGCGTTCCTCCGAGCACTTTGAAGCATTCGATGGTTTTCGCCCCGCTATTGTCAGCCACTTTCAATTTTGTCTCGGCTTGAATCATATTCGTATCTTGTATTTTGTATCTTATATTTTGTATATTTAGTTCCGGACTTTTCCAAATACTATATACAAAATACTAAATACAATATACTAATAAACCACTGTCCACTTTTTTCCTTTGCTCATCGGCTTCACCTCGACGATTTTCACTTTTTCTCCAACTTTGCACTTGTTTTCTCCGTCATGAGCCTTGTATCTTTTTGTGGAAAGATACCTTTTCAGATATTTTGGATGCGCTTTGAAAGTGTTCACCGCGACAACCGCTGTTTTTTCCATCTTGTCGCTGACAACAACGCCTTCCAAAACTTTCTTTCCGCCCGAGACGGATCGGTCTTGGGCCGACGCCTTATTATTATCCAATTTATTCATAAAATTGTCTTATTCTTTTGAGGTATTTAAAACAGTTAATATTCTCGCGATATTTTTCTTGACCTTTCTCGCTTCCCGATGATTCTTGACCTGTTTCGCGGAAATATCAAATCTCATCTTGGCTTTCTTATTTCTCATCTCGACCAAGTTCTTTTTGAGTTCGTTCTCGCTTTTTTCTCTGATTTCGCTGATTTTCATAAATATATTTTTATCTCTCTTCTATTCTTGTCTTGACGCTCAATTTGTCCGACGCGAGTTTGAGCGCTTGACGGGCTATGTTTTTGGCTACTCCGTCCATCTCGAATAGGACTCTTCCCGGCTTCACCACCGCCACAAAATGATCAACTGATCCTTTCCCTTTGCCCATCGGAGTTTCGGCGCCTTTTTTGGTCATTGGTTTGTCGGGAAAAATGCGAATCCAGATCTTTCCGCCGCGCTGAACATAGCGGGTCATCGCCCGCCTCGCAGCTTCAATCTGTCTCGAAGAAACAAGTCCTGCCTCCAGCGATTTCATTCCTATGCTTCCAAAACTGATTTCCGTTCCCTTCCCCGCATTTCCGGTGATCTTTCCGCCGCGCTGCTGCTTCCTATGTTTTACTTTTTTCGGCATCAACATAATATTTTCTATTCAAATTTCTCTCCTCTATTGATCCATATCTTCACTCCGATCACTCCAAAGGTCGTTCGAGCAACAACCTTTGCAAAATCGATGTCCGCCCGAAGCGTGTGAAGAGGAAGATTTCCTTTCACAAGCCATTCGCGCCGCGACATATCCGCTCCGCCCAGTCGTCCGGAAATTTCCACTTTTATGCCCTTGATCTTGTTGCCTTCCATCATCCGCTCGATTGTCGTTTTGAGAACTCGGCGGAAAGGAAGTCTTTTTTCGAGCTGTTCGGCAACATTTTGGGCAATCACCATCGCGTTTTCCTCTATATTCTTGATCTCTTCTATCTCCACTTTGAGAACCGTTTTTTTCTGCTTGAAAAAAGTATCTTTGATCAATTTCTTTATATCCTCGACTCCCGTTCCTCCCCGGCCGATGATAATACCGGGTCGTGCCGTTTTGATGATTACTTTGACCGAGCCGGCTGATCTTTCCATTTCCACGCTTCCAATGGAGGCAGTTTTCAATTTCTTGAAAAGCATCTCCCGGATCTCAATATCTTCTTTGAGCTGACGAGGCAGATCTTTCTTCGAAAACCACCGCGACTTCCAGTCGCTTGTGATTCCGAGCCGTATTCCTTGTGGATTTACTTTCTGTCCCATAATCTTCTTTGCAAATTACATACTTTTTCTGCGAAATACTCTTTTTAGAAATCCTTTCGATTCAGCCGCTTTTTTCTTTTCATCCGAAAATTCTTTTGTTTCTTTTTCTTTAATCACTTCTTTCTTTTCTTCTTTCAATTCTTCTTTTCCGACACTTTCTTCCCTGCCCGCCATAGCCTTGGCGTCGGCGGAAATTTCAGATTTCTTTATATCCTTGATCTCTTGTTTTTCAACTTTCTTTCTCCCTTTGCCCTTCACCCTTTCATCCAAAACTATTTCGATATGACTTGTCCGTTTCAGAAGAAGGCTCGCCCGACCATGGGCTCTTGGCAACCATCGCTTCAATTTCTTTCCTTCATCGACTATTACATCCTTGATGTATAAGTTGTCCCTGTCAAGTCCCGAATTGTTTTCAGCGTTTGCGACCGCGCTTTTCAGAAGTTTTTCAAAATGGGGAGCAGAACCTTTCACCAAAAATTTCAGCTGCTGCTCGGCGCGTTGCACATCAAGACCCTTGATGAGACTGGCAACCAATCTTATTTTTCTCGGGGACTTTCGCAAATTGTCGAGTTTGGCTGATATTTTCATATTATTTCTTTTCCGGCGCGGGCTTGGCTGCTTCCGCGGTCTTTTTCGCCGCTTCCTGCTCCTTTTGCATCTTTCCACCATGGCGGCTGAATTTCCGCGTCAGGGAAAATTCTCCCAATTTGTGTCCAACCATTTCTTCCGTTGCGAAAACCGAAATAAATTCTCTGCCGTTGTGCACGCCAAAAGTGAAACCGACCATTTCCGGAACAATCGTCGAAGGACGCGACCATGTTTTGATGACGGATTTGTCGCCCGGCTTTTTGTCCTGCAACTTCTTGAGCAATTTTTCGTCCACGAAGGGACCCTTTTTCAGACTTCTTGACATATTATTTTTTCTTTCTTCGCTTTATAATAAACTTATTGCTGTATTTGTGCTTCTTTCTCGTCTTTTTCCCGAGCGCCGGCTTGCCCCATGGAGTTTTCGGGTGCTTGAGACCGATTCCCTGCTTTCCTTCTCCTCCCCCGTGCGGATGGTCAACCGGGTTCATCACTGTTCCGCGGACTCCCGGGCGAATTCCCAGCCATCGGGAGCGACCGGCTTTTCCGATCACAACCGTATTGTGGAGATAATTGCTAATCTGCCCGATCGTCGCAAAGCAATTTCCGCTGGCGCGCCTGATCTCTCCTGAAGAGAGCTTGAGTTGCGCCATCCCGCCTTCGATTGACATCATGATCACAGAGGATCCGGCCGATCTCGCGAGCTGAGCGCCTTTTCCGGGAATAAGCTCGACGAGAGAAATTGGGGTTCCAACCGGAATATTTTTGATCGCGAGGCGATTGCCGGCTTTGATGGGAGCTTTTTCCAGAGCGACAACCTCGCTCCCTTCTTTCATTCCCTCAACCGCGACATTATATCTTTTTTCACCGTCTTTGTATTTGAGAAGAGCGATGAGCGCGCTGCGATTTGGATCTATTTCGATTCTGTCCACGATCGCTGGAACTCCGATTTTGTCCATTTTGAAATCGATCATCCTGTACAGCCTCTTGTGTCCGCCCCCTTTGTGACGGACAGAGATCTTCCCCCGCGATCGGCCGGCGCTCCTTTTAAAAGACCGCGTCAAACTTTTCTCCGGATTTCCGAAATCTTTTTCGAGCTTGTTCACTGAACTGTTTCTGCGCCCGGGAGTAGTTTTTTTGTATATCTTGACTGGCATGATTTTCGTTTAATTAAACTCCTTCCACGACTCCGATCGTATCACCTTGTCGGAGTGTCACTACTGCTTTTTTGAATCCCTTTTTCCATCCGATCGTCCGACCTTGAATTCTTTTTTTGGGGCTTATTCTGATCGTATTCACGCTGACAACTTGCACTCCATAGTATCCCTCAATCGCTTCTTTGATCTGAAATTTTCCGGCATATTTATCCACCTTGAAAACATATTTGTTCTGCGATGCAAGTATAGTCGCTTTTTCCGAAATCAGATTTTCCAGCAGTATCTTGTGGGCTATGTTCTCTTCTTTTTTCGCCACTTTTCGTTTCGCAATTTCTTTTTTCGGTTTTTCGGCCTTCGCAATCTTCGCCTTTTTCACCGGCTTATCTTCTTTCTTTTCAGCTTTAGCGGAAGCCGGCTTTTTTTCTTCTCCCTTTGCTTCAGTTTTCTTTTCAGCCTTAACTACTGGAGCTTTTTTTTCCGGTTCTTCTTTCTTTTCTTCCGTTTTTCCCAAAATTTTATCAAAAATACCCATATATCTCAAATTATTGCTTTATTTCCCCGCCTGCAACGCTTCGCGTAGCGATACGGGCAGGTTTCTTGACTTCGTACTTTTTTTCCAGTATTTTCACTCCCTCTTCACTCAAAACCAAATTTTTGTTATTCAAAACATCAAAAACGTTCAGACTCTTCGCATCAACGTTCAAAACTTTCGGCAAGTTGCGGCTGGCAAGCTTGGATCCTTTTTCTTTTTCGGAAAATCCAATCACTATACTGCCCTTTATTTTCAAATTCTTGATCGTTTCTTTCATCAACTTCGTTTTCGCTTCTTTTATTGCCAGATCTTCGATCAAAAACATTTCTTTGTCACGCACTTTGGAGCTCAAGGCGACAGCCAAAGCTTTTTGTCCCATTTTTTTCGGAACATCTTTTTTGAAATTACGATCTTTCGTCGGACCGAAAGTGACGCCTCCTTTTCTCCAAATCGGACTTCGGACTGATCCAACTCGCGCTCTTCCCGTTCCCTTTTGCTTCCATGGCTTTATTCCCGATCCGGCTCTTTCCGCTCGATCTTTCGTGTGCGCCAAAACCTGCCTTCGATTCGCGTATTGGGAAACAAAAACCTGATGGAGCAATGCATCGTTTCTTTTCGCGCCAAAAACCTTTTCAGACAATTCAATATCTTTGACTTTCTCGCCTTTTAGATTGTATACGGGAAATTTGATCATATCTTTATGCGCTGATCTCCACTATTTTTCCTTTCACTCCGGGAACCGCGCCCTTCAAAAACAAAATATTGCTTTCTTTGTCAATCTCAACGATCTTGAGATTCAGCATGCTTGAGCGCTTTCCGCCCATCCGTCCCGCCATTCTTTTTCCTTTGATCACGTGCTCGGGAAAAGTCGATCCAATTGATCCGGGCGCGCGCAAATCGTGCTTGTGCCCGTGCGATTTCATCGATCCTTTGAATCCGTGCCTTTTCACAACACCCTGAAATCCTTTTGCTTTCGTGATCCCGGAAACTTTGACTTTGTCTCCGATCTCAAACTGATTTATATCAAGCGCATCTCCAACTTTCAAATCTTTCAGATCGCTTTTGAATTCTTTTTTCTTTTTGAGCTTCTTGTTTTTCTTCTCGTGCGTGATCCCCGTCTGGATCGCAACGTACCCGTCTTTTTCCTCGGTTCTGATCTGCGTGATCACAGTCGGCAAACACTCAACCAGCGTCACATTCTGCGCGCCTTGCTTCTCATCATATATCGTGCTCATTCCGAGCTTTTTTCCGAGGATAAATTTCATAGTCGTTTAAATAAAAAAACTGGTCTCAAACCAGCCAAAACCCAAAAGGATTTTATTGCTAGTTTAGTATCCCGCTAAGCAGGACTTGAACTAGATCACATTTTTATCTCAATATCCACTCCCGCCGGCAAATCAAGATTCGTGAGGCTGTCAATCGTTTTCGGGGTCGGACTGAAAATGTCGATCAGTCTCTTGTGAATCCGCATCTCATATTGATCACGCGCATCTTTGTGGACAAAGGTCGATTTGTTCACGGTATACTTTTTGATCTGAGTCGGCAAAGGCACCGGACCCGCGATTTGAGCACCGGTCCTTTCGGCCGTTTCCACGATCTGGCGCGCACTACGATCGATCACTTTGTGGTCGTAGGCTTTGATCTTAATCCGAATTCTCGGTTTCACTTCCTCTTCCGGCTGCGCTTCGGATTTTTCGGGTTTCTTGGTTGCCATTTTAAATTGCTTCTTTAATCTTCAATTTTCAAATCTTTCTCTCCTTAGACAAGGAGGGGTCGAGGAAAAAATACTCTGTACTCTACACTAGATACTAAATACTAGATACTACTTGATGATCTTCGTCGCCACTCCCGCGCCGACGGTCTTGCCGCCTTCGCGAATGGCAAATCGCATTCCTTCTTCCATCGCTACCGGCGCCATCAATTTCACTCCGAGATTGACAGTATCGCCCGGCATGACCATTTCCGTTCCTTCAGGAAGGGTCACGTCGCCCGTCACATCCGTGGTGCGGATATAGAACTGCGGCTTGTATCCCTTGAAGAACGGAGTATGACGTCCGCCCTCTTCTTTTGTCAGAATATATATTTCGGCGTCAAATTCGGTGTGCGGTTTGATTGATCCGGGCTTGGCGAGAACCTGTCCTCTTTCCACATCATCTTTTTTCGTTCCGCGAAGAAGGACTCCGGCGTTGTCTCCGGCTTGTCCCCTGTCGAGTGTCTTGTTGAACATTTCGATTCCCGTCACAATCGTTTTGACGGTCGGACGAATACCGACAATTTCCACTTCTTCGTTAACATTCACGATTCCTCTTTCGATTCTTCCCGTGACGACCGTTCCACGGCCTTCAATTGAAAAAATGTCTTCGATCGGCATCAGATACGGCTTGTTAATATCGCGAATGGGATCCGGAATTTTTTCGTCGAGCGCCTTGATGATGTCCAGAATAGGCTTGGCCGCTTCGTCGTCCTTGCTTTTCGATTCAAGCGCCTTCAAGGCCGAACCGCGAACAATGGTCGCATTGTCGCCGTCGAATTCATATTTCGTGAGAAGTTCGCGAATTTCCGCTTCAACCAAATCGATCAGTTCCGGGTCATCAACCATATCAACTTTGTTGAGGAACACGACAATGGCCGGCACGCCAACTTGGCGGGCGAGCAGAATGTGTTCGCGGGTCTGCGGCATCGGTCCGTCCGTCGCGGAAACGACCAAAATAGCTCCATCCATCTGAGCGGCGCCGGTGATCATGTTTTTGATGTAATCGGCGTGTCCCGGGCAATCAACGTGGGCATAGTGCCGCTTTTCCGATTCGTATTCACAATGAGTCGTTGCAATGGTGATCCCGCGCTCTTTTTCTTCGGGAGCCTTATCGATTTCGTCGACGCTTTTTGGCTTGGCCTGTCCGAGAAAACTCAAGACATGCAAAATAGCCGCGGTAAGAGAAGTCTTGCCGTGGTCAACGTGTCCAATTGTACCGACGTTTACGTGCGGCTTGGATCGATCAAATGCTTCTGCTGCCATATTTTTTTCAACTTTCCGAATCCGCCCAAATCACAACCTCGAATTTGTGCAAATTCGTTTTGTTTAGGATTTATTAAGTTATACTTATTTGCTTGCTGAAAGTATTGTATACTATCTTTTATTTTTTGGCAAGGGTTGATATAAATCAAGCCACATAAAGAAATTTATCACAAAACTTTTGGGGTGTCAAGAGTTTAAGACTGTTGTATGCCTAATCGGCCTACGGACCGATTCGACTGATACGCCCGTTTTGAGAGCGTGCATAACACCAACGGCTTCAAGATAATTATCGACAATAAATAATTTTCCCCTTTCAAAAGGCAAGTCCTTCAAATTATTCTTCATTTTGTTTTTATTTTCCCTGACTGCGATCACGGGGATTCCCTGCTCAATACAAGCGAGAGTCGGTAATCCTATGCATTTATCGGGAATAATCATACAAGAAATATTTTCGGCGTTTATTCCCTTGTCGGGAGATGTTACTCTTGGTGCTTTATGTAACCCTTTTAAGATACAGTGCAGATAAGTAATAGAGGCTGTTTCGGGAGCCTTTCTTGGATCTACTATACCGAGTTCGAGATTATCTATTTCTCTCGAAATCATCATCGGTGAATGCGCGCACGGCATATCAAGTATTTCCGCGAGGCTGTGCGTCAACATCGCCTCAACACCACCCCAGGGATTCACCATTTCTTCGTTTTTCAAAAAATATTTTTTGTAATAATCGGACGGTACACTTATAAATGTTGATAATCCGAAAGCACCATATTTATATTTATATTTTTCGATTATGTTGAATAGACTTTCCAAATGTAATATTTCGCCGGTTGCTCTTCCAGATTTCGAATAAGTCGATTTACTTTCTATGGTATCTTTTAGCGCCAGAACATCGCAATCGATTCCCAGTGTTATTCGGGCCGATGAGACAGCGTTGATAATTTCTTCGTTGAAAAATTTGTCTGGATGTTTGTCCATCAGCATTAGAATCTTGTTCGATCTCACCCTCTCGAGGCCGATTTGTCCCATCAGTAGCCGAGTCAAGATACTGCCTTCGACATAGAGTGTGTTTTCCGTCATTTCGTTGATGTCCGAAGCATTGACTACATTGGGATGAGTTATTAATGTATCGCAAGCCGAAGCAATGAGCCTCGCGACCGCATTTCCGTCTCCGCAATGTCCCCCCAGTTCAGCGCCTATGCCCGTGGGTATAATCAAAACAGCTGTGAATTTTTCTGCATCTTCAAATTCCCGGCGACGAAAATCAAAAAATGCATTTTTGCCTTTTGATTTATGTTTTTTGTCGAATTTTTCAAAAACAATAAAATCAATTTCGCAATTATATCCCCTTTTTTCTGATTTTGTCACTACAAATCGAACGGGTCTTCCAGTAGGAAATTTTAGGCTTATTTTTCGAAGATAATAATCCTTGAGTGCTTTCAGCCCATCGAGACTCAATTCCTTACGAGGAATAAACACTTCTTCCGTGATAATTCTCATATTCTTTTTATAATTTTATAATTCACGGTTTTACCCTTGAAATATTTTTCACTGAATTTCTTGACCAAATTCGCATCAAAATCTTTACAGGAAAAAATATTCAGGTAAACTCTCTTCATAATATCGAGGGTATGAATCGTAATATTGCTCGTCATTATGAACTGCACTGCTGATGTGCCCTTGAGACGCGGCTCCGTTTGCCTTTCCTTTGCGGGCAAACCATAGTCATCCCACCAGAAGAGATCGCACCTTTGCATATCGATCAGATCACAGAGTTCGATAAAATATCTCTTGATAATTTTTCTAGTGAATTTTTTGGAATTGCAGTTATGAATATCGAGAATAATTTCTTTTCCATAATTTTTCATTTTATTTTTCTGATATTTACACTTTTTATTATAGACGATTTTCAGTAAAAAACCAGTCTCTCGGCAAAAAAAGGGCCGCATATATGCGACCGCTACAAAATAATCAAAATTATATATACTCGATATCCTCAAGCTCTTCGATTTCGTCGAGAGCGATTTCGTCGTCTGCGGTTTGCTTTTCGCGCCAGAGGGAAATGTCGGAGTTGATTTTCTCGATGAGCTCTTCTTCCGTCAAAGTCTGGACAGATTTTCGGTCAAGAACCGCGCTGCGATACTCGTCAAAATTCATGACGATATACTTCGGCTGGCCGTCTTCGACGATGATATAGCGGCCACCAGCGAGGTCCATTATTTTTTTGAGTTCTTTTGAAAACATATATTTGAAAATTATTTTTTTTCTCCACTCTTAATCTCTTCCGCGACATTTTTCGGCACTTCTTCGTAGTGGTCGAATTCCATCGAGTAGTTCGCCCGGCCTTGGGACATTGATCGCAATTGCGTTGCGTATCCGAACATTGATGCCAGCGGCACTGTGGCTTTGATCACTTTCACCCGCGCGGTGCCTTCTCCGCGGTCTTCCATTTCCTGAATCTGCCCACGCTTTGAGTTGAGGTCGCCAACGACGTCACCCATGAAATTTTCCGGCGTGGTCACTTCGACTTTCATGATCGGCTCGAGAATGATCGGTTTGGCCCGCTTCACAGCTTCCTGCACGGCCAGAGACCCGGCGATTTTGAACGCCGCTTCCGAAGAATCGACATCGTGAAACGATCCGTCATATACGGCCACTTTGATATCCACCAACGGGAAACCGGCGATCACACCGTTTTCCAAAGCCTCTTTGGCTCCTCTTTCAATCGGCGTGATATATTCTTGAGGAATAGCTCCTCCTTTTATTTCATTCACGAATTCAAAACCTGAGCCCGCTTCGAGCGGTTCAATGCGCAGCCAGCAGTGTCCATATTGACCGCGGCCGCCGGATTGACGGATATATTTTCCTTCCGCTTCGGCCGACTGCTTGATCGTTTCGCGATAGGCCACCTGCGGACGTCCGATATTGGCCTCAACTTTGAACTCACGCTTCATCCGGTCGACGATAATGTCGAGATGCAATTCGCCCATTCCTTCAATGATGGTCTGACCGGATTCTTCATCGGTGTGCACCCAAAAAGTTGGATCTTCTTCAGCCAATTTTTTGAGCGCCAAACCCATTTTTTCCTGATCGGCTTTCGTTTTTGGCTCAATCGCGATCGCAATGACCGGTTCCGGAAAGGTGATCGACTCAAGAACAACCGGACGCGCCGGATCGCAAAGCGTATCGCCCGTCGTCGTGTATTTCATGCCCACAAGCGCTCCAATCCCGCCTGAATACAATTCTTCCACTTCTTCCCGGTGATTGGCATGCATTTGAAGAATTCTCCCGATTCTTTCTTTTTCCCCTTTTGTGGAGTTCAACACATATGATCCGGCTTTCACCATTCCTGAATATACCCGGAAAAAAGTGAGCTGGCCGACAAACGGATCAGTCGCCACCTTGAAGGCAAGGGCCGAAAAGGGCGCGCTGTCGTCAGCTTTGATCTCAATTTCTTCATTCGTTTTTGGATCGACTCCTTTGGCGGGCGGAATATCAATCGGAGATGGCAAGTAGTCGATTACTCCGTCGAGAACCGGCTGTATGCCCTTGTTGCGAAGAGCAGTGCCGCAATAGACTGGAAACAATCTTACGTTTATAACAGCGTTGCGAAGAGCCTTTTTGAGCTCAATGGTTGTGATTTCTTCGCCGCCCAAAAATTTTTCCGTAAGTTTTTCATCCGTTTCGGAAATTTTTTCCACCATTTTTGCGCGATATTCTTTGGCCTGCGCGAGAAGATCGGCCGGAATTTCATCTTCAACCACCGTTTCGCCCATATCACCTTCAAAATATGACGCTTTCATTTTCATGAGATCCGCCACGCCCTTGAAATCCCCTCTCTGCCCGATCGGAATCTGCACCGCGACTGCGTTCGGATTGAGGCGATTCCAAATCGAAGAAAGAGAAAAGAAAAAATCCGCCCCTTCTTTGTCAACCTTGTTGATGAGGCAAAGCCGGGGAACATTGTATTTGTCAGCTTGCCTCCAAACCGTTTCGGATTGGGGCTCAACTCCCTCTTTTCCGTCGAACACAATGACTCCGCCGTCCAAAACCCGAAGGCTTCTTTCGACTTCCACCGTGAAATCGACGTGTCCCGGAGTATCGATAATATTTATCTGGCAATCTTGCCAAAAACAAGTCGTCGCGGCCGAAGTGATCGTGATGCCGCGCTCTTTTTCCTGCTCCATCCAGTCCATTGTTGCCTCGCCTTCGTGCACCTCGCCGATCTTGTGAGAAATCCCCGTATAAAACAAAATCCGCTCGGTAGTGGTGGTTTTCCCGGCGTCAATGTGGGCTATGATGCCAATGTTTCTATATTTTTCGATTGGATACTTTCGTGCCATATACTTTTACGAAATACGAATTGAGCGAAATACAAAACTCCTTAAACTTATTTTATTTTTCATTAGCGTTTTAGAAAGTTTTCGTATTTTCGTTAGATTCGTAGTTCGTAATTTACGCGAAGTGCGCAAACGCCTTGTTCGCGTCCGCCATCCGGTGCACATCTTCCCGCTTTTTCATCGCCGCGCCCTGTTTTTGGGCAGCGTCAAGCAGTTCGTCAGCCAATTTTTCCGCCATTCTTTTGCCTTTTTTCGATCTGACAGCGGAAATGATCCAGCGCATGGCAAGAGTGGCGCGCCGATCACCTGCCACTTGGACTGGAACCTGATAGTTCGCTCCTCCAATTCTTCGCGATTTGAGCTCAACCAAAGGCGAAACGTTTTTGATCGCCTGTTCAAAAACATTGAGTCCGCCCTTTTTGGTTCTCTCGTGAATAACAGCAAAAGAATCCTGAATGATCCGTTCAGCTATGCTTCTTTTCCCTTCTTGCATTAAATGGCCGACAAATCTCCCGACAATCAGGCTGTTGTAATTCGGATCTATTTTCCAATTTTTCTTGTATACACGTTTTCTTCGTGGCATAATAATTCACTGATTACACACGGATTTATTACATATTCGACACGGATTACACAGATTAAAAAAATAATTTGTGTAATTTGCGTGAAATCTGTTTTAAATTTGCGTTTAATTTGTGCTTAGGCCTTTGGCCTCTTAGCACCGTATTTCGATCGTCCTCTTCTTCTCTCCCCGACTCCGGCCGCGTCCAGCACGCCTCGGACAATATGATACCGAACTCCCGGCAAGTCCGGCACCCGGCCGCCGCGAATCATTACGATCGAATGTTCTTGCAAATTGTGGCCGATCCCGGGAATATACGCCGTCACTTCCATTCCGTTGGAAAGCCGGACTCTGGCAATTTTTCGAAGCGCCGAGTTTGGTTTTTTGGGAGTGGTCGTGGAAACCTTGACACACACGCCTCGCTTGAAAGGGCTGTTCGTGCCAACCGGACGATTTTTGAGCGTATTGAAAATCCTCTCCATTGCCGGAGATTTGGACTTCACTTTCTGGACCCTGCGAGGCCGTTTTTTGAGTTGGTTGATCGTAGGCATAAACAAAACTGGCGCTAGTCAGCTAGCAATATCAATA
>JAZDKQ010000016.1:0-24133 GCA_043802865.1 Candidatus Moraniibacteriota bacterium
TGGTCAGAAATATTGCCGGGGCTTTCGGAATCGCGATCTTCGCGACTATTCTCAACAATGCCACGAACTCGAATGTTTTGAATATTGCCCGGAACAGTTTTGCGAACATCAAAAATCCTTTTGTGATGAAGCAATTCACGGGACTCATCATTCTCAAAGCCCAAGTCGCGGCCTACGGAACAGTCTTCGCAGTGTCTTCGGCTTTTCTTTTTGTGGGTGCAATTTTGGCTTTGACCATCAAAGTGAAAGAAAAAATCAAACCCAGCGGAGAAGAAGTTTTGATTTTGGAATAGAGAAAAAGTGGATAACTTGTGCCTAACTGGGGCGGCTGATAGCTTGTATAAGCTATTTTTTTGTTTATGGCAAAGTGTTGACGGATGTTTCAGAGTGGATTAGAATATGTCTATAGTGTTGCAAAGTGGATGGAAGTGGGGATAAGTCGGATGAATTGGGGATAAGTATTTAGAAATATTCATGTTTATTGGAGAATACTCACATAATATAGATCCAAAAAAACGTGTGGCCATTCCGGCGAAATTTCGCGCGGACTTCAGCGGGAAAGCGGTTGTTACGCGGGGCTTGGACAAATGTCTTTTTGTGTATCCGCCCAAGACTTGGGAAGAGCTTTCTTCGAAACTTGGAAGTTTGCCGATGGGGGAGTCGGGGACGAGAAGTTTTGTGAGATTGATGCTCGCGGGCGCGGTTGATGTGGATATTGATAAGCTGGGCCGGGTTCTGGTTCCCGATTATCTCAAAGAATATGCCGGGCTCAAAAAAGAAGTGGTCGTCGCGGGACTATACAATCGGCTCGAGATCTGGGACAGCGGCAAGTGGAGAGAGTACAAGAAGGCGGCTGAAAAGAATACGGATGATATCGCGGAACAACTTGGTAAGCTCGGAATCTATTAGGAAACCCAACATCGAATGTTAGGAAGCGTTCCTAACATTCGATGTTAGGGAATATCCGGATGATACATAAATCAGTCTTGCTTGAAGAAGTTATCGAAAATCTGAATTTGAAACCGGGAATGACGGTGGTTGATGGAACGCTCGGGGCTGGCGGGCATTCGGAAGAAATACTCAAAAAAATATTGCCGGGCGGTAAATTAATCTCAATTGATTGGGATGAGCGAGCGGTTGAAAATTTCAAGAAAAGTCTGCAGACAGGAATTCTTATTGCAAAAAAAGAATTGATTAGGACGGTTCGCTCCGCGCCGGTCAATATTAATATAAAAAATGACAATCAAGCCTTTTCTCGCCTTGAGAAACTGGGGAATCGCGAAGGCAAGATTGTCGGGGACTGGTGTGGAGCAGCTGACAATTATGCAAACATAAAAGAAATTATCGGGGGACTGGGACTGAAATCCATGGACGCGGTTTTGGTCGACCTCGGTTTCAGTTCTGATCAAATTGAAAACGCTGACAGGGGATTCAGCTTTCTCCGGAACGGTCCGCTTGATATGCGCTATTCGCAGGATCTGTGCCAAGAAACAGCGGCTGATATTGTGAACAATCGCGCGGAAAACGAGTTGGCTAAAATTTTCAGGAATCTCGGAGAGGAAAAATTTGCAAAAAGAATCGCGCATGAGATCGTGAAGGCGAGGGAAATTGAAAAAATAAGCGAGACTGGAGAATTGGCTGAAATTATTTTACGAGCTGTGCCGGAACGATATAGGCGAGGGAAAATTCATTCGGCAACGCGAGTATTCCAGGCTCTGCGGATCGAAACCAACCGGGAACTTGAAAACTTGAAAAAATTCTTGATACAAGCAGTTGAAGCGCTGGCTAGGAAGGGGATATTAGCCGTCATTAGCTTTCATTCGCTTGAAGACAGGATTGTCAAGAACTTTTTCAAGGATGAAGCTCGGGATTGCGTTTGTCCGCCGAATTTTCCCAAGTGTGTTTGCACTCACAGGCGAAGGCTGAAGATCGTCACAAAGAAGCCGATCACTGCTCAAGAAAGAGAAATCGAAGCCAATCCGAGAGCGAGAAGCGCGAAATTGAGAGTCGCACAAAAAGTGTAAATTGCGAGAACAACACAAAAACAAACAAATAGAATAGGGGGTTCATTCACATGAGCCGAATTCTCACACTTTCCCATTCCAACGCCGTTGGTCTCGGGCAAAGAAAACAAGCCATCAAAAACCAGCCGGCGCGCGTCGGGAGGGTGACTTTGAATTTTTTGCTGGTCGTGTTCATTGCAACGCTGGGTATTTTCTATATTTTCGAAGTGAACAGCAATGCTACCAAGGGATATGAGATCCGCCTTCTTGAGAAAAAAGTGCAGGAACTCAAAGACAGCCAGGAAAGACTGAAAATCCAGGAGGCTGAACTCAAATCGATGTACAATATTGAGGGAAGAACCAAAAATCTCAATATGGTCGCGCCCAAAGACGTGAGCTATTTAACTTTGCCCGGAAATGTAGCAATGAAATAATGGTCAACAAGAAATTTTCTAAAAACAAAATCGGTTCTATAAAAACAAATTTCCGGATATATATTCTGGTTTTTTTTGTTTTGGCGGCGGGGGGAGCGATTTTTTTCCGAATGTACAATCTTCAGGTTTCGGCGCATGAATATTATCAAGAGCTGGCCTCAAACCAGCACAGAATATATCAAGAGCTTATTCCAAAAAGAGGAGAAATATATGCGAAAGACGGGAGTGGATACTATCCCGTGGCGGTCAATCGCGAATTGGCGCTTGTCTATGCCGTACCGCGGGAAGTGGAAGATGTGGGGGTTGTGGCGCACGAATTGGCGGTCATTTTGCAACTCGATGAGGGTGATCTGAAAGAAAAACTTGATCAGCCGGATGGCTGGTATGCGGTTATCGCGCACAAAGTTGAGGATGACAAGGCGGAAGAAATAATATCAAAGAAATTGAAGGGAATATATTTGTCCGCGGAACCGGAGCGGTTCTATCCGGCCGGAAATTTTGCGTCCCAGTTGATCGGGTTTGTGGGATCCGACGGAGAAAAAACAGTCGGGCGATACGGCTTAGAATCATATTGGGACAAGGAGCTGGAAGGCACGCTCGGAAGTCTGGAGCAAGAAAGGGATACGGGCGGCCGCTGGATCTCGGTCGGCGAGAAAAAAATTGTGCCGGCTCAAAACGGCGCAAATTTGTATCTTACGATCGATCATACGATCCAATATCGCGCGGAAATGGCGATCAAAAAATCAGTGGAGAAATATCAGGCTGATCGGGGAAGTATTGTGATAATCGATCCGGCGACAGGCGGAGTGCTTGCCATGGCTTCGGCTCCCGATTTCAATTTGAATGACTATTCGCAAATCGAAGATATGTCCGTGTTCGCCAATCCGGCCGTGAGCGACAACTATGAATGCGGATCGATCTTCAAAGTGATCACAATGGCGGCGGGTGTTGACGCGAAGGTGGTGGCGCCGGACATGACATATGTTGACACGGGAACAGTGAATGAAGCCGGATACACGATCAAAAACTCTGATTTCAAGGCGAACGGAGTGCAAACAATGACGCAGGTCTTGGAAAAATCTTTGAACACGGGAGCGATTTTCGTGGAAAAAGCGCTTGGCAATTTGCGATTTTTGGAATATGTAAAAAATTTCGGATTTGGGAGCAAAACGGAAATCGATACGATCGGAGAAACCAGCGGGAACATTGCTGGCCTCAAGGAAATGAGGAATATAAACGCGTTCACGGCTGCTTTCGGACAAGGGCTTTCCGTTACGCCGATTCAGTTTGCCAGCGCTGTTGCGGCGATCGCGAACAGAGGAGAACTGATGGAACCGCATTTCGTGGAAAAAATTTCCTATGGCGATGGCCGCGAGGAAGAAATTCAGCCGCAGAAAGTTCGGAGAGTGATATCCAAAGAGGCAAGCCTTGATCTCGCGCGCATGCTCGTCAGCGTTGTGCAAAACGGCCATGGGAAAAAAGCGGGCGTGCCGGGATATCTTGTCGCCGGAAAAACGGGTACGGCGCAGGTTCCCAAAAAAGGAGGCGGAGGATACGAAGATAATCAGCATATTGGGTCTTTTTCCGGATTTGCTCCGGCCTACGACCCGAAATTTGCGATGCTAGTGAAACTCGACAATCCCAGAAATGTGGAATGGGCAGAATCGAGCGCCGCGCCGACATTTGGCGAAATGGCGAAATTTCTGCTAGATTATTACAATATCGAACCGACGGAAGAGTACTCCCAAAAAGACGTCGATCTTTTCAATGCGACGCACGATACCTCGATATTCCAAACGCCGAGGGAAGAAGCTCCGCCGGCACAGCCAGTTCCGCCGGTGGAGGAGAAGAAGGATAAGAAAAAAAAGAAAACTAATTAAAAACCAATGGATAAAAATGTGCTGGCCCAAGGCCAGTCCGCCTCGGGCGGAAAGTCTCGCAAGAAAATTTATCTCGAAAAAATTCTGAAATATTTCGCAACCAAGGCTTTGCGAAAGTTCAAGCCGCGCGTTGTCGGAGTGACGGGCTCGGTTGGCAAGACTTCGACCAAGGAAGCGATTTTTTCTGTGCTTTCGGCAAAGTTTCGCGTTCGTAAAAATGAAAAGAACTACAACAACGAGATCGGATTGCCTCTCACGGTTTTGGGGATCGAAAGCGGAGGCGGAAGCTTTTGGAAATGGACATTGGTATTCTTGCGGGCGATCGGCGTTGTTTCCTTTTCTTGCCGGAAAAACTATCCCGAAATTCTGGTTCTTGAACTGGGGGCGGACCGGCCGGGAGACATCAAATATCTGGTCAATTTTCTTCAGCCCGAAGTCGGAGTTGTGACGGCTATTGGAATCAGTCATCTCGAATTTTTTCAAAGCAAAAAGAATATTGCCCGGGAAAAAAGTTTTTTGGCGCGCAATCTCAAAAAAGGCGGTCTTGCGGTTTTGAATTTTGACGACGAAGAAGTGCGAAAGATGGGGGAGGATATTAAATCGGACAAAATATTCTTTGGTTTCTCGGAGGAAGCCCAGGTTCACGCGTCGGATATATTTTTCGGATATGGAAAATCGAAAGACAACTTCGGCGGCGATATCAGCGAAATAAAGGGCATCAGTTTCAAGTTATCTTTTGAAGGAACGACTCTGCCGGTGCGCCTCATCCGCTCGGTCGGGCGGCCGCAAATTTATGCCGTGCTGGCGGCGGCAGCAGTCGGAATTCATTTTGACATGAATCTTCTTGAGATCGCGGAGGCTCTCAAAGATTTTCAGGCGCCGGCGGGAAGGCTCAATCTGATCGAAGGGATCAAAAACACGGTGATCATCGAAGACAGCTACAATTCCGCTCCGCAATCGGCGATCGCGGCGCTTGAAGTTTTGGAAAAAATTGAAGCCCGGCGGAAGATCGCGGCGCTGGGAGATATGCTTGAACTCGGAGAAGGAACCGAGGAAGGGCATCGCGAAGTCGGAAGAAAAGTGGCTGAAGTCGCGGATATTCTGTTCGCTGTTGGGGAAAGAGCGAAATTCATCGCCGACGAAGCGGAAAAGGCGGGTCTTGACAAAAACAAAATTTTCTGCTACACTGACTCTTCTGAAGCTAAAGTCCCTATTCAAAGCATGCTTCAGGAAGGAGATGTGATTTTGATAAAAGGCTCCCAAGGCGTCCGAATGGAGCGAATTTCAGAGGAAATCATGCGTAATCCAAAGGAGGCGGAGAAGCTGTTGCCTCGGCAAACAGCGGAGTGGAAATAGGTTTTTTATAAAGCAAAATCGGGCTGTGGATAAGTCGGTTTGACGCGGTATGGAATTAGGCATACAATAAAAAGGCGTCAAACACAAACATCAGTCTGCCGATGAGGCAGATAAAATTAAATATTGAGGTACGTCGGTTGCATTGATAGGGGATAACCGTTGTACCTTGCAAAATCAAGAAGCGACCTTATTTTTAATGCGGTTGCTTTTTGAATAAAAAAAACTATTGCAGTTGAATATTTAAAGAGGAGGTAAAGTCCGATGTGTGCGATTAGGTGCATTAAGTGCCATAGTATTTTCGAAAACGGAAATACTGGATCCGTCAACGATAGCCATGGGCTTTGCCTCAAATGCTCGCGGCTGGTTATGTTGGAAACCTTCAGAAAGCAACAGAAAAAAGAAGGTTATCCAGATTGCGCAGGCCGGTGCCTCGGCAATTGCGCTACAGTGTGGTGCACATATTGGCCAGTCTGCGTGAAAGAAGCGCTGACCAAGGACGATTTCTTGGAGGTAGAACGGAGACTGGTGAGGCGCAGAACGGCTCTTTGCGGCAAACCGTGCGGTTATCAGTATCACGAAGTTGTAGCGATGGCGATAGCTGCTACCAAATAAATCCTATGGTCAGCCTTATTAAGGAGGTGCGCCATGAAGGATCGCCGAATTTTCGCGAGTGAGCTTCCTGCTTCTGATGGAAACGGTATAAGTCATCGAGTAAGTTTCGATGAAATCTACCGAACGCCGGAAGAGCTTTCCTCACAAGATGAGTTACTGAATTTTCCTTGGGCATTCAAATATGTCTTCGGAAAAAGAGTAATTCCAGGCCGCGCCTGAGGAGGTTGATTATGAACGCGATTTCTATCCGGAAATCGTCTCGAGAGGGCTGTCTCTGCATCTTTAGGGAGGATGAGTCGGATGGTAGTTGTCTTATGGCGACTCATCCGCATTGCCCCCTCGTTCCTCCGATCAGCAGTGTAGTTGAGGTAATTCGGATTCCGAGATCCAATCAACCTCGTCAGCCTATCTTCCGCTGAAGGAGGAGCTATTAATGCAAATTACAATCTGTGGCCCTGCCGAACCTGACAGGGCCATTTCTATTGGACAAAAAGGAAAAATTTTTGTAAGTTATATGATGTTATATGGCTCCATCGTCTATCGGTTAGGACATCAGGTTCTCATCCTGAAAAGAGGGGTTCGACTCCCCTTGGGGCTACGTTTGCAGTACATTGTATTTTGTATGGAGCATTTAGTGTTTTAAAAAGATAAAGCCTCCGGCGGAGTACGTCGGAGGCTAGGTGATCAAGTAATAAGCGTAGCTTAGATTTGGAACCTTTTCTTTCCTGGCCGGAAAAAGATTTCGGTATCCAGGCTGTAAGGGAAACGGAAGTCCGGAAAGTTTTCCCGGATATGATCCCCGGCTTCTTTCAGGAAAAGCGCTAAACTGTTTGATCCAAACAACGTGATATGCATGGCATCATCATTTTTGACAATGCTGCACATTTCCGAAACGCCCGGTCTATCCATTAGCTGGATGAGATTAAGGGCGTCGGCATTGTTGGTGGAGATGCTGATCAGGAAACAGGGTCCTTTGATTTCACTGCATTCCCAACCCTCAAGAGCGCACATTTGCACATTTCGCCTTTGAAATTTTTGATATTCCGGGACCTTTTCTCCTATCTGAAAAAAATCACCTAGATATGGAGTAGTCCGGAAAAGCCGGCGAGATGTAAAGAGCATTTGAAAAGCCGGTCTATATGTTGCAACCAAACTTTTCACGTGGTCCGATGAAAGCTGACTTCCTGGAGGCATCGCAACTCCTTTTTAAGTTTATATGTAGCTGACTTTCAAGACCCACCTCATTATTAACGATTTGGTCACTCTTGTCAAGCGCTGAAAATTGGTTTATCATATAAATAAGCGCTAAAAATACTTTGTATAAAGCATATTTTATGGATGCGAAAAAAGAGCTTCAAAATTACAAAGAAAAAGTAGACCGGAAATTGGCCGAATATTTTGCCAAAAGGATCAAAGAAGCGAAAGAAATTGATGCTTTGGCGGTTCAGGCGGCGAAAAATATTCGGAATCTCACGCTCGCAGGCGGAAAAAGGCTGCGAGCGGCTTTTATGTATTGGGGATACAAGGCAGTCGGAGGAAAGGATGATGACAAGATCATCGAAGCTTCGATGAGCATCGAACTGACGCATATTTTTCTTCTCATTCACGATGACATCATCGACCGCGATTCTTTTCGCCACGGCGTGCCGGCGATGCACAAGGTATATGAAAAAATGGCGCGCAGGTTGTATCTCAAAAAAGATCCGCAGCATTTTGGAAATTCGATGGCGATGATTGTTGGGGATATGGCGGCGGCGGCCGGAAACGAGATCATTTTCAACGCCCGTTTCACGCCGGAAAAAATTCTGAAAGTCCTGGCTAAATTGCAAGATATTGTTTCCGTGACGGTGACCGGGGAAATGATGGATGTGGTTCTTGAAGCGCGAGGGAAGGCGAGTGAAAAAGAAATTCGAAAAGTTCACGAAAACAAAACCGCCAAATACACGATTGAAGGCCCGCTTCATCTTGGCGCTCTTCTGGCCGGCGCGAAGGGAAAAATACTTGAGGATTTGAGCGCCTACTCTGTTCCGGTCGGAATTGCTTTTCAAATTCAGGACGATATTTTGGGGGTGTTCGGGAATGAAAAAAAACTCGGAAAACCCGTTTGCAGTGATCTGCGCGAAGGAAAACAAACGCTTCTCATCGTGAAGGCGCTGGAAAAAGGAAATATTGGCGATCGAAAATTGATCAACCGGCTGCTTGGAAACAAAAATGTCAGCGCCGAGGAGATTGAAAGCTTCAGAGAAGTCGTGAAAAAAACCGGATCGCTTGCGTATTCGCAAACTCTGGCAAAAAGTTTGGTTGAAAAAGGGAAAAAAGCGCTCGAAAAATCCACCATCCAAAAAGACGCAAAAGATTTCATGATCGGCATCGCGGACTATATCGTCAATCGGGAAGTTTGAGCGCCAGTGAACAGTGATCAATGATCAACAATTTTGGAAATAGAAAAGGCCCCGAGGGGCCTTGTGAGTTAGGGGTAAGGTCACTTGCATTGGCAGGTATCCTTTCCCTTTGCGTTGGGACATTTTTTGCAGTATATGGCTGTGCAGTCGCATTCATCCAAGCAGCCTTTTTGTTTGCGGCATTTACTGCAGTATATCTTTTCCACGGGATTGCAAGATTCTTGCATGACAGTATTCCTCCTTTTCTCTGAACAATCTACATTTTTTCAGAAAAAAAGTCAATTGATGAGCTTGTTGTGTTTTTTCGATCTATTTTATATAATATAGACGATGTTTTGAATACTAAGAAAAAACGGGACATATCATTCCCAGTTTTCTATTTTCTATGCCTGAAATAAAGAATATTCCCACTCATGTTGCGATCATTCCCGATGGGAACCGCCGGTGGGCGAAAAAGAAAGGGCTCAAGCCGTGGGAAGGGCATGAAGAGGGAGCCAAAAATTTGGAAAAAGTTCTGCAGGCGAACCTGGATTTGGGCGTGAAACATGTGACGTTCTGGGGTTCGTCAATGGACAATTTGCAAAAAAGGCCGTTCGCAGAAAAAAGAGCTCTGCTCAAGGTTTATCGCAAATATTTTATGCGCTTGATTGACAATGAGCATATTCACAAAAATCAAGTGCAGGTGAATGTGATCGGACGCTGGGAGGAGCAATTTCCGGCTTCTCTCAAAAATATTCTCCACAAGTGCATCGGAAAAACGGAAAAATACAAAAAACATTTTTTGAATTTTTTGCTGGCATATAGCGGCGACGATGAGATGATCGAGGCGACAAACAGCATTCTCGCGAAATGCAAAGGCAAAATGAAGCGTATTACCGCCAAGATGATCAAGGATCACATGATGACGAAAGACCTTCCGCCGGTGGATCTTTTGGTGCGGACGGGCGGCGAGCCGCACAACAGCGCCGGCTTCATGATGTGGGACACGGCCAACGCCCAGCTATATTTTTCCGAGGTTCTCTGGCCGGATTTCGATGAAAAGAAAATGCGCGAAGCGATTGTGGATTATACGAGACGCGGCAGGCGATTCGGAAAATAATTTTTACGAGAAAATAACATGAAAAAATTTATTGTGCTTTTGCTGCTATTCATTCCGGTTTTTATTCTTGCGCAGGATGCTCCCGAAAAGAAAGCCTATTATTTCTATGGCGATCAATGTCCGCATTGCAAAAATGTGGATGCGTATTTCACTGAAAATGGAATATATGACAAATATAAAATCTCAAAACTTGATTTTTCCAATCCTTTCAATGGACGGCTCCTTTTGAAATTCGGCGAGGCGTACAATGACCCGAATAAGGGTGGCGTGCCGGCAATCGCGTTTGGGGACAAATTCATCGTGGGAGACCAGCCTATCATCAGCAGTTTTGTGCAAGAAATCGATGCGGCGGAAAATGCGGGTGAATTGCCTGATCCAGACAAGATTGGAAATAAGGGAAATGCGGTAAATAAGGGAGATCAGGGAAATAGCCCTAGCATAAACGCAGACGGAAATAAAAAGAATTATTTTCCAGTAGTAATAATCACGCTCATCGTATTGGGTGCAGGGGCGTTGATATATGTAAACCATAAAAAATCATAAATATATGGCGATGCAATTCACGGATCAAAATTTTGAGCAGGAGGTTCTGAAAAGTGACAAGCCGGTGCTTGTTGATTTTTGGGCGGTGTGGTGCGGACCCTGCCAGATGATGGGACCTATCATTGAAGAATTGGCGGAAGAAGTGAAAGATAAATACAAAGTCGGGAAGCTGAATGTCGATGAAAACAGAGAAACGGCGTCGAAGTATGCGGTTATGTCAATTCCAACTTTGATTATTTTAAAAAACGGGGAAGTCGTGAAACAGCTTGTCGGAGTGCAGGCAAAGGAAAATTTGAAGGAAGAATTGGAAAAGATTTAACATGCTCGTGAAAAATGAAGTTTTTCGAGTAGGCTAACCTGCTCCAGCCTATAAATATGCTGAAGCAGAACGCAATACTCTCTCAACTCCAATTTTTCACTCGCTTAAGATACTTTAATGAATACGGAAACTCACGATCTCATCATCATAGGCGCGGGGCCGGCGGGGCTTGCCGCTTCGATATACGCTTCGCGATACAAGGTTGATCATCTTGTAATCGGGAAAGAGCCGGGCGGGCAGGCGGTTGAAGCGCACAATATTGAAAATTGGCCGGGAACAGCTTCAATTTCCGGATTTGAGCTTACCCAAAAAATGCGCGATCATGCCGAGAAATTAGGAGGAAAAATAATCATGGATTCTGTTTCGAATATCGCAAAAGATGAGGAGATATTTTCCATCACGGCGCATACAGGCCAATACAAAGCAAAAAATATTATTTTGGCTTTGGGAATGGAATATAGGAAACTTTCCATTCCGGGGGAAGAAGAATTCAAGGGCAAAGGAGTTTCCTATTGTCCGACTTGCGACGCGGCGTTTTTCGGAGGCAAGATCGTAGCGGTCGCGGGCGGCGGAAACAGCGCGGCGTCGGCGGCGCAGCTTTTGTCCGAATATGCGTCAAAAGTCTATATTGTTTACCGAGGAGAAAAATTGAAAGTTGATCCGGCGTATCTCGAAAATTTCGCGAAGAATGAGAAAATAGAAATCGTGTACAATACAAATATAACTGAAATAAGAGGGGAAAATGCGGTCGGAAAAATTATTTTGGATAAAAAATATAACGAAAAAGACGAACTGGAAGTGCAGGGCGTGTTCGTCGAGATTGGAAGTGAGCCGGGAGTGGAGCTCGTGAAGCAGTTGGATATTGAGGCGGATGAACAAGGATTTATTCGAGTAAGCGCTGATCAAAGCACAAATGTTGTAGGAGTTTGGGCGGCGGGCGATGCGACGACGGGTTCGAACAAAATGCGCCAAATCCTCACCGCTTCGGCGGAAGGAGCAATTGCTGCTGCGAATGTTTATAAGAGATTGCAAATTTCATGAATAAAATTCTTGACAGCAAGATAGAAATTAAAAGCAGATATAAGCTCACCAAAAAAAATCTGCCTGTCATCTATACTCCGGGCGTCGCAAAAATATCTTTAGAAATAGCGAAGAACAAAAAGAAAGCCTATGACCTTACTTGGAAAGGCAGCAGCGTAGCGATCATAACGGACGGCAGCGCTGTTTTGGGTTTGGGAAATCTTGGACCGGAGGCGGCGCTTCCGGTAATGGAGGGGAAAGCGGTGCTATTCAAAGAATTGGCTGGAGTTGATGCGGTGCCGATCATGCTCGCGACGCAAGAGACGGAAAAAATCATTGAAATAGCAAAAGCGATCGCGCCCGGATTCGGCGGGATCAATCTTGAGGACATTTCCGCGCCCAGATGCTTTGAAATCGAAAGGAGATTGATCGGCGAACTTGATATCCCGGTATTTCACGACGATCAGCACGGGACGGCGATCGCGGTGCTGGCCGGATTCGTCAACGCGCTCAAAGTTGTGAAAAAAGATATTAAGAAAATAAAAATAATTGTTTCCGGCGCGGGCGCGGCAGGAATCGCGATTACAAAACTGCTGTTGAAATATGGCGCGAAAAATATAATTATTTTCGACAGCCGAAGTCCGATCTGCAAGCGTTGCGCGTACAACAAGAACGACGCCAAAGACGAACTTGTAAAAAAAACAAATCTGGAAAATTTCAAGGGGGATTTGCGCCAAGCCCTGATCGGTGCGGACGTTTTCATCGGAGTTTCAGTGCCTAATTTGTTGAAGTCAAAAGATATTGCGAAGATGAACAAAGATGCAATTGTTTTCGCGATGAGCAATCCGGAGCCGGAAATATCCTATAAAGATGCCAAAAAAGGGGGGGCGGCAGTAGTCGCGACCGGCCGGTCCGATTTTCCGAATCAGATCAACAATGCGCTCGTTTTCCCGGGTCTTTTCCGGGGCGCGCTGGACACGCGTACGAGACTGATTACCGACAAACTGAAAATAAAAATAGCTCTCGCTATTGCCGGTTTGGTGAAAAACCCAAAAGGTGATAAAATAGCTCCAAAGGTTTTGGATAGAAAAGTAGTCCGAGTTGTAGCAAATGTTTTTAAAAAATAAAATAAAAAAATGAAAATACAAAAACAAACCATCCAAAAGGAATCGAAAAGTCAGATTGAGTTCATCGATATCACGCATGATGTCGAAGAATTCGTCACAGCGTCTGGCGTGAAGAATGGGCAGGTGCTCGTATTCTCTCCCCATTCGACAGCAAGCATCGCCATCAATGAAAATGAGTCGCTGTTGCTCCAGGATTTCCAGCGGCTGCTTTATAAGCTGGTTCCGATCGACGAAAGATATTCTCACGATTTGTTCGAGCTCAAGAGAACGGTTCGCTCCGACGGCCGCTCAAATGGTCACAGTCACTGCAAAAATTTTTTGCTTGGAGCGAGCGAAATGATTCCCGTGGAGGATAGTAAAATGCTTCTTGGCGAGCACCAAAACATTTTTTTCGTGGAAATGGACGGAGCAAGAAAGAGAGATATTATTGTTCAGATTATCGGAGAATAAACATGAATAGTCTCATTCGCGATCTTATTTATGAAGGCTATCTCAAAACCGATCGTATAATCGAGGCTTTTTCCAAAATCAGGCGAGTGGATTTTGTTCCGGATGAGTTGGAAAGCGCGGCCGAGGCGAATATTCCACTGCCGATCGGACATGGGCAAACAATTTCTCAGCCACTGACGGTGGCTTTTATGTTGGAAAAACTCGGAGCCCTGCCGGGGGACAAGGTTTTGGATGTCGGTTCTGGATCGGGCTGGACGACGGCGCTTCTCGCGCATATTGTTGGGAAGAAAGGAAAAGTGATCGGTATAGAGAAAATAAAAAGCCTTTGTGATTTTGGGACGAACAATATCAGCAAATATCATCTGATCGAAGGCGGACGAGCGAAAATAATTTGCGCCGACGGATCGAAGGGATATATCAATGGGGCGCCCTATCAGCGCATTCTGGTTTCCGCTGCGGCTTCGGAAATTCCGAAAGATCTCAAGAAACAGCTTGCTGTTGGCGGCCGACTGGTTATTCCAGTGAAAAACAGCATCTGGCTGATCGAAAAAAAATCCGAAAAAAATTTTCAAGAAGAAGAATATCCGGGGTTCGCTTTTGTGCCGCTGATAAATGATTTGGGATAATTTTTTTCGAGTTGATATTTATCCGCTCCTTTTGACGAAGGGGGCTTTTTGTTTGCAATATTGAGTATAAGATATAAAATAGAATCGGGCGCTTTGCGTAGTAAGTCTTGACAGGCCGCGTCGGGAGGGTATAATAAATTAGCACTCGGGAGTGGGGAGTGCTAATAAATCGCTCCCACCCCTCCGCCCTGCGAGCACCTCCCCTCGGGCAGGGGAGGAGGTTTAGAAAAATTTATGGATCTCAATAAGCTCACTATAAAATCACAGGAGGCGCTTCAGGGCGCTCAGCAGATTTCGCAAAGCCAACAGCAGAACGTCGTTGATGTTTTGCATCTTCTCTATGTGCTTTTGGGACAGCAGGATAGCGTTGTGCCGACAATCGTTGACAAGCTCGAGATCAATCGGGAAGAACTCAAGCAAAAAGTCAACAAAGAAATCGAGAAAATTCCCAAAGTCACGGGCGCGCCGCAATTTTTTCTTTCTCCCGAAATGGCGATTGTTCTTCAGGAAGCCTTCAGCGAAGCGCAGGCGATGGGCGATGAATATATTTCGACGGAACATATTTTTCTGGCGCTTCTTAAAATTGCGAGTCGCGCAAAGAAGATCTTGGAAGAAAAAGGCATAAACACCGAAAAAGTGACCAAAATCATGAAAGATGTCCGGGGAAACCAAAGAGTCGACAGCCCGACGCCTGAAGGAAAATATCAGGTTCTTGAAAAATATACGATCAATATCACGAAAGATGCGGCCGAAGAAAAACTCGATCCGGTGATTGGAAGAGAAGAAGAGATCCGGCGCATCATGCAGGTTCTCTCCCGCCGGACGAAAAACAATCCGGTTTTGATCGGAGAAGCGGGAACGGGGAAAACGGCGATTGTGGAGGGATTGGCGCAAAGGATCATATCCGGCGATGTCCCGGAGACGCTCAAAGGAAAAGAAATTCTGTCTTTGGATCTGGGACTGCTCCTGGCCGGTTCAAAGTTCCGCGGGGAGTTTGAAGAAAGATTCAAAGCGGTGCTGAACGAAATCGAAAAATCGGCCGGAAAATATATTTTATTTATTGATGAACTGCATACTCTTGTCGGAGCGGGAGCGATTGAAGGATCAATGGATGCGTCCAATATGATCAAACCGGCTCTTGCGCGGGGGAATTTGCGCGCGATCGGAGCGACCACGCTCAAAGAATATCAAAAATACATCGAACGGGACGCGGCGCTTGAGCGAAGGTTTCAGCCGGTTTTTGTCAGCGAGCCGTCGGTTGAAGACACGGTTGCCATTTTGCGCGGTCTCAAAGAGAAATATGAAATTCATCACGGAGTTCGGATCACGGATGGCGCGCTCATTGCCGCGGCCGAATTGTCGAATCGGTATATCACCGATCGCAATCTCCCGGACAAGGCCGTGGATCTCATTGATGAAGCGACTTCTTCTCTCCGGATGGAGATTGACAGTATGCCGGCGGAAATCGACCAGCTTGACCGGGAAAAAAGAAGACTGGAGATCGAAAAAGAAGCTCTCAAAAAAGAAAAGAAGAGCAAAGAAGCCAATGGAAAGTTGAGAATGATCGAGAAAAAATTGGCCGAAATCAGTGAAAAAGCGAACAGACTGAAATTGCAATGGAGAAGCGAAAAAGATCTGATCACGAATATTCGAACCCACAAAAGCGAAATTGAAAAATTGCGGATGGAATCGGATATGCTGGAACGGCAGGGAGAATTGAGTCGTGTGGCTGAAATACGCTACGGAAAAATTCCGGAATTCGAGAAAAAAATAAGGAGCGAGCAAAGAAAACTGGTTCAAATGCAGAGCAAAAATCCGATCCTCAAAGAAGAAGTGACCGAAGAAGATATCGCGAGCGCCGTTTCTCGCTGGACAGGTGTTCCGGTTTCGAAAATGCTTCAGGGTGAAATGGAGAAATTGGCGAAAGCGGAGGAAGCGCTGGAAAAGCGCATTGTTGGACAAAAGGAGGCCATAAAATCAGTTGCCAATGCTCTTCGAAGATCGAGGGCCGGAATTGGGGAAGAAAATCGTCCCATCGGATCTTTCATATTCCTTGGCCCGACGGGAGTGGGAAAAACGGAACTCGCGAAAGCTCTTTCCGGATTTTTGTTCAATGACGAAAACACGATGATTCGAATCGATATGAGCGAATATATGGAATCTCACAGCGTTGCCAAGATGATCGGATCTCCGCCGGGATATATCGGCCATGAAGAAGGCGGACAGCTCACTGAAAAAGTGCGTCGCCGCCCATACAGCCTGATTCTTTTTGATGAAATTGAAAAAGCCCATCCGGAAGTTTTCAATATGCTTCTTCAGATCCTTGATGATGGAAGGCTGACGGATGCGAAAGGACGAATGGTCAATTTCAAAAATACCGTCATCGTGATGACATCCAACGTCGGATCTGATATAATCTATAAAATGCAAGAAATCGGCTTCAAGGAGGAGAAGCGGAAGGAATTCATCCTCAAAGAAGAGGAAATGAAAGAAAGGGTGCTTGGGTCTTTGCGTGAAAAATTCAAGCCGGAATTTTTGAATCGCGTGGATGAGATCATCATTTTCCATCCTCTCGGAATGGATCAGATCAAGCGTATTGTCGATTTGCAACTCGATTTGGTGCGAAAAAGGCTTGCTGAAAAAAGCATCAGGCTTGAAATCACTCCGGCCGCGAAAGAATTGCTGGCGCGCGAGGGATTTGATCCGGTTTTTGGAGCGCGCCCCCTCAAGAGAGCGATTCAGAATTTGGTTCTTGATGAATTGGCGCTCCGGATCGTCGAAGGAAAGATCAAGGATGGAAACAAGGTGAAGATCGACGCCCAAGGAGGGAAAATTATTATAAAATAAATTATGTTTCTTCGTATCAACATCCTATTTTTGTCAATTCTTTTTGCCGTCAATCTTTGGTTGTCGGTGAATTTTGCGGGCTATGCCGGTTGGTTTGGAATTCTTTTTTCCTTGGCGCTCGTAATCGCCGTCAGGCTCATTGCAAAACACTGGAAGTTCACGGTTTTGCCGGCAGTTTTGATTCTTGGGTCAGTGCTCCTCTTATCGCTCATTGATCCTGTTCTCGAAATGAACTTTTTTATTGCGTTTTCCTCGCTGGCTTTCTATCTCACTGTGCTGGCTGGTTGGCGTCTTGAGCAATATGAAAAAGACGAAACTGCCAAGGCTATGTACAATGTGGCTACCGTTGTCGCGCTTTTTTGCTGGTACACGGCCGCTTTTGGCTGGTATTTGAACCCAAGTATGTCATTTCCAATTTGGACGCTCCTGGCCGTATTGTCAGTTGTCACGCTTTTTGTCTCCCTGGCCTCTTTTACTGTCAATCAAATAAATCCGGAAAAAAGGCTTATTTATGGCATATTTTTGGTTTTTTTGATTGCTCAGACTGCGTGGATCCAAAATTTTTGGCCGTTTGGATATTTGACAACTGGGGTCATCACCCTTATAATTTATTTTGTTGGCTGGGAGCTCATTCTCAGCTTTTTTATCAACAAACTTACCGCGAGAGCCGCATTCTTCAAGATAATTTTTTTGGCCGGATCAATGGCGCTTATTCTTTTGAGCTCAAGATGGTATCCGGTGGTATAACAGATGGCAAATCACAAATCGAAAACAGTAAAACTTATTTTTTTTATTGCTCTTATTTTCGTTGTTTCGGGGATCAGTTCCGTGCTGGTTGATAAATATTTTTTTCCGTGGATCGCTACTAGCAGCGCGCTTTCGAAGTACAAATTTTTCAAAAAGGGAATGGAAAACGTGATGGTGATCAATAAGACGGAGCAAGTAACGGTGAGCGAGAATCAAGATATTTCCGGATATATCAGCAAGTCGTCATCCAGCGTGGTTGAAATAACCATGTCCGGAAAAACAAACCAAGATCAATTGGGCCAATCCGTGAGCGGGGTTGTTGTTTCGGCGGACGGCCTGGTGGCAAGCTATGGGGACAAGTTTTTTGGCTCGAAAGACGCGGCCTACAAAATTTTTGTCCAGGACGGGAAATCTTTTGACGCGAAAGTTGCCTTGAATGATCCTTTTTCCAACTTGGTTCTTCTAAAGATCGACGGGGCGGAAAATCTTCCGGTGGCGGAGTTCATTGCTCCCGAAGATATAAAAGTGGGGATAAAGACGGCGGTTATTGGCCGGAGCGGTTTCAACGCGGAAATTTCGCTTGGGCTGGGACTCACGAGCGAATGGGCAAAATCATACTCGATCGCGGGAAATCTTGCTTCATCGGAAAAATTGCAAGGAGTGCTGTTTGTTGATCCGAGCTCGGCGGGGAACGAGTGGAGCGGCAATATGAAGGGCGGCGCGGCCGTGGACTACAACGGGAATGTGATCGGGCTGTTGGGCGAAAGAAAGGAAAGCAATGGGTCGAAATTTTTCATCGTGCCTGTCAATCATCTGCGATATGTGATCGATCAATATTTGCGCGAAGGATCCGTCAAAAGGGCGAATTTCGGAGTTTATTATATCGCGCTTTCCAGAGAGACGGCCTATCTGGCGGGAAACAATTTTGACCGAGGAGCGCTCGTTTTCACCCCGGGCGGACAGCAGGGACTCGCGGTCATTGTTGGCAGTTCGGCGGACAAAGCGGAAATCAAGGTAGGGGATATCATTTTGAGCGTGAACGGAGACGAAGTGAATCCGGATCAAAATTTGGCGTATTTGATATCGAAATATCATCCCGGGAATACAGTGACTCTGAAGATAGTCAGAGACGGGAAAGAGATGGAAGTAAAAGCTATTTTGCAATAATTTTGAATTATCTTGACATTTGGCGTGAATTTGATAGAATCTATTAGTAATTTTCTAGAAAACAATTATGCTGGCAGTGATAAAAACCGGCGGGAAGCAGTATCTCGTCAAGAAAGGGGACAAGATCAAGATTGAAAAGCTCGTTGGCGAGGCCGGAGAAAAAATTGAATTTTCAGAAGTTTTGTTTTTGGGTTCGGATAAAGAAGTGAAAGTCGGCACGCCTTTTTTGAAAGATGTGAAAATAGAAGGCAAGATCTTGAAGCAAGGCAAAGCGAAGAAGGTGACGGGCGTGAAGCACAAGGCCAAGAAACGCTATAAAGTGAAATTCGGACACAAGCAGTTGCAAACGGAAGTTGAGATTGTGAAGATATAAATAATCAAAAACAGACTCTGGAATATGAGTCTGTTTTTTTACATTTCTTTTCGTCCCTCTATCGCTCCTCGAAGTGTCATTTCATCCGCGTATTCGATATCCCCGCCTGTCGGAAGTCCCCGTGCCAGGCGGGTTGTTTTTATATTCAAGGGTCTCGTGAATCTTGCCAAATAGAGCGCCGTGGCCTCGCCTTCGGTCGTCGGGTTTGTAGCGATGATTACCTCAGCTATTTCGCTGTTTTTAATGCGAGCGAGCAATTCTTTTATTTTCAATGGATTATTTTTATCCGCCGGAGCATTGATCGTCCCGCCCAAAACATGGTAGAGGCCTCGCATTTGTCTTGTTTTTTCGATGGCGATCACATCCAGCGGGTCTTCAACGACGCAAATGATGGAAGCGTCCCTTTTTTTGTCTGCGCAAACGGCGCACAAGCCGTTTTCGGAAATATTGAAACATTGTTTGCAAAAACTAATATTTTTTTTGAGATCGCGTAATATTTCTGAAAAATCTTCGAGCTTTTCCTGATCATATTTCCACAAATACAAAACCAGCCGCTCGGCCATTTTTGGTCCGACGGAGGGCAATGATGCGAAGTGGTCAATTAATTTTTGAAATGATTTAGGAAACATGGTATTCTCTACGAATTACGAATCTGTACGAATATACGAATAAACAAAATTCGTAAAACTACTGACTATGTTTCTTTTCGAGCGATGAGAAACTGGTGATTGTATCGTTGAAGTACAAATTCGCCGTTCCAAGCGGACCATTTCTGTGTTTTGACACGATCACTTGAATGACATTTTTGTTCGGCGTGTCCGGTTTTTCGCGGTCTTCGCGATAGAGAAACATCACGACGTCGGCGTCTTGTTCGATCGAACCTGATTCGCGAAGATCCGAAAGTTTCGGAACTTGCGGACTGCGGGATTCCACACTGCGGTTGAGCTGGGAAAGCGCGATCACAGGAATATTCAGCTCGCGCGCAAGTCCTTTGAGAGAACGAGAAATTTCCGAAACCTCCTGAACGCGGTTTTCGTTTGAACGGCCCTCCATAAGCTGCAGGTAGTCGATGATGATGAGTCCCAGATTGTGCTCGGCTTGAAGCCGGCGGGCCATAGTGCGCATTTCCATCACGTTGGCGCGGGCGCTGTCGTCAATGAAGATCGGCGCTTCAGAAAGGACGCCCATTGCTTCGCCTATTTTGGCAAAATCGTCTTCCTTGTCATTGCTCACGAGTCGGCCAGTTCTTATTCTCCACGCGTCAACCCGTCCTTCAGCGGACAGCATGCGGTCAACGAGCTGGTCGGACGACATCTCGAGAGAAAATATCCCGACTGGAATTTTTTTCTTTACGGCGACATTGCGGGCGATGTCAAGCGCAAGGGCGGTTTTTCCGATAGAAGGGCGGGAGGCCAGAATGACGAGATCCGATTTTTGAAAGCCGGCAAGAATGTTGTCGAGGTCGGCGAATCCGGAAGGCACTCCGCGCAAATCTTTGTCGCCTTTGTGAAGTTCGTCGATGCGGTTGAACGCCGATTCGAGGTATGTCTTGATCGGGACGAAATCGGCCTTCACATATTTTTGCGAAACTTGGAACAATTTTTGCTCGGCTTCATCGAGAACTTTTTCCACATCTTCGGCCTCTTCGTATCCAAGTTCGACAATATCCGACGCGGCGGTGATCAGCTTTCGGAGAAGTGATTTTTTCTGGACAACTTTCGCGTAGTGAACAACATTTGACGCAGTCGGGACGGCGTTCACGACTTCAGTGAGATAGCTCGCTCCGCCGATTTTTTCAAGTTGCTTTTTTTCTTCAAGCTTATTTGAAAGCGAGAGCACGTCGATTGGTTCGCGGTCTTCATATAGCTCAAGCATTGTTTCATAGACAAGCCGGTTCGCGTCTTTGTAGAAATCATCGGGGTACACCAAATCGGCGATTTTGATGATCGCGTCTTTGTCGAGCATGAGAGATCCCAGCACGGACATCTCCGCCTCAATGTTCTGCGGTGGCACGCGCACCTCGCCCAGATTGAATTTTGTCGGTTTTTTCTTGGTTGGCATTGCTGGGATATTATAGCAGAGAAGACAATAAAAATCACCTTGACAAAGTCAAGCTATTTGTGCCATTTAATTTATTGTGTTGCCAGTCAAAAAGAAGAGCTGTCGCTTGACGAATCATTTCCAGTGTCGGCCGGTTCGTCGAATTTGCGATCGAGGTCGGCCATTTTTTGCTGGTGGTCGGGGTCATCGAGTGGACGGTTTTTGGCTTCGCCCTTCCAAGTTTGCCCTCCGGTTTTCACTACTCCTGCCTTCTTCAAGAAGTCGAAGAAACCCATGTGTTTATTCTTAAAAATTATTTCTTCTTTAATTTATAGCTATCTCCCAAATCTTCAACTGAATATCCCATTTTTTCAATTTCTTTTCGCAGTTCGTCGGATTTTCGGAAGTCTTTGTTTTTGCGGGCTTCCAGCCTTTCATCGGCCAGCTTTTTTATATCTTCCGGAATTTCCAATTTTTTTTCGGAAAAGCGCAGGCCGAAAACTTTGTTAATTTTTTCAAATGTTGCTAGGATTTCTTTCGCTTCTTTGGCGGATAAATCTTTGATTTGCTTATTCGTTTCAGTGATGAGTCCGTAAAGATATGACAGGGCGAGGGGAGTGTTGAGGTCATCGTCCATCGCCGACTCGAATTTATCCGTCCGTAGACGTCGGACGTCTATGCCCACTTTTGTAGACGTCGGACGTCTACAAGCTTTCAATTTTTCTCTCCACTCCGCGATTCGTTCAAAATTCGCCTTGGCTTGTTCAAGGGCTGGCCAGGAAAAATCTGCTTGTTTTCGATAATGAGAGGAAAGATAGAATAACCGCAAATGCATTGGATTGAAGCTTTTGTCGATAATATCTTGCAATTTATAAAAATTGCCCTTGGATTTGGACATTTTTTCGCCTTCAACTAAGAGATGGCGGGTGTGGATCCAATAATCCACGAATTTTTTTCCGGTTGCACATTCAGTCTGGGCGATCTCGGCCTCATGATGCGGAAAAATATTGTCTTCTCCTCCGGTGTGAATATCAAGCGTGTCTCCGAGATATTCCATTGCCATTGCGCTGCATTCGATATGCCAGCCGGGATAACCGCGCGACCAGGGCGAATCCCACTGCAGGATGTGGTTGGCCGGAGCCTTGAGCCACAAGGCAAAATCCCAAGGGTTCTTTTTGTCCGGATGTTCTTCGAGTCGCGCGCCGACTTTCAGCTGTTTCAACGTATTCCCGGAAAGCTTTCCATAATCCGGAAAACTTGTGACGTCAAAAAACACATTCCCGTTTTTTTCGTAGGCGTGGTCGTTTTTGATCAACTCTTCGATGATCTTGATCATTTGGGGGATATGAGCCGTTGCGCGGGGAAAAAAATGGGCTGGCAGAATATTCATTTCTTTTTCGTCCCGTCGAAAAACATCTTCATAGAATTTCGCGATTTCTTCCGGAGTTTTTTTCTCGCGTGCTGCCGCTTTTGCCATTTTGTCCTCGCCAGTGTCGGCCTGGGCAATGTCGTCGTCCGTCAAATGTCCGACATCGGTAATGTTTTTTATCTGTCGTACTTCATATCCCGAATATTCCAAATATCTCCGAAGAATATCCGGCGTCATATATGAACGCAAATTTCCAATATGCACGAAATCATACACCGTCGGTCCGCAGATATACATTGAAACTTTGCCCTTGTGCAAGGGTTTGAATTCTTCTTTTGATTTTGCGAGAGTGTTGTAGAGTTTGAGCATATCCTTATAGTAGCTTATTTATCCAAAAAGGGAAGTGCTCAAATATTTCTCGCCCCGATCCGGGAATATCGTGATGATATTTCCGGATTTTATTTTTTTCGCGACTTCAAGAGAGGCGAACATTGCCGCTCCGGAGGACATTCCGCAAAAAATTCCTTCATTTCGCGCGATTTGGCGTGCCATATCAAAAGCGTCTTTGGTTTCGACCATGATGATGTCGTCGAGTTTTGAGCGGTCATAAATTGCGGGCACGATCGCTTCTTTCATATTTTTGAGACCCTGGATATAATGGCCCTTCACGGGTTCGGCGCTCACGATTTTGATCGCCGGATTTTTTTTCTTGAGATATTGGCTCACACCCATGAGCGTCCCAGAAGTTCCGATGGCGGCAACAAAATACTCAATTTTTCCGTCCATTTGTTTCCAGACTTCGGCGGCTGTGGTTTCATAATGCGCTAAAATATTGTTGTCGTTTGAAAATTGGTCGGGGTAATAATATTTTTCCGGAAATTGCGCGACAAGCTCGCGCGTTTTTTTGATCGCGCCGTCCGTTCCGAGCTTTCCGTCCGTGAGAGTAATTTTTGCGCCGAATGCAGAAATCATTTTCCTTCTTTCGACGGAAACGGCTTCGCTCATCACAATTTCGACTTTGTATCCCTTCACAGCGGCAATCATCGCAATCGCAATGCCGGTGTTTCCGGATGTCGCCTCGATGATTGTCTTGTCTTTTGTTAATTTCCCGGATTTTTCAGCAACTTCCATTATTTTGAGCGCAATCCGGTCCTTGATGCTCCCGCCTGGGTTGTTTCCTTCGAGTTTGGCGAAAATGTTGACGTTTTTGTTCGGATTAAGCCGGTTAATTTTCACAATCGGCGTGTTGCCGATGAGTTCGAGAATGTTGTTCATATTGCTTATTGTTAAAAAATAAAAAACCTCCCATCCTATTCGTAAATATTCAAAAATATTCACTCAAGGACGAGAAGCTATTCCCGTGGTTCCACCTCGGTCGTCGCAAATCGCGACACTCAATTTACAGCTATTACGGGCTTACCCGCGGGGGTTTACTGATTTGTAGACGTCGGACGTCTACAAACTTTCTTCTCCGAGCCTTCCACCTCTTCGGCGGATAAACGAAGCGCACGCTTCTTCGCTATGGCCTTTATGATTTTTAATGCTGTTTATATACTAAATATATTAGTTCTCTATGTCAAATCCACTTCTTCACCTTGAAAATAATGATCATAACCGCCGGAATTGCCAGTATTCCGGCGAGATAAATCCAGAAAGCGTTCAGATTCTGCGAGAAGGGCACTTGCGTGTTCATCGACAGCAGAGTTGCGCTGAAGGTCA
>JAZDKQ010000017.1:0-31204 GCA_043802865.1 Candidatus Moraniibacteriota bacterium
TGTTTTCAAAGAATTTTACAAAAAAGAGGCTGTTGCCTCCCATGTAACCTGAATATTTTCTATCACATTTCACATTTTCACGCAAACATACACGAAAGCGGGCGGGAAGTTGAGGAAGACGAAAGAAATTGCGACAGAAGAAAAAAGATATTTGATCTGGCGGAGGTGCGCGAGGGAATATTGAAATTGGATGTATTGTCCGCCGCTGGGGAGATAGGCATAGATTGTTTTCAAAATATTGCGGGAAATCTTCGGCGGGAGGCCGGCGAGAGGCAGTCCGGAAACGATGCAATCGGCTTTTCGAAAACCGTGTTTTTTCAGATATATATCGATTTTTTCGGCACTGTCGTTGATGATGATCAGGCGAGGGTCTTTTATATTACTCAATTTTTCAGCGAGTGCCGGTTCTATCTCAAAACAAAGAAGAACGCAATCTTTGCGCATCTTTTTCAATATTTTTTTTCGTGATTATCCCTGATCCGCTTCCCAATTCTACGATGCATTTTGCGTTTCGGAAATCAATCTTCTCGAGCATTTTGTCAGCGAGAATAGGGGAGCTTTGAATGATTGATCCGGTGCGAAGGGGATTCTTGATGAATGCCTTGAGGAAAGTGTTTTTATTTTGCATAATTTGACTTATCCACAGCTCGAGAGACTTATATCTGTTTCTTTGCTATAATCAGAGTATAGCATAAAAAAATAAAAATAGAACGGAGGTGAAGAAATGAATTCAGTACAAACATGGGGAGAAGCGATAACGATGTCTCTGCTTGGTCTCTGGGAGCGATTCGTCAATTTTTTGCCGGCGCTCGTGGGTGCGATTTTGGTTTTTGTCGCCGGTTGGATCGTGGCGGTCGCGCTTGGAAAGGCCGTCGAGCATATCGTGAAGATCATCCGGATCGATGATGTGGTTGAGAAAGCCGGGACAAAGGGACGGCTTCGCAAAGCGGGCGTTGAGCTCAATATTGCCAAATTTTTCGGCGGGCTCGTGAAGTGGTTTTTGATCCTGGTGTTTTTGATGGCGGCGACGGATATCTTGCACCTTGTGCAGGTGACGAGCTTTCTCAATAGCATTGTCCTGTATCTTCCGAACGTGATCGTCGCGGCGGTGATTCTGGCCATTGCTTTTTTGGTGGGAAATTTCGCATACGCGGTCATCAAGGGTAGTACGAAGATTGCCGGAATTGTTTCAGCAACACTTCTTGCGACAATTGCCAAATGGGCGATCGTCATTTTCGGATTTTTGGCGGCTCTCATCCAGCTCGGAGTAGCTTCATCGCTTATCAATACGATTTTCATCGGATTTGTCGCGATGCTTTCGCTGGCAGGAGGACTCGCTTTCGGTCTTGGTGGGAAAGACGAAGCGGCTCTCATTCTCAAGAAATTGCGCCACGAAATTACGGAGAAGCACGAAGAGTAGTAGTATCTCGCGTGTAAAGTTTATAATAAAGGGGATTTTTAGGGCAGTCCATTCTGTTGAGGGGTGGGTTGTCTTTGTTTTGAAAAGGTTTACTAAAAGCTGTAAATGTTATAAGCTGAATAGCGTATTAAAGTAATGATTTTATGATTTTCTCAAAACTATTCGGTAGCGCGGAAAAACAAACAAACAAGTTTTTGCCGATCGTGGACGAAATAAACAACCTTGAGCCGTCCATCGCGAAACTTTCAGACGAAGAGCTCAAGGCGAAAACCGAAGAGTTCAGAAAAAGGCTTAGTCCGCCGGCTGGCGGAGGCGAAAAAGAGGATGATATGATCCCAGAAGCTTTTGCCGTGGTTCGCGAGGCTGTGTGCCGAGTGGACAAAAAAAGGCTTTTTGATGTCCAGCTTTTGGGTGGAATCACGCTTCATCAGGGAAAGATTGCCGAAATGAAAACAGGTGAAGGAAAAACGCACACAGCGACGACGGCTGTCTATCTCAACGCCCTTTCAGGGAAAGGCGTGCATATCGTGACGGTCAACGACTATCTTTCCAAGCGCGATATGAATTGGATGGGGCCGATATATCATTTTCTCGGACTTTCGGCGGGGTGTATTCAGCACGATGCGTCATTTATATACGAACCAAAAATCATCGACAGCGACGAAGTGAGCGTTGAAATGGAAAATCTGCGGCCGGTTTCGCGGCGCGAGGCGTATGCGGCCGATATCACATATGGAACGAACAATGAATTCGGATTTGACTATCTCCGCGACAACATGGTGCAAGGCCTGGATCAAATGGTCCAGCGGCAGGAAATGAATTATGCAATTGTTGACGAAGTGGACTCGATTCTCATCGACGAAGCCCGAACGCCGCTCATCATTAGCGCGCCGGACAGCGAATCGACAAAGCTCTATAGGCAGTTCGCGCAAGTTGTCCCGCGCCTCAAGAGGGAAGAGGACTATACCGTTGATGAAAAAATGAAGGCCGTGTCTCTCACAGACAAAGGAATATCGGCTGTCGAAAAAATGCTTGGTGTGGACAATATATATGATATTTCGAAAATTTCCTATGTCCATCAGCTCGAGCAGGCGCTCAAAGCCAATATTCTTTTCAAGCGGGACCGCGATTATGTCGTGCAGGACGGCCAAGTGGTTATTGTGGACGATTTCACGGGACGTTTGATGCCCGGACGGCGATATTCCGAAGGACTCCATCAGGCGATCGAAGCCAAAGAAAACGTTGAAGTGCAAAAAGAATCGCGCACGCTGGCGACAATCACTTTTCAGAACTATTTTCGAATGTACGGGAAACTCGCGGGGATGACGGGAACGGCGATTACATCGGCCGAAGAATTTGCCAAAGTTTATAAGCTCGATGTTGTTCCAATTCCGACCAATCAGCCGATGATCAGAAAAGATCTGGCGGATACGGTGTATAAAAACGAAGAAGGAAAATTTCGCGCGGTGGTTGAGGAAATCAAAGCGCGGCACGAAAAAGGCCAGCCGGTGCTGGTCGGCACGATCGCGATCGAAAGATCAGAAGCCCTTCACGATATGCTCGAGCGAACGGGCGTTCCGCATGAAGTTTTGAACGCGAAAAATCATGAAAAAGAAGCTCAAATCATCGCGCGGGCTGGCGAAAAGGGCGCCGTGACGATCGCGACGAACATGGCCGGACGTGGAACGGATATCAAGCTTGGAGAAGGCGTCATTGAGACTGGCGGACTACATATTCTCGGCACGGAACGGCATGAAGCGCGCCGGATTGACAATCAGCTCCGCGGACGGGCCGGACGACAGGGAGATCCGGGGTCTTCGCAATTTTTTGTGTCGCTTGAGGACGAACTGATGCGCCGGTTCGGAGGAGACAAAGTGAAAAATATCATGGATCGTTTCGGACTTCCGGACGACCAGCCGATCGAAAACAAGATTATTTCCCGTTCGATTGAGTCAGCTCAATCAAAAATCGAGGGCTTCAATTTTGATATTCGAAAGCACGTTCTTGAATATGACGATGTGATGAACAAACAGCGCGAAGTCATATACAAAAAACGGCGCGATATTTTGACGAAAGATTCGCTCAAAGATGAGGTGATGAATATCGTCGAAGAAGAAATTGAGCAGATCGTCAGCATGCACACGGCCGGGCATCCGGAAGACTGGCAAATGGAAAATATCACGAATGATTTCAACGCGATATGCCCTGCGTGCGCTGATCTCAATAAATTGACCGAGATTCAGAAATCAAAAAACGAAATTAACGACGCGCAAAAAAATTCAAAGCTTATTGAATATCTCAAGGGGCTGGCGAAAGAAGTCTATGGCAAAAAAGAGCAGGAAATCGGCCCGCCGGTGATGCGTCAGATCGAAAAAGCGATCTATTTGCGCTCGATGGACACCTTTTGGATGAATCATCTCGACGATATGGACTATTTGCGCGAAGGAGTTGGTCTTCGCGGCTACGGCCAGCGCGATCCGCTCGTGGAATACAAAAAAGAAGGATTTTTGCTGTTCAACAACTTGCTCGACAGCATCCGAAACTCGGTCGTGAACACAATTTTCAAGATTGAGGTCATGAAAGAGGAGCCAGTTCCGCAAAAAAGCATTCTTGAGGAAGCAAAATACCAAGGCGCCGAAGAACAACCGGCTCAATTCGCGGCAGCCGCGGCCGCTAATCCGGATGAAGAAAAGAACTCCGCTCCAGCACAGCAAACAATCAGAAATTCAAAAGAAGTGGGACGAAATGACCCCTGCCCATGTGGCAGCGGGAAGAAATACAAAAAATGCTGTGGGAAATAATTATATTCTATAAATTTATGTTCTGGAACAAGAAAAAGAAAAACGATGACGGTGAAGTGGTGGATACCCAGAAAATGGGTATGTTGCAGCGGCTGGCGATGAAGAAGCTCGAAAAAATGGATCCGAAAGAGCGGGAAAAAGTGATGCAAAAAGCGCTTTCACCCGAAAATATCGCCAAAAACAAGGACAAGATTCTGGAGACAATGGAACAGATGAAAGCGTCAGGGCAAATGACCGACGAGCAAATAAAGATGGCGAAAGAAAAATTGGGAATATAAAAAACGTAGGGGACGCATATATGCGTCCCGAAAAGGCCGCGTGTATGCGGAAAAAGTCGCATATATGCGACCACTACTACAAAAATGAAAAATAAAATTAGAAAACCAAATCGATATTCCGGTCATGATTATTCTTTGCCCGGTTTTTATTTTGTCACGATTTGTACAGATGAAATGAAAGAATATTTTGGAAAAGTCGAAAAAGGGGAAATAAAATTGAATCAATTGGGAAAAATCACGGAAAATTATTGGAGTGAAATCCCGAAACATTTTCAAGAAATTGAGTTAGAGGAGTTTATCGTGATGCCAAATCATATTCACGGAATAATCAATATCGTAGCGGACGCGTATACACGTCCCGATGGCACGGAGGCCGCATATATGCGACCACTACAATCAGATAGATCAAAAATGTTGCTAAGTAAAATCATTCAAGGATATAAAGCGGCGGTTTCACGGGAGGCAAAGAGAAAATTTAATATTTCTTTTCGATGGCAGCGATCATTTTATGACCGCGTCATCCGCACCCAAGATTCCCTCAACAAAATCCGTCAATATATCGAGCGCAATCCGAAATTTTGGGACGAGGACAAAAACAAAGTGGAAAATATTTTTTATTAGCGATTATTTGTTAAAAGTCTAACGATATGTTAGTGTGAAGTGCAAGAGATTTTATTTAAAAATATGCAAGGGAGGATTGTGCTATGGCTTTACCCAATATCGTGCCCAAAGAAGGGGAAATGTGGCGTCATGGGTTTTTCGGTGAAAAAACGTTCTGGTACTTCTATAAGGGCCGGGGGAATCAGCTTAAGAGGGGGCAGTTCGAACCCGTCCATACCCCAAAATTTCCTTTAACAAAGATCGAGGACAAAGGATACGGGCGTGTTCATTTCCAGGGTACTTTTGGAATCTCCGGAGAATTTTCCGCAGAGGGCATTGTACATGGCAGAAACACATGGGAACGGCTTTGGAATGCGACCGTTCCGCCGCCGAGAGGAAGGTTATAGTAGTTGATCATCAAAAGGAGGTGAGAACTTGCCGGGGCATAGCCTCGGCTTTTATATTGCCTGTTTGCGAATAAAATGATATTATTTTAAGTGATGAAATCCAATAAAGAAAAAATTCAAAAGCTTTTCACGGAAGGCGGAGTGGAGGAAGTGATCGGGCAAAAAGAGCTCGAGAAGAAACTGCTGTCCGGGAAAAAGCTCACAGTGAAATTTGGCGCGGATCCGACGCGGCCTGATTTGCATTTGGGGCATGCTGTTCCGCTTCGCAAAATGCGTGAATTCCAGGATTTGGGCCACAAGGTTGTGTTTTTGATCGGGGACGCGACAACAAAAATAGGCGACCCGACCGAAAAAGACAAAACGCGTCCGGTGATGACAGACGCCGAAATCAAAAAAAACGCCGCGACATACATCAAACAGGCCTCGAAAATTTTGAAAACGGACAAAAAATTGCTCGAAATCCGGTATAATTCCGAATGGTTTTCGAAAATGAAATTTTATGAATTTTTGAAGCTCATGACGATGACGACGACTGCGCGGGTTTTGGAGCGGGATATGTTCCAAAAAAGAATGAAAGACGGCCGTGATGTGGGACTTCACGAGCTTGTTTATCCGATCATGCAAGGATATGACAGCGTTATTCTTAAAGCTGATGTAGTTCTGCTCGGAAACGACCAAAAATTCAACGAACTTTTCGGCCGGCACTATCAGGAAAAATTCGGCCAAGATCCGCAGGCAATGATCATCACGAAATTACTAGTCGGTACGGATGGGAAGGAAAAAATGAGCAAATCGCTCGACAACTATATCGGCCTCACGGAAAGTGCAGAGCAAATGTATGGAAAGATCATGTCCATTCCGGACGAAGCGATGAAGGAATATTTTGATCTGGCAACGGATTTGGATTCAAGGGAGATAAAAAGGATAATTGGGGAAATCGGGGAAAATAAGATTAATCCTCGCGATGCGAAGATGCGCCTTGCATATGAAATCACGAAAATTTACCACGGCGAAAAAAGCGCGAAAAAAGCGCAGGAATATTTTGTGAGTGTTTTTCAGGAAAGAAAAGCGCCAGACAAAATCAAATCAATCAATATCAAGGGCAACAAAATTAAATTGACTGAATTCTTGATGAAAGCTGGTATGGCAACGAGCCTTGGAGACGCAAGAAGAAAAATCGAGCAAGGCGGAGTGTCGGTTGATGGCGACAAAATATTGGATTATAAGGCTGAATTGGATAAAAAAGATTATAATAATAAGGTTGTTAAAACAGGAAAGTCGCATTTTTGCAAAGTAGTTTTTAAATAATGTTTATTTGTCATCCCGAGCGAATTCCCGATTTATCGGGAAGCAGTCGAGGGATCTGTGTTTATAACTTAATGGCTAGCCATTAGATAATGTACGCAGATTCCTCCGCGCGTTCCGACAAAGTCGGAACTTGGTCGGAATGACAGAAGAAAATATGGCCAATCGCCACCTATTACGTTCTATCGCCATGCAGTCCCTCTATGAATGGGATTTTCGGGGCAAGGATGAAAAGAAAGTTGACGAAATAATCCGGCACAATATCAAAGAATTCGGTCCGGGAACGGATGACGAAGCTTTTGTTTTTTCCCTCATACAGGGCGTGCTCAAAAACCGTGAGAAAATCGACCAGTTGATCGAAAAGTGCGCGCCGGAATGGCCGCTCGAGCAGGTGACGGTGACAGACCGGAACGTTTTGCGCCTTGGAATTTTCGAGCTGGTTTTTGGAAACTATGAAGAAGTGCCGCCGAAAGTGGCGATCAACGAGGCGATCGAACTCGCGAAAACATATGGCGGAGATTCTTCGGGCCGGTTTGTGAACGGAGTGCTCGGAACAATATACCGCGAGATGGGAGAGCCGATGAAGGAAGACAAGAGCGACGATAAAAAATAATCAATAATAATTTTTTTAAGTAATTTGTAATTAGTAATTCGTAATTTTCCGCCAGAGGCGGATCAGCCTTTGGCTGAGGATGAGAAAATCCCAATTACCAGTTACAAATTACCAATTACAGTCATATGTATGGCTGCAAAAAATATCGAAGAACTTGAAAAAAAGATAAAAGTAAAATTCAAAAATCCGGACTTGTTGCAAACGGCTGTCACGCATCGCAGCTATCTCAATGAAAACAGAGGCTACAAGCTGGACCAAAACGAGCGACTCGAATTTCTTGGGGACGCGATTTTGGAGTTGGTGGTGACGGACTATCTCTATGGCAATTTTCCCAATCCGGAAGGCGAATTAACGAACTGGCGGGCGTCGCTCGTGAACAAAGATATACTTGCTAAGGTTTCGCGATTTCTTGAAGTGGAAGATTTTCTTTTGATGAGTCGCGGAGAATCAAAAGACACGGGACGAGCGCGAGACTATTTGCTCGCAAACGCGCTTGAGGCGATCATCGGTGCTATTTATCTCGATCAAGGATACGATAGCGCGAAAAAATTCATTCTTGAAAATATTGTCGTCAATCTCGAAGAGGTTTTCGAGAGCAAATCATATCTCGATCCCAAATCCCATTTTCAAGAAGTCGCGCAGGACAAAAACAGCGTCACGCCAAATTATCGCGTAATCTCGGAGGCGGGGCCGGATCATGACAAAAAATTTGTTGTGGGAGTATATCTCGGCGATGACAAAGTGGCCGAAGGCGAAGGCTGTTCAAAGCAAGAAGCCCAAAGAAACGCGGCCAAAGCAGGCTTGGAAGAAAAAGGTTGGTAAAATTAAAATAAAAAAATGTACCTGAAGCGAATTGAAATAATTGGGTTCAAATCTTTTGCGACCAAGACTGTCTTGGATTTTTTGCCGTCGTGTGAAATTTCAAAAAACGGGAAAAATTGCGGCATCACGGCGATCGTGGGGCCAAACGGTTCCGGAAAATCAAATGTGGCGGATGCGATCAAGTGGGCAATGGGCGAACAATCGCTCAAAAGTTTGCGCGGAAAAAAATCCGAAGATGTGATTTTTGCCGGTTCGGGAAAAAAAGCGCAATTGGGAAGCGCCAAGGTATCTCTACATTTTGACAATTCGGACAAGAAAATACCGCTCGAATTTGAAGAAGCCGTGATTTCCCGAAAAATATATCGAAGCGGGGAGGGGGAATATTCCATCAACGGCAGCCGGGTGCGCTTGATTGATATTCACGATCTTCTCGCGAAAGCAGGCGTGGGTCAAAGAAGCTACTGTATCATCAATCAGGGTATGGCCGATGCGATCTTGAACGCAAACCCGGTTGAGCGAAGAATCATTCTCGAAGAAGCGGCGGGAGTAAAATCATTTCAGATGAAAAAGGAAAGATCATTGCGAAAATTGGAAGCGACCCGGACGAATCTTGCGAGGGCCGCTGATCTGGCGCGTGAAATTGAACCGCATCTCCGAGTTTTGAAAAGGCAGGCCGACAAAGCGCGAAAAGGAACGGAAGTGACGCAAGAATTGAAAGAAAAACAAAAAATCCTTTTCAGTTTTCTTTGGCGGGATGTTTTTGAAAAAAAAGAAGGCATATTGCTTGAAAAAGAAGAAGTCAGCCGGGAGGAAATGAAAATTCAAAGGAAAATTGACGATTTGGAAGTAAAGGTCAATCGGGAAGCGAAAACGAATGTTGATTTCGAAAGCCGGAGAAATATTCTTGAAAAAGAGCGGGAAGAAAAATTCACGCGCCTCAATGAGGCCAGGAAAAATTTGGCAATGATGGAAGCGAAAATCGAAATTGAAAAGGAAAAAGCGAAAAATTTCGCAAGAATCAGCGAAATCCTGGTTGATTTTCCATATTTCAAGGATGAGTTCAAAAAACTCAAAAATGATTATGCGCAATTGGAAGCGAAGTTGGTTCAGGTCGGAGATTTAAATGAACTGGAAGTAATCAAGGGTGAATTCGCAATATTGAAAAGGGAAATAGACCGAATTTTCCGCGAATTGAATGAAGGCAAAAAAGAAAAAACCGAGGAAAATGAAAGGCGCAATATCGTCAATTTGAAAATTGTCGGCGAACTCGAAAGAAAAAGAACCAATTTTGCGGAGAAACAGGAAGAAATAAGCCGGGAAATCGAAGAAAATCGAAGAAAAATGGATGCCCTTTTTAAAGAAGATCGAATCGCGCGCCGACGATTTTTTGAGCTCGAGGCTGAAATGCGCGGTATGCAGGAAAGTCTGGCGGGAACGCGGGAAAAATTGAATGAAGTCAAGATAAGGATGGCGAGAATAGAAGTCAGAGAAGAAGATTTGAAAATGAGAATCAAGAATGAAACTGGGAATGAAAATCCGGATGATCTGCTTCGGGAAAAATTGGAAAACGAAATTGAAGACATCGAAAAAATGGAAAGAGAAACCGGCCGTCTCAAGAGTTTGGCGGAACAAATCGGGGCGATTGATCCGATGATCGTGGAAGAATATGATGAAACCCAAAAAAGATATGATTTTCTCACCGACCAGACGGGAAATTTGGAAAATGCGATTGTCTCCCTCACGGATATTGTCAAAGAGATGGACGAAAAGATAAAAATTTCTTTTGAGGAAACTTTCAAAAGAGTCAACAGTGAATTCTCGAAATATTTCAGAATAATTTTCGGCGGTGGAAGCGCGGAAATGGTGAAGATTAAAATCGAAGCGAGAAGGAACATCAAAGATGTTTCCGCGGACAATGCAGAAAATGCGGAGAGTGCGGATGAGGTGGATATTGAGGCAATAGCAAAAGAAGAAGCCGAAAAAGAGAGAGTCAAAGAAGTTGGCATTGAAATCAAGGCGTCGCCGCCGGGGAAAAGAATTTCGAGTCTTGCGATGCTTTCAGGCGGAGAAAGATCACTCACCTCTCTCGCGCTTCTTTTCGCCATCATATCCAACAGCCCGCCGCCATTTGCGGTGCTTGATGAAGTGGAAGCGGCGCTTGACGAAGCAAATTCAAAGCGTTTCGGGAGAATTTTGCAGGAATTGGCGAATCAGACCCAATTCGTGCTGATCACTCACAACCGTGAAACAATGCGCCATGCCTCGTTTCTCTATGGCGTGACGATGAGCTCGGACGGAGTTTCGAAGGTTTTGTCAGTGAAATTGGATCAAGTGGGAGAAAAGGGGGAAATACACTAGTATTTGGTATTTTGTATTTAGTATCTGGTATATTTTATTTCAATCCGCAACACATAATTGACAAAATTGCTTATAAATATTAGTATAACGTAGTGATTAAATGTTTTAGTTTTATAGTGAAATGCTCAAAATAAGATTGACCCGCAGGGGAAAGAAAAATAGCGCGTTTTTCAGAGTTGTCGTCGCGGAACATACTTCGCCGATCAAAGGGAAATTTCTGGAAAATCTCGGTTTTTTGAATCCGCATACGAAGGAAAAAAAAATTCAAAGCCGACCGGATAAAATATTGGATCGAAAAAGGCGCGCAGTGCTCGGATAGCGTTCACAATATGCTGGTTTCAGATGGAATCGCGAAAGGTCCGAAAAGGGCCGTGAAAATCAAGAAAAAGGCGGAGAAGAAGAAAGAAGCTGAAACAGTAAAACCAGAAAGTAAAGAAACTATGGAACCTGCCTCTTCGGCAGACGAGGAAAAGAAACCAGTCAAAGTAAAAGATCCGGAGAAAAAATCCGACGAAAAAAAAGAAGAGAAAAAATCCGACGAAAAAAAGTAATAATATAGAATTTTCAAAAAGCAGCCGTTGACGCGGTTGCTTTTGTTTTTTAACTTGACAACATCAAAAAATAAAATATAATAATTACAGGCCCCGAAAAATTGTGGGGTGAATCGGAAAAAATGGTAGGCATCTGAAACGAAAGGTCGAATGCCCAGAAGTTGCCAAATTTCCGAAATTATCAGCCTAACGCAGAAAAGATGGAAAGAGATCAGGAATTTGTGGAATTCGTCGTGAAAGGGCTTGTTGACACTCCGGACGCGGTGAAAACCAACCGGATCATCGACGAGCGAGGCGTTCTCATCAGTTTGGATGTTGACGCAAAGGATATGGGAATGGTCATCGGCCGCGAAGGCGCGACTGCCAAAGCGATCCGGACTCTTCTTCGCGTCGTCGGCGCCAAAAACAACGCTCGCGTGAACCTCAAGATCAATGAACCGGAAGGATCCACCCGCGGTATGAACCGCGAAGAACCCCGCGATGAATCCAGGCGGAGCATCGACGAAGTTGTGAACGATATCAATGTATAAATAGGGTCTTTTGGCCTTTATCATACGCAAAAACCGTGCTATCATTAAGGTGCGGTTTTTGTTATTTATGACTTTCCACATCGTCACAATTTTTCCGAAAATATTCGACTCTTATTTTTCCGAGAGTATTGTTCGGCGTGCGCGGGAGAAAAAGTTAGTTGATATTAAAATTCATAATCTGCGGGATTTTGCGACGGACAAGCACAAGACCGTCGATGATACGCCGTACGGAGGCGGGGCGGGGATGGTTTTGAAAATTGAGCCGATTTATAAATGCCTTGAGAGAATCCGATCTTCAATTCAAGGTTCGACCTTTCCCTTGTCGGCTAAAGCCTCCAATTCCTCAAGGTCGAACCTTTCTGGAATTCTTCAAAGTCGAACTTTTCGGACGATTATTTTTTCTGCGAAAGGCAAAAGATATACGCAGGCTGATGCGAAGCGATTATCTAAATATGAAAATATAGTCATGATTTGCGGGAGATATGAAGGAGTGGATGAGCGAGTGGCGAAATATTTGGCGGATGAGGAAATTTCGATTGGTGAATATGTCCTCACCGGCGGGGAGATTCCGGCGATGGCGGTGGTTGATTCAATCACACGGCTTGTTCCCGGCGCGCTGGGAAACGCACAGTCACCGAAAAAAGAATCTTTTTCCAAAAAAAACTATCTCAAGCATCCGCAATACACCAAGCCGGCGGATTTTCGAGAGTGGAAAGTGCCGGAGGTGCTTTTGGGCGGGAATCATGAAAAAATAGAGAAATGGAGGAAGAAAAATAGCAGGAAATTATGAAAAATAACAAACCCGATCAAATTCTCATAACGACATTCTTTGCTCTTATTCTTTTCGGCTTAGTGGCCCTTTCTTCGGCTGGAATCGCCATTTCCCAGTCGCGCTTCGGCGATCCGTATTATTTTTTCAAGCACCAGCTCCTTTTTGGCGTTCTGCCGGGTCTTTTTTTGATGTACATAGTTCAGAAAATCGACTATCATTTTTGGAAAAAATTCGCATTTTTGTTTTTCGTTGTCAATTTGGTTTTTCTGACTCTTGTTTTTATTCCCGGATTCGGACTCAATTTTCAGGGAGCGAGCCGATGGATAAAGCTCGGCTCATTTTCTTTTCAGCCTTCGGAGATGCTGAAATTGGCCCTCATTTTGTATCTCGCCGCCTGGTTTGAAGGAAAAAAGGAAAAAGGAAAGGATTTTTTCGAAGGTTTCGTGCCGTTTCTCGCGATTTTAGGCGTGGTGGGATTTTTGATCATAAAGCAGCCGGATATGGGAACTTTGGGAATCACCGTCCTCATTGCAATGTCTGTGTATTTCATGTCCGGTGCGAGATTTCGGCACCTTTCAATGATGCTTGGCATGGGAGTGCTGGCTTTTTTTGCGCTTGTGAAATTCGAGTCCTATCGAATGAGCCGCCTTTTGGTTTTTTTACATCCGGAGCTTGATCCGCGAGGAATTGGATATCAAATCAATCAAGCGCTTTTGGCGATCGGATCGGGCGGCATTTTCGGGCTGGGACTGGGTCATAGCCGGCAAAAGTTCAATTATCTTCCGGAACCGGTCGGAGATTCGATATTTGCAATCATTTCTGAAGAGATTGGGCTGATTGGTGCCATGGCCTTGGTGATCTTGTTCGTTATTTTTGCCATGCGCGGCCTCAAGATCGCGAAAAATGCGCCGGATACTTTTGGCAAGTTGATCGCGATTGGCATCACTTCGTGGATAATATTCCAGGCGCTTATCAACATATCCGCCATTTCAGGATTGATCCCGCTCACTGGCGTCACTCTTCCTTTCATCAGCTATGGCGGAACATCGATTGTGTTTCTTATGGTCGGAGTGGGAATTTTGTTGAATATTTCGAAGAAGTGTGAGAAAATATAATTATGCGTATCGTCTTTACAGGCGGAGGGTCGGGAGGACATATATTCCCAATTCTCGCCGTAGTTAGAAAATTGAAAGAAATTGTGCCCGAAGGAGCGGATCTTGAATTTTTGTTTTTGGGACCGGACGGAGAGTTGGAAAAAGAACTCATGGAAAAAGAGCTCATTCCGGGCAGGAAAATCCTAAGCGGAAAATTGCGCCGGTATTTTTCCTTGAACTATATTTCCGATCTCTTGAAAATTCCTGTCGGCATCATTCAGTCGCTTTGGCAGCTTCTTGTCTTTATGCCGGATGCCGTTTTTTCGAAGGGCGGATATGCGGGAGTGCCGGTTGTGATTGCCGCATGGCTGTACAGAATTCCCATCATTATTCATGAATCGGACATCACGCCGGGGCTTGCCAATCAATTTGCCGCGAGACTTGCCAAAAAAGTGGCCGTTTCTTTTCCGGGCGCGGCGATTTTTTTCAGTCCCGGAAAAGTTGTAATCACGGGCAGTCCGATTCGCGAGGAATTGACAAAAGGAAACAAAGAAGAAGCGCTCAAATTTTTTGGGCTTCAAGGGAACAAGAAAATAATTTTGGTTATGGGCGGGAGTCAGGGAGCGAAAATCATAAACGAAGCGATTCTTCATATCCTCGGTCGGCTCGTGAGACAATATGATGTCATTCATCAGACAGGAAATTCCGACTATGAAAATGTGGTTCGGGAAGCGGGAAGAATCGGCATAAAGGCCGGGCATTCGGGCTACTATCCCTTGGCATTTTTGAAAGAAGAAATAGCGCACGCGCTTGCCGCGGCCGATCTCGTGGTTAGCCGGGCCGGAGCAAATGCCATTTCTGAGATCGCGGCCAACGGGAAACCATCAATCATCATCCCCATCAAGTCTTCGGCCAACAATCATCAGGAACTCAACGCATATGCCCTCTCGGAGTCCGGAGCGGCGGTCGTGCTCAATCAGGACAACTTGGGAGAGAATATTTTGTTGGAAAAGATCGAAGAAGTTTTGAACAGCGGTGAATTGCAGTATGAACTGGGCGAACGGATAAAAAAGTTTCACAATCCCGATGCGGCGGAAAAGATCGCGGAGTTGATCCTAACATTCAATATTGGGCGCTCCCAACATTGAATGTTAGGGAAATATTATATGCAACGGAAAAAAATCGGTCTTGCTCTCGGCGGAGGAACATTGAGAGGAATGGCGCATATAGGGGCGCTTGAAGCGCTGGAAGAAAAAAATATTTCGATCGATGTTTTGACCGGTTGTTCAAGCGGCGCATTGGTGGCCGCGGCGTATGCGACCGGAAATCTCGGCGATTTGAAGGAAGTTGCTTTGAACTTAGATCAAAAATCACAAAGAAGAATGCTTGACTTTTGTCTCACTGGCGAGGGATTGATCCGGGGAGACAGGATGTATTCTTTTTTCGAATTTATCACAGCCGGAAAAAAATTCGAAGATATTGTCAATTTGAAGCTGGCTTTTGTGGCGACCGACGCGCTCACCGGAAAGGAAGTTGTCATCGAAAAGGGAAGCATCGCCAAGGCGCTTGAGATCACAACTGCGCTTCCCGGCCTTGCGCCTCTCAAAAGACATGAAGGGCGCTTGGTTTTTGACGGCGGGACGGCGATGATGGTGCCGGCGAAAATCGCCTATGATCTTGGAGCGGAGAAAGTGATCGCGGTGGATGTCGGGGCGAATAGGAGTTTGGTCACCCGTTTTTTGGGGAATATGCGCCAAATGATGAGAAATACCCGTATCGGAAAAATGGCGAAACCCATTTTCAAGGTGCAGGAAAAGATCAAAAATTCCGATGAACACAATTTTTTGGGAAAAGCGCGGGAGCTGATGCAAAAACTGCAGCTGCTCGATGACTATGAAAAAGATCAATTCAGTTTTTTGGAGGCGTATCTGATTGGCCTCAGAGTCATAAGTTCCGATCATCGGCGGGGAATTTTTCGTGATGAAGATGCTGATGTCGCCATTCGGCCGGAAGTTTTTCATATCAAGCGGTCGGATGTTTCAAAAATGGAGGAATTGATCAGAGAGGGAAGAAAGGCGATTGAAAAGGATTTTATTCGATTGAAAAAAATTTTATGACGCTCGATTTTGCCAAAATCAAAAAAATATATTTCATCGGGATCAAAGGCAGTGGAATGGTGGCTCTGGTTGAAATTTTTGCGCGGCGCGGATGCGAGGTGACCGGCTCGGACACCGCGGAGAAATTTTTCACGGATGAAATTCTCAAGAAAAAATTGTTCGTGAAATATCACGAAGGATTTGACGCGGAACATATCGTCGGCGACATCGATTTGGTTGTCTATTCCACCGCCTATAACGAAAAAAACAACGAAGAATTCAAAGTGGCGAAATACAAAAGCATCCCAATGGTCTCCTATCCCGGAATGCTCGGGATTTTGTTCAATGAAAAATACGGAATCGCGGTCTCGGGGACGCACGGAAAAACGACAACAACGGCGATGCTTGCCGAAATATTCAAGGTTGCCGGGCTTGATCCGACGGCGGTTGTCGGCTCTCAAGTCAAGCAGTGGCGGGGATCGGCGCTCGTTGGCCGGAGCGAGTTTATGATTATTGAAGCGGATGAATATCAAAATAAACTTGATTTATATAATCCCCAAGCAGCGATCCTCACCAGCGCGGACTGGGATCATCCGGATTTTTTTCCGACTTATGATGAATACAAAAAAACTTTTGAAAAATTCGTTGCCAAAATTCCCCGTCATGGATTCTTGGTTGTTTGCGGCGACCGGAGTGAGACGCTCGAAATCGCCAAGAGCGCGAAATGCAAAATAATTTCGTATGGTTTTGGCAAAGATGCAGACCTCAAGATCGCGAATCATGAATTGCGCGAAGGGAAACAATTTTTTTCAGTAGTTCTGCGCGATAAAAAGCTGGGCGATTTTGAAATTATGCTGCCCGGAAAACACAATATTCTCAACGCGTCCGCGGCGATCGCCATGGCATATCAGTTCAATGCCAAGATGGAAAAAGTTCGCGAGGCTCTGGCTAATTTTGAGGGAACTTCGCGCCGGTTTGAATATATCGGCCGGCGAAACGGCGCTATTTTGATCGATGACTATGGCCATCATCCGGAGGAAATCAAGGTAACGCTCCAAGCGGCACGGGAATTTTTCCCGAAACGCCGGATCTGGTGCGTGTTTCATCCGCATACTTTCACAAGAACCAAAGCCTTGCTTTCCGAATTTTCCCAAAGCTTTGAAGACGCCGATCGGGTGATCGTTTTGGATATTTATGGATCCGCGCGCGAAGTTCAGGGCGGAGTGCACTCAAAAGATCTTGTCGAACTCGCGAAAAAATATCACCGCAACGTTGAATATATTCCGACCATCGACGAAGCCATTGAATTTTTGAAAGACAAAATTTCTCGCGAAGACCTCGTCATCGCCATGGGCGCCGGAAATGTCTGGGAGGTGGTGGAGGGGTTGAAAGAGTAAGAAAATAATTTTTTTTTATTAAAATATCATGAGCAGAATGGAAGCGATTGAACAAAAGGAGGTTTTAAATGACGGCCAAATTATTCAGGGATTAGCGGATGGCTTTATAAATTCTATTCCCGAAAACAGACCTCTTTATGAAAAAAGCGAAAAAGGTGAAACTACTACAAGAGCCATTGCTTTTGGCCAGTTTTTCAATCAATTACTGACCATATCTATGGGTGCTGAAAATTTGAACAGAGAACAAAAAGAATCAATAATGAAAAGAATTGAAACATTAAAGAAAGAAGCGTTTCATTGGACAAAACAATCAGATTCTGGAAGAGATTTTGTGCAAGAAGTTGATGAAATGGCCAAGAGTATTTGGCTAAAATAAATTATGGAGATATGAAACCGGAAAAACAGCGAAAAAATTATCTAAAAAAATTTGATGATGAATACGAAAAGCTTTATCTGATTCATCATATGCATCACTTTGAGTCCAGGAAGAATATTGAGCATGAATTGCATCATTGTTTTCTGTTCGCGAAAAAAAATATGGGCGGCAAAAAATATTCAATAATGCACAAGGTGATAAAAAAAGAATTATTGCATTGTATATCCGGAAATTTTGAGGGAAATCTATATGATCATGCCAATAATGTTTATGAAATAATAAGTAAAAACATCAATGGAAAAAGAGTATCAATTATTAAAATTTAATAAACCCTTGGAAAACGAAGGCGAACAAGTGCTCAAGATAGTAGAATCTGTTAAGGCTGTTGTCGATGAAGAAAATACAAACTGGTCTTTTGAAGATTTAAAGGGTGAAATGCTGAGATCCTTCGAAGAAGCAGGTCGCAAAGCGCTTGAAGAAAATCAAGGCACAATTTTCGTCACTCTTTCAGGAGGCATTGACTCGACATTGGGGCTGGCAATGCTTCGCAAAAATTTTCCGGATGCGAAAATCGTCGCTTTCACAATGGGTGGCAGCGAAGAGCATTCGGATGTCATTCATGCGCGACTGGCGGCGGAAAAATTCAGTGCGGAACATCGGGAAATAATTCCCAATCAAGATGATATTCAGGAAGCACTTGAAGAATATCAGAAAGAGTTTCCGAATGCAGACATAAAAAAGGCGGTAGCGGACGGAGATTTTGATGTTTATCTCTTGTATAAAAATATTTCCAAGATGAATCCCAAGCTGCTCATCGCTTACGACGGAATAGACGAACTGACGGGAGGATATTGGGGACACCGAAAGGGAGAATCAGCCGAAGAAAGAAAAAAAGCGTTTGCGGAATATTGGAAGAAGCTTATTCCAAATCATCTCCGGCCATTGCTAGCTACAAGTAAAAAGTTCGACATCCGTCTTATTTTTCCTTTTCTTAACAAAGATTTAGCGAGTATGATTTCAAAAATTCCTATTTCAGATAGAGTTTCAGATGAAATTGGGAAATTACCAATTCGGGAATTGGCTAAAGCTTTTGAAATTCCGGAGGAAATTATAAAGAGATCAAAAAGAGGGCAGGTGGGTATGTTGGAGATAAAAGGATGGGAACGAAATAGCAGAAAATAAATGAATATTCGAAAAAACATTCCATTGGCGCAATATACCACTTTCAAAATTGGGGGACCGGCGAGGTTTTTTTGCGAGGCGAAGGATGAGGAAGAAATTTTGGAAGCGCTTGAATTCGCGCGGGAGAAAAATCTGCCGGTTTTTGTGCTGGGCGGGGGAAGTAATGTATTGGTCAGCGACAAAGGATTTGATGGAGTTGTCATAAAAATTAGCAATACAGCTTGGAAGTTCGACTTCCATTTGGGAAGTCGAACTTCCTTAATTAAATGCGACGCCGGGATTGCATTAAGCAAAATCGTGATTGAATCAGTGAAAGCCGGCCTCACCGGTCTCGAGTGGGCGGCAGGGATACCGGGGACGATCGGCGGAGCGGTGCGGGGAAATGCGGGAGCGTATGGAGGGACGATAGAAGATGTGGTCGAAAGCGTAAAAGCTTTCGAAATTTCCAATTTCCAATTTCCAATTTCCAATAAAATCCCAAATCAAAAATCCAAAACAATTTCAAATTTCAAAACTAAAGATTGCAAATTCGAATATAGGAACAGTATTTTCAAGCAAAATTCAAATCTTATTATTTTATCTGCCAGTCTAAAAATAAAAAAGGGCAATAAAGCCGAAAGCGAGAAAAAGATCAAAGAAATTTTGGCGAAGCGCAAAGAAAAACAGCCAATGGAATTTCCGAGTCCGGGAAGTTTTTTCAAAAATCAAATCGCGAAAAACAAAAAGCTGATTCGGCAGTTTGAAACAGATACTGGTCAGAAAATAAAGGACAACAAAATTCCTGCCGGTTATTTGATCGATCAATTGGACCTGCGCGGCAAAAAAATCGGCGGGGCGATGGTGAGTGAAAAACATGCCAATTTCATCGTGAACACGGGTGACGCGACTGCGGAGAACGTAATCATGCTTGCGGCGGTCATCAAAACGCGAGTCCGCAACAAATTTGGGATCCAGCTTCAGGAAGAAGTGCAGATGATGGGGTTTTGAAAAATATTAACAGATAATCCAAATAACATGAAAATTTTCATCATAGGAGCAGGAGGAGTAGCATCGGCTCTTTGCAAATGTCTTGAGAAAGATAAAAAAGTTGCCGCAGTCACTTGCGCTTCAAATAACATCAAAAAAGCGAAAGAGTTTATTCAAACTAGAGGTAGAAAGATCAAATTACTGAAAAGCAATATCGATGCATCTAATACTAATCAGTTAGCCAAAGCAATTAGGGGGTTTGACTTAGTCATTAACGCCAGTCTTCCCAACTTCAATCAGCAGGTGATGAGAGCCGCTCTTCGATCCAAAGTCAATTATCAAGATCTGTGCTCGTGGCTGCCGGATTTTAAATCAGCAGAACAGCTGAGATTTCACGAAAAATTTCGAAAGGCGGGGCTTATTGGGCTCATTAATACAGGTGTTTCTCCGGGAATTACCAATGTTTTGGCCGCAGAGGGCAAAGACAAATTTGAGGAAGTTGAGGAAATTAAAATTCGAGGGATAGAGGAGCAAAAAGCCCGCCAGCTGATTTTCGCCTGGTCGCCAGCCATAACCTTATTGGAGCTGACTTTTCCGGCTCCAGTTTTCAGGAATAAAGAAACTATTCTTATAAAACCTTTAACGGAGGGAGAAGAATATCAATTTCCCGAACCTATCGGCAAAAAATACGTCGTTAGCATTCAGGGGGACGAAGTTAGCACATTGCCTTTATACATAAATGTAAAAAAGGTTGATTATAAAGTTTGCGGAACGGATATCGATTTTGGGGAAGCATTAAGCAGGCTGGGTCTCTTAAGCGGAAGGTCAATCAGAATATACGACAAGAAAGTGAAGCCAGTGGATGTTTTTCTGAAACTCGCTCCTCCAGTTCCCAGTCCGAAAGAAATGTTAGAATTGCTTCGAGCGGGTATCATCGAAAATGCTTTTTATATGTCAGTGGTGGATATTGCAGGCAGACAAAACGGAAAAAAAATGAGAATGAGAAATGTAGTTGTTTATCCGGATTTGAAAGAGATTGCAAAAAAAATGCCGGGGGCAACCTATATCTCCTATCCAACTGCAGTTGCCGTGGCTTCGTTCGCAAAAATGATACCCCAAATCAAGATGCGTGGTGTTTTTCCGCCGGAAGCCTTGACTTCCAAAATCCGTCGTGATATTCTGATTGATCTTGAGGGCTACGGCATAAAAGTGCAACAGGAGTTTTCAAGATTATGAGTTGATCTTCAAACTTTCAGGAGGGAGAAAAAATGGATAGCAGGAGAAAGAGGAGAATAAAAACCGGCATTTTAGCGTTGGTTGGAGGCTTAATTGCCGGGATTGTTGCGTGTTATCTCGTCGGTATCGTCTGGGATTGCTTCTTAAGGTAAAATTGGCCAGACGAGACCTACATAAAATGTCGTGCGGGCATGGTTTATAAAAACCGTGCCCGTATTTTTATTGCAAAAAAATTGAATATAGTATGGAAAAAATATAAATCCGCTTGCAAAATAGGCGGTTTTTTGCTAGTGTTTCTAATATCAGCAACTTAACAAAAAAGCCTTGAATAAGGCTTCAAAAAATTATGAGGAGGGAAAGATTATGGATAGAAAAAGAAGAAAATCTTCGATTATCAAGGATATTCCCGTTGAACAAGCAGATGTGGTTCTGCTGGGGATTCCGAATGACAAACATTCTTCCGGATATTTGGGCTCGGCTCTCGCGCCACGGATGATTTGCGATGAACTCTACTACCAAGTTGAAGAACTCGTGAAATTTTCCGGTCGTGAGGGCGGCGAGATGCGCATTTGCGATCTAATTGTTATCGCCGAAAAACATCTAGCCGTGGAAAAAATGACACCGAAAACGATGATCAAGAGGGTCATGGGAGAAGTTTATGATTTAATTTGCGACGGAAAATATGTTGTGTCTTTAGGAGGGTCGCATTCCGTCTCCGTTGGATCAATCGCGGCTCATCACAGATTTTACCCCGGAATGTTGGTTGTCCAGCTGGATGCCCATTTTGATTTTCGGAGAAATGACGGGGACTTTATGCAGGGCCGGCCGGATTCGTACGCACATTGTACTGTGATGCGGAATATTCATGCCATGAATATTCCGATTATTCAGGCAGGCGTGCGAATTGATTCGGACATTGAACTGGAATTTGTCCGCAAACATAACATGGAAAGAAATGTTTTCCGGGCAAATTTGCGGGATGAAAAATGCGATATTGTCGAGGCTATCCGCACCCAGGAGGTGTATCTCACACTCGACACCGATGTTCTGGACAGCGCGCTGGTTGCCACTGGCACGCCCGAAAATCGCGGCTGGAGCTGGAGAAAGTTGTATGATTTCCTGGAAATGCTTTTTTCCCGAAAGAGAGTGATCGGCTTTGACGTTGTTGAAGTCTGTCCGGGTCCTGATTTTTCTCCGGCTTTTGGCAAACAAACCTGCTATGAAATCGCCCAACTGATTTACTGGATGCTGGGGCAGAAATTCTATTCCAAATTCTGCAAATAAGGGAGAGAATGAATCATGAACGATACACCTTGCGGAAAAAGGAACTCCGCGAAATACGGAGATGGGCAAGATTTGACGGCTCTCGAGCCGATCGACCTTCAGAGAATAAAAAACTTTGACCAGATGCTCTTGGCAATGACGAAGACATCTTTCCAAGGAAGGAAAACGGGAGAGGCCGCCGATGTTCTCGAAGCGATGGTCAAGGATGATAAATGCTTCAAAGTGCTTACCCTTGCCGGAGCAATGACGGTGGCGCAAATGGGCCTCGTCATCTGCGATTTTATCGATCACTTCGACTTTGATTGCGTTGTTTCCACGGGAGCGCTCATGCTCCATGGCCTCAATCAAAGCGTTGGGGGGAAGCATTATAAAGTTCCTCAGGGAGTCAGCGACAGAATTCTTTACCACTCAGGTTTTAATCGGGTGTATGACACGCTCGAGCTGGAAAAGAATATGGATCGGGGAGAAGAATTTCTCCAAAAAGTTTTGAACAATGCCGATCCGGAAAAAATCTGGTCCAGCTTTGAGATTTGTGCGATTTTGGGAGAATATCTCGCCCGCACCATGCCGGCGGATAGCCGTTCCCCATTCAAGAGCGCTTTCCAGAGGAATATCCCGATTTTCATTCCGGCTCTCTCTGATTCGGAAATAGGCCTCGATATTGGACTTCGGCGCTATGAACATAGGCTAGGGCAAGGGCCACCATTCAGCTATAATCCTTTTCTCGATTGGGAGAAATATGTCGAAATGGTCGAATTTGCGGTCAATCAAGAAAAAAAGCTGGCCATATTCACCATCGGCGGAGGCGTTCCCCGGAATTGGGCGCAACAAGTGGGACCGTACCTCGATATCAGGGGCGAGCGACTGGGAGAGGAGCACGACGTATTCGCGAGGTTCCATTATGCCGTTCGCATCAGTACTGCTCTGGTGCAGGATGGCGGTCTGTCGGGCTGCACATATGAAGAAGGGATTTCCTGGGGGAAATTTGTTCCGCCCGAAGAAGGAGGGATGACGGCGGAGGTTTTTTGTGACGCGACGATTGCCTGGCCGTGGATCACCAAAGCGGTAATGGAGCGCATCGGCATCAAATAATTTTTTTCACCGGCGGGGGATGGTTCACGGACCAACCCCCGCTTTTTTATTTGTTAGATATTTAGTATAATAGAATAAAGCATTCATATATTCGTACATAATTCGTAATTTGTAAAGATATCATGAACATCCGCTTTCTTTTCAAAGAAGTCAAAATAGACGACCGGACGAAAGACTATGTGACGGAAAAAATTGAAAAACTGGGGAAGTTTTTTCGGTCGTTCAAGAAAGATGCCGAGGTAGGCGCCGAAGTTGAGATTGATCTCGACAAGAAAGGAAAATTCCGGGTTGAAGTGATGCTTTTCACGCCATATCAAAAATATCGCGGTGAAGATACAACGATATCAATCGAGGGGTCGATTGACAGTGTCTATGAAGAGCTCGAAAATCAGATCACGAAAGACAAAGAGCGACTGATCACGATGACCCGGCGCGGTGGGCGGTCGATCAAAAAAAAGATGGTGGTGGATGAGGGAGCGCGATTTTAAAATGGTATTTAGTATTTTGTATGCGATACAAACTATTAGTCTTTATTGCAGCGCTTAGTTTTTTTGTTTTGTCTTTCGCCAATGCACAAGATTCTTTGAGTGCGGAAAAGATAACGAGCTTCAATGGCGAAATAAAAATCAATTCCGACAGTACGATCAATGTTACGGAAAATATTTCTTATGATTTTGGCGATAATCAGAAACACGGAATATTCCGGTTTATTCCGGTGAAATACAAAGCGCGGGGAGGGAACTTCAATTTGCGGGTTTCAAATGTGAAAATTACGGACGAAAATGGATTGTCGCAGAATTTCACGACTTCCTACGAGGGTGATAACATAAAATTCCAGATCGGTGATGCGGACAAACTGGTCAGCGGACAAAAGAATTACGTAATTAGTTACGTAATTCGCCGGGCGGTGAACTATTTTCCCGACCATGACGAACTATATTGGAACTTCACCGGAAATGAATGGCAGGTGCCGGTTGAAAGTGCGGACGTAAAAGTCATTCTTCCTGAAAATGCCAAAGAAAATTTGCAATACAAATGTTTTGAGGGTGTCTTTGGAACCACAAATGAGTGCGCGGCGAGCGCAAGCGGGAATAGTTTAGAGTATAAGTCGTTAGATCCCATGGATCCCGGGCAGGGTTTGACCATTGTCAACGGCTGGCCGAAAGGAATCACGTCCGAGCCGACACTTTGGCAGAAAATGCTGGATATTGTTCGTGATAACTGGACCTTATTTGCGCCGATTATCGTTTTCGTCTTCATGTATCGCCTCTGGAGCAAGAGGGGGCGCGATCCGAAAGGGCGGGGGACGATCATCGCGCAGTATGAATCGCCGGACGGACTCGCGCCGGCCGAAATCGGAACAATGGTTGACGGCGCGGCTGACAACAAAGATGCTTCCTCCACGATCATTGATCTGGCAGTCGGCGGATTTTTGAAAATAAAAAGAACCGAAGAAAAAGGATTTCTGGGAACGACAAGCACGGAATATACTTTCATGAAGCTGAAAGACGAAGAACCGGCACGGGATTTTGAAAAAGAAGTAATGAAGGGAATTTTCGGCTTCGAAAAAGAAAAAAAGCTATCCGATCTCAAAAACAAATTTTTCAAAACTCTTTCAACGGTCAAAAACCAGCTCTATGAAAGTGTGACGCAAAAGGGATATTATACGAAAAATCCGAACACAGTTTTTGGAATGTGGATAGCAATTGCCATCGTCGGCGGGATTTTTTTGTCAGTATTTTTTGGAATATTACAGGGAGGCTGGGGAACTTTCAGTGGAATCGTCTCGGGAATGATAATCCTCGTTTTCGGCTGGCTGATGCCGGCGGTGACCAAAAAAGGCGCCGAGCTCAAAGAAAATATTCTTGGTTTCAAGGATTTTCTTTCTGTCACGGAAACCGATCGGCTGAAATTTCACAACGCGCCGAAAAAAAATCCAGAAATGTTTGAAAAATTTTTGCCGTATGCAATGGTGCTGGGCGTCGAAAACGAATGGGCCAAGCAATTCGAGGGAATATACAACCAACAGCCGGATTGGTATGAAGATTCGTCAGGGCGCGCTTTCAATGCTATAATTCTCTCCAGTATGGTTTCCGATTTTTCGAGTTCCGCCATGACGACAATGGCCAGCCAGCCCTCATCGGCAGCTGGTGGGGGAAGTGGTTTTTCCGGCGGAGGCGGCGGCGGAGGATTTGGCGGCGGGGGCGGCGGTTCCTGGTAATAAGCAGTTTTTATAATCAATAAAAAATAAAATGAAAATCATCAATCATCTCATCAAGCTCAAAACGGTCGCAACGCTTGATTTCATCGACATAACCGACAAGGTGAAAGTGAAACTCAAAAAAGCAGGAATCAAGAGAGGTGTGATCAATATCCAAAGTCTTCATACGACGATGGCGGTTATTGTGCAAGAAGGCGAACCGCTGCTCATCGCGGATTTCAAAAAGGTTTTGGAAAAAGTCGCGCCGCGGACAATAAAGTATATGCATGACAATTTTGATATCCGAACGGTCAATATGAATCCCAACGAGCCGATGAACGGACATTCACATTGCAAGGCCATGTTTCTCACAACCAGTTCTTTTCTCAACATAACCAAGGGCAAGCTCCAGCTCGGAAAGTGGCAAAGAATCTTTGCCGTTGAGCTCGACAACGCCCGGCCACGGCAGATTGCGTTGCAGATAATGGGAGAGTAGCACACTTGACATTTTTTGTTGGATATGTTAAGCTTTTATAATTTCAAATTAAAAGGAGGGCTGTTCTTTATGACATGGGGTGCGATGGGCTCAAGAAATTGGTTCACTCCCGAAGAAAAAACTGACAGCGGGAGTAGGTGCGGCGGTGCTTGCTGTAAAGGCAGCTCTTTGCAGAAGCAAGAGCCGCGTTGTCCGGGTTGCGGGGCGATTCTGAACTCGTGTAATGCCGGGAAAATTTGCAATCCCTGCAATGAGGCCTTGCATGATTTCAGCAAAAAAATCAACCCGCGGCTGGCTGATTATTTAAGAAAGCATAATCCCGATATTTATTTCAAGATTACTTCCGAAAGAGCAAGGACTCTTACGGAGCGGACACATTGAGGCAAGTGTATCCATGCCTCCACATCGAACTATGGTGTGGGGGTAATTTTTTGGCAAAAATGAAAAAAATATGCTAGTATAACAGTAGTAAAGTCAGTCTGAATTTTCCGTAGAGGTACGACCGCGGACATAGAGGAAAGCGGGCGGACCTCTACTATTTTGTATGCTGAATTCAAAAAGATTATACATCGCAGTCGGTCTTTTTTTTGTTTTAGTTCTGTTTGAAGCATATATCTTCAATCGGCAGGCCAGTTTTTCGCATGGCACGGGAAATGTTTTTCAAAATTTTGAAATTGCAGAAGGCGAGGGGGTGAAAGATATTGGCCAAAAACTTGCGGACGTGCAAATTGTGAAAAGCAAATACTATTTCGACTATTATATCTGGAAAACAGGAGGCAGGGGAAAGATTCAGGCTGGGAAGTATGAGCTCAAGGGGACGATGACAATTCCGGAAATCGTGCAGGCTTTGTCCGTGGGAGAAATTGTTTCAAATGAAGTGAAAGTCACTTTTCCCGAAGGAATAAGCGCAAAGGAAATGGGGGAAATTTTGAAAAAGAAAGGATTTGACGCGGAGAGTTTTTTGAGCAAAGCAGATTGCGGATGCGGTGTAAAAACGGACTATGAATTTATTGTGGGCAAGCCGACAGGAGCGAATCTTGAGGGATTTTTGTTTCCCGACACTTATATTTTCTTCAAAGATGCCGGCGCAGTGAGTATCATCAATCGCATGCTTCTCAATTTCGACGAGAAACTCACGCCGAAAATGAGAGAGGATATCCAAAACCAGAAAAAAAATATTTTTGATGTCGTCACAATGGCGAGTATTCTGGAAAAAGAAATGAGAACGTCGGACGATATGAAGGTCGCGAGCGGAATATTTTGGGACAGGATCAGCGTGGGCATGCCGCTCCAAAGTTGTGCGACAATCGCTTATGTCCTAGGTAAGGAAAAGAAGCAGTATTCAATTGAAGATACGCGAACGCCGTCGCCATATAATACCTATATCAATAAAGGCTTGCCGCCCGGTCCGATCGACAATCCCGGAATGAACTCGATTCTCGCGGCGATATATCCCACGAAAACCGAATATAACTATTTTCTCACCAATCCGGTCACCGGAAAGACCATTTTCTCGAAAACCCTCGAGGAACACGCCGCCAACAAGGCAAAATATGGATTATAGAAACAAGCCCTTGACAAAGATTTCGGGAAATTATAATATAAGAAAGCGAATATTTTTCGAAACAAAAATAACTATTTTGAGCCACTTATGAATATGACAATCAAAAATTCAAGAAAAAGAAGCGGATGACCCTTGCCTTGGGTTTTGATTGACTCGAATCCGCTTCATCCGAAGCGGTTTTTTAGTCCATGCACTATGTGCGAAGATGTTGGTTAATAACGATTTGTTGCTCAACATTTCCGCGTTAAAGGAGAACCTTGAAAATTGAAACGAGATATCATGATGTTTTTACTGAACGCCGTGGCGCGGGAGAAATAAGAATATTCATGATTTCTAATAGTAGGTTAGGCAATTAGCGATTGCTAATTGCTGGCTAAAAAATTGCGATAGAGCGGTAAAATATCCGGCCTCGATTTTTTCGTAAATCGGAGCTGGGTAAACTCATGGCGTATGGTGGATGCCTTGAATGAAGTAAGCGATGAAGGACGTAGCGATCTGCGATAAGCCTCGGGGAGCTGATGAGCAAGCTTTGATCCGGGGATGTCCGAATGCGGCAACGCACCGCTCAAGTTTTTGGATTTTTAGAAAAATTGGAGGGAAAAAGGAGATGATAAAAAAATTTTTCGGGTGGATAAGGAAAATGCGAAGAATTCGCCAGAATAAGAAAGTATTCGGCAAATTCTTCCAAGACTGTTCCTGCCCAGAATGCCAAAGTTGGAATTTCAGCTATCGGTACATTCTGTGGCAACCAGTTCCGGTAAAATTCAACTGTCTCGATTGCGGGCATAACTACGAGAGGATGGTAGTCCCGTGATGCATATTGGCCGATATCTCTTTGATTGGGCACAGTCGAATGAAAATAACATTCGCTGTGCCCAGCATACCTCTTTAAGAATCCAAAAACTTGGGCGGTACTATTATCTGAATACATAGGATAATAGGGCGCACCCAGGGAACTGAAACATCTTAGTACCTGGAGGAAAAGAAATCCAAAAGATTCCGTAAGTAGTGGCGAGCGAAAGCGGAGAAGCCTAAACCCTGTACCATTCGTTGAACTTCGTTCAGCTTCAGCTACAGGGCAAGCCTCTAAATTATTAGCGGCATGCCCCGTAGCGGAGCGAAACGGAGTGTAGCGATTGGTACGGGGGGTTGCGAGGTAATGACTTCCTATCTTGTAAAGCGACGGCTATAGTTGCCGGTACTTTACTCGACGGGAGTAAAGTCAAAAATTGTTTTGTTAGCTGAACAATTCTGGAAAGTGAGACCAAAGAGGGTAATAGTCCCGTAAGCGAAAACGAAACAACTTTATTGTTATTATTCTCAAGTAGGGCGGTACCGGAGAAATACCGTCTGAAGCCGGGGCCACTATAGCTCCAAGGCTAAATATTACTTCATATCGATAGTGAACTAGTACCGTGAGGGAAAGGTGAAAAGAACCCCGATGAGGGGAGTGAAATAGAACTGAAACCATATGCTTACGAAGAGTTGGAGTGGGCCCCAGGCCCATGACAGCGTGCTTTTTGCAGAACGAGCCAACGAGTTAATTTTATGCGGCAAGCCTAAATGGCGTGAACCATGAAGGCGTAGTGAAAGCGAGCCGTAACTGGCGACCAGTCGCATGGATTAGACCCGAAGCCGGGCGAGCTACATATGAGCAGGGTGAACGCGGAGTAAAATCCGCGGGAGGTCCGAACCCACGCGCCGTTCAATACGCGGGGATGACTTGTGTGTAGAGGAGAAATTCCAATCGAGCTCGGCCATAGCTGGTTCTTCCCGAAATAGCTTGAGGGCTAGCGTCGGGTAATTGATCGCGGGAGGTAGAGCACTGAATGAGGGATCGTGGAGCAATCCTAGGTCTCTCAACCAAACTCCGAATGCCTGATGATTTTATCCCGACAGTCAGAGCGTGGGGGCTAAGCTCCATATTCAAAAAGGAAACAGCCTAGATCGCCGTCTAAGGTCCCAAAATCTATGTTAAGTGGGTAAGGAAGTGAAGTCTCACAGACACCTAGGAGGTTGGCTCAGAAGCAGCCATCCTTTAAAGAGTGCGTAACAGCTCACTAGTCCAGAGATTTCGCGCCGAAAATTCAACGGGGCTAAACATAGTACCGAAGACGCGGGCTCCATATTGGAGCGGTAGGGAAGTGTTCCAAGTGCAGTGAAGCCAAAGGTGTGAGCCATGGTGGAGCGCTTGGAAGTAAGAATGTTGGCATGAGTAACCGCAATGTGAGTGAGATCCTCACACGCCGAAAGTCCAAGGTTTCCTGGGCAATGTCGATCAACCCAGGGTTAGGCGGTCCTAAGGCGAGGCCGAAAGGCGTAGTCGATGGACAGCCGGTTAATATTCCGGCCCCGCAATATTATTCGATGGAGCGACGTATCCTAGTAGTCATTGCCCCTTATTGGATTGGGGTAGGCGTGCTTAGGGTGTTCTTTTGGCAAATCCGGAGAGCGCAAGCCCAAGGCATGACTGGAAGCTCCGCTTCGGTGGAGTGAACGATGATGAGCAGGGTATCAGGAAAAACTTCTAAGGTTAATAATATTGCGTCCGTACTTAAAACCGACACAGGTGGACTGGTAGAGTATACTAAGGCGAACGGGAGAACCCTCGTTAAGGAACTCGGCAAAACAACTAGACGTAACTTCGGAACATGTCTCGCCCGACGCAAGTCGGGCCGCAGTTAAAGATTTCAAGCGACTGTTTATCAAAAACACAAGTCTATGCAAACCCGCAAGGGGACGTATATGGGCTGACACCTGACCAGTGCCGGAACGTTAACGGGAGCGGTGCAAGCCAATCCCCGAAGCGCCGGTGAACGTCAGCGATAACTATAATCGTTCTAAGGTAGCGAAATTCCTTGTCAGGTAAGTTCTGACCCGCATCAAAGGTGTAACGACTTGAAAACTGTCTCAACGAGGGACCCGGTGAAATCGCAATGGCAGTGAAGATGCTGCCGACCTACGGCAAGACGAAAAGACCCCGTGGAGCTTTACTACAACTTGGTATTGGGTTGTGATTTTGGCTGCCTAGTATAGGTGGGAGGCTTTGAAACCTCGATTTCGGTCGAGGCGGAGCCGCCAGTGTAATACCACCCTGCTGAGCTTGCAATTCTAACCCTGGTCTGTTAGTTGAATTATAAGCGCTGTTTTGGCGCTTGAAATTGCGTCGCTCGCTCTAAATGAAAGTTGACTTTCATTTGTGAGCTCGCTAGCAATTATAGAAATGTAATCAATTAATGGTATTCAGACGAGTAAAGAATTCACAAGTGAGTATCATTAATGATGATTATTTTTACTATGCCCAAATATAATTCAGCTACCAGACCGGGGACAGTGCCTGGTGGGTAGTTTGACTGGGGCGGTCGCCTCCCAAAATGTAACGGAGGCGTTTACAAAGGTTGGCTAGGTCCGGATGGAAATCGGGCTGATAGCGCAAACGCACAAGCCAGCTTTACTGGAAGACAAATCAGTCGACCAGTCACGAAAGTGGAAGTTAGTGAACCGACCATCGCTTATAGGAGCGTGGAAGATCATCAGATAAAAGTTACCCCGGGGATAACAGGCTGATCCCTCCCAAGAGTCCACATCGACGGAGGGGTTTGGCACCTCGATGTCGGCTCATCGCATCCTGGGGCTGGAGAAGGTCCCAAGGGTTTGGCTGTTCGCCAATTAAAGCGGTACGCGAGCTGGGTTCAAACCGTCGTGAGACAGGTTGGTCTCTATCTGCTGTAGGCGTGATTGCTTGAGGGGAGTCTTCTCTAGTA
>JAZDKQ010000018.1:0-41575 GCA_043802865.1 Candidatus Moraniibacteriota bacterium
TTAATATTATTCTCCACCAGGGCCTTCGCCACCGCCGGGTCGAAAGTAAATTTCAGATTTTTCTTCTCATCCATTGCCGTGCCGACGCTCACCGACTTTTTGTCCGTGATCGGACCCTCAAGATTGCCGACAACAAGATCATATTCGGATAACTTATCTTTTATTTGTCCAAAAATATGATTATAATCGCCTTTACCATACTTCTCGACCGCTTGCCGAATATACCGGTCGAACATCATATCCCCGACGAAGAGAATTTTTATTTCTCTTTTTGGATCTGGCGCAGAAGCTTTCTGCGGGAGATCTTGCATGACAGAATTATTCAGCTTTTTGTTTTTATCCGTATTATTCGCGCATCCGGAAAAAAATAAAACAAGAAATAAAAAAATGATAATTTTGAATTTTACATTGTCATTTTTCATTTTGAATTTTACATTTTGAATTTTTACATAAATAAACTATATCACCATTTTCATCGGTTCTAAGTATGCTGATACCTCTCATTTCAAGCGCATTTATCACCGCCTCCGTCGGATGGCCATAGGAATTCGTTGCGCTCACCGAAATAACAGCTGCTGACGGGCTCGCGGCATCCAGAAACTCTTCGCTTGAAGAATATTTTGAGCCGTGATGGGCCACTTTCAAGAAATCAACATCAATATTTTCCCCGCTTGCAAGAATTTCTCTTTCGGCGGGGGATTCAATATCGCCCGTGAAAAGAAAACTGCTCTCACCAAAATCAAACCGGCTGACAACAGACTTGTTGTTCGCGTCTCCCGCGAGCGGATCAACCGAAGACCCAGGAGAAATGATCCTCATTTTTGATCCATCTAGATTTATTTCATCGCCCCGCTGCGCCTCAAGCGTCTCAATTCTATTGTATTCAAGGATTTCTTTCCATTCTTTGAAAACCGACGTGTCTTTTTCCGCGCCGGTAGAGATGACTTTACCGATCTTGAAATTTTTCGCCACATCAACAAGACCGCCGATATGGTCCTTGTCCGGATGCGTCGAGATCACGACCTCAATCTCGTCGTCGAAGTAGGGCAGATATTTCCCCAGCTTTGCCATCTCCGTTTTCCCGCTCGGCCCGCCATCGATCAGGATCTGTTTCGTTCCTTTCTGGATCAAAATCGAATCCCCCTGCCCAACATCAAGAAAAATGACTTTTAGGGATCCTACCCCTAAATAAATTTGATAGGAAAAATACGCGAAGAAAACCAGAAGAATAGTGATTGCAAAATAGTAAGGCTTATTTTTCATTTGCCGGCGTGATAATTTTTTTATCTTTTCTTTTCGAGTAGTATAGCACCAAGATCAAAATGATATAATAAACCAAGATATATTTCCAGCCGAAATTTTTAATCTCGAAAGACGACCAGGAAATGTTCGCGAGCCACTGGACAATCACGAGCTCGACTTTCAAAAGAGCATACGGAATAAATCCAATCAGCTTTCCCAATGGCACGAAAACAAATCCCGCTATTCCCGCCACGAATCCCCCGAGCATGATATACGGAATCGCCGGCAAAATCAGCAAATTGGCCAGCGGCGAGATAATTGAAAGATTTTCAAAACTCGCAAGAATGACCGGCAAAACAAAAACTTGTGCGGCCAGGGTCATCAAAATCGTTTCTTTCAGGATATTTTGCTCTCCAGAGAAAAAAAATTTTTCGAATAGGGGATAGAGGTACACAATTCCCAAGGTGGCTAAAAAAGAAAGTTGAAATCCGGCGTCATAGCGCAAAAGAAGCGGATTGATCGCGAGCATCGCTGTGGCCGCGAAAAGTATCGCGTTTTGGGAATTGGCCAGTCTCCCCTCTTTCATCGCCCAAATGACCAAACCGCCCATTATCCCCGCTCTCACTGCTGACGAAGGCGCGCCGGTCATGAGGACAAATAGCACAATTCCGATGAACGCGAAAGAAAAAACTTGCTGGCGCCAAAGGCCGAGCCAAATCCCTAGCCACATCAAAAACGCGGTGACGATCGTCACATTGTATCCCGAAACGGCGACCGTGTGCGTCGTCCCCGTCCGCGAAAAGGCGCCTGACAAATCTTTGGTCATTCGTTTGCTCCCGCCAAGAAGCAAGCCCTTGAGATACGCTCCTTCCGGATCGGGAAAGATTTGTGATAATTTTTCCTCGAATTTGTTTTTTATCACCAAGATGGTTGAATATGCCTTATTTCCTTTGTTTCTCACGATCACGGTTATTTGCGGTCGATTACAGATCCGATAAATTCCGTCCTTGGCGAGATACATTTGATAGTCGAAATTTGAGTCTTCATAGTTCTTTGGCTCTTGCAAAGTGCATCTCACTTTCAGCTGATCACCATATTGATAACCGGGATGAATATCCGCATTTATGAGTATTTTGTTTTTCTCATTGTCCTCAACAACAATTTTTTGATATTTTTCGTCTGTTTCCGGTTCTTTTGTGACTGTTCCCACAAATTCAACCGGGCCAATTTTTTGATTGGCCAAATTATTTTTTGCGTTATTAATAGAATCATTCGTCCACCAAATTCCCAACGCCAAAAACAAAACGACCGCGCTCGCGACTATGGCTTTTTTATTCTTGTAGTTTAATAAAAAAATAGCAACACTCGCCGCAAGCAAAATCAAGATCAGATATTTTTCCACACGAAAAAAAGACGCCAAAAAAACGCCAATCAAAAAACAAAGGGATAAAGCAAAAAATATTTTGGATTTGGTCACGAGGTTATTATACCAAAAAAACAATTGCAGCCAACTTCATAGAAACTCTCCTTGCTCAATTTATTTACCCAATGTCGATAATTTTTATTCTCGCCGATTTTCCGGCGATAATTCTAACCGAATTTTTGGGCACTGCCAAATGGTACGCCAAAAGTTCAACAACTTTCTCATTGGCCTTTCCTTTCTCCGGCGGCGCAGCCACTTTCACCTTATATTCTCCTTCGGAAATTTTCAGGACTTCATTTTTCCCCGCCCGCGGGATTACTCGGACGTAGATTCGCATTGGTATTTGGATTTTCGTAAATTATGGTCTTGCTTTTCCATCTCGACCAAATCCGATCAATCATATTAAAGAGAAGAAGCAAAATTAAGAAACCGTTCGCCCAAATGAAAATCTCGCGCAAGAGACCTGATTTGAGATCTGTTCCGAGGTAAAGCGCATGAATGATTGAGAAAATATAAAGGGCAATGTTCAGAAAATGAATCGATTGCCAAACTCTTTGAGAAATATATTTTCGCGCGTAGGAGGTGGCGACCAGAATGATCATTATATAAAGACTGATCGTCCCTAGCGCAACAAGCAAAGACTCGTAGCTTGAGTGGAATGGAACAAGAATATCCGCGAGACTGAAAGGAATGAACTTATGAAAAAGCAGGGCTACTCCATGAACTGTCGCAAAAATGAGCGCTTGCAAAGAGATCCAGCAATGAAAGCTGAGACTGCGCAGGCGCAAAAAATATTTTCTGATTCCCGGAAGACAGGAAACTGTTCCGACGAAAACTGAAACATAAAGAAGCAAAAAACCGATCAAGGCGCTTGCCCGGACGATATACCAATCCCATGGAATTTGAGTACTTTGCATAAAGTATTCTTCAAAATCCTAACATTCGATGTTAGGAAAGGGCAATATTTCTTCGCTTCGGGAGTTATAAAAATATTTTCTTTATAATCGAGAAATATCGCAGAGATTTTGTTTTTTTTGGCGAATTGCAGACCCCTTTCCTTCCCCATCAGCACCAAGGTCTTAGCTCGCCCATCCGCGTTTTCCGTATTTTCCGCAATTACGGAAACCGTTCGCAGCTCATAAGAAAATTCATTCGGACTCATCGGATTGACAAGATGATGGAATTTTTTGCCTTTGATCTGCCATTTTTTGCGACTGATTCCGGAGGTGGCAATCCCCTTGTCCGATATCTCGAGCATCAATTTATCTTCCGGAATACCCTCGACGGCAATGCGCCACTTTTTGCCCTCGCTGTTTGCGCCCGAAATCATCATATCACCTCCCGCGTCCACGAGAAAATTTTTCCATCCACAACTTTTCAAAAATTCCACCGCCTGATCGACAATATATCCTTTGGCAATTCCGGAAAAATCCATCTTAACTGCAAAAAATATTTTGTTATTTTTAATCTTTAGATCGTCGCTTAGTTTGATTTTGTTCGCGGAAAATTCTGGAGGAGAATCGATTTTCGAAAAATCTTTGCTTTTGAAGTCCTTGTCATAACCAATTTTTTCAAGAACTTCGATCACACGCGGGTCATACAGTCCTCCGCTTATATCGTTGTAATACAGCGCCCGGCCGGCAAGATAGAGAATATCTGGCGAAGCCTTTTGCCATATTCCCAAATTTTTGTTCAACTTGCAAATCTCACTATTGGCATCAAAACGGGAAAATATTTTTTCTTTGAAGAAAAAAATATCTTTCGCTTTCTTGAGATCATCTCGCGCTTTTTCTCTTTCCGCTTCATCATCAACAACCGTGCGAATGTCAATATCCGTACCCAGAGCTCTGAAATCAGACTCTATCTCGAATTTCATAATATATTAAATCAAGAAGTTCTGGTTTTGGCATTTGAGGGTTTTGTTTTGGAAACTGGGGCGGGAGCAGGAGTGAGAGTGGAAACTGAAGGAGCGACAACCGCTGGAGCTGGGATAGGGGTTGGAGCTGGAACAGGATTTTCCGAAGGCGCTATTTTTTCACTTGGCTGGTTATTTTCATCAGCAGAGATGGCAGTTTCTTCAACCGGCAAAGCGCTCTTTATTTCATTGAGGATTCCTCTGAGGCTCTGCACCTCGTCCTTCAGGGTTGAATTTTCATCCAAAAGATTTTTTTGCGTCTCGGAGGATCGCCTGGCTTGATCTTTGTCTTTTATCAAGAATACCGCAATCGTCATTAAAAATAAGTTGACGACAAAAATAAATATTTTTCCGCTGTGATTTCTGATTTTTTCAAGCATAAATATGGATCAGTTCACTATTTTCTTGATCTCGCCTTTCAGATTGTCATCGATCTGATCGGGAAGAATATCTCCCGCCGGATTATGCTTGGTTGCTTCGCGATAAATAATATTTTTCGCTTTCTGCGCCGCTTTTTTCAGAATATCCTTTTCCGGCTTTTGGATCGTGAGAGAAAACGGCGAAAAAGTCACGGAAAAAATCCCGCCAAGCCAGGCGATGGGAATAGCCAAAATGATGATGATTAGAAATAATTTTTTGATCATTATTTGAAAATTGTAAATTGATAATTGAAAATTTTTTATATTATCGCATTTCCACTTTCCCAAAATACTTTTCAATATTTTTTGCAATTTTATCAAGATCCAATTTCTTTCCCTTTGTCCTCTTCTTGAGCTTCGGATCGAGTATTTTCCCTTTGTCCTCAAACGCTTGCAAGACGTATTTTTTCGATCCTTTAAGCCACTCCCCTATTTTGACAAAATTGCTTTCGGAATGCAATCCCGGAACTGCCGTTGTGCGAAATTCATAATCCACACCCGAATTTCGAATCAAATCAACGCTTAGCTTAATACGCCCAAGGTCAACTTTGCCATTCGTTGTCTTGCTATAGCTGTCCAAGTCGCTTTTAATGTCCATCGCCACGAAATCCAGCAATTTTTCATTATATAGCCTGCGCAAAACATCCGGCCGGGTGCCATTCGTGTCCAATTTTACTTTATAGCCCAGTTCTTTTATTTTCCGGACAAATTCGATCAAATCCGGTTGAATCGTCGGCTCCCCGCCTGTTATGCAAATTCCCTCAAGCTTCCCTTTTCGACTTTCTAGAAATTCAAAAAAATCTTTTTCCAAAATATTGGAAATTGGAAATTGGAAATTGGAAATTACTAACTCCGGATTGTGGCAAAATGGACAGCGAAAATTGCAGCCCACGGTAAAAACAGTCGCGGCGATATGACCGGGATAGTCAATGAGGGTCAATTTTTGAAGACCACCGAGAATCATAAATCAGACCACAAACTCTTTTCTGTCCCCGAATTCCGTCGCTTTCCCGGCGTTCCACTGCTCGACGGGACGGATGTAGCCGACGATTCGCGAATAGACTTCACATTTCTGCTCAACCACGCACTTTGGGCAAAGCTCGTGCTCGCCGATAAGATAGCCGTGTGACGGGCAGATACTGAAAGTGGGAGAGAGAGTGAAATATGGAAGAGAATATTTTTCGGAAATTTTCTTGACGAGCTTTTTGGTCGTTTCGATGTCCTGAATCCGCTCACCCAAAAATCCGTGAAGAACCGTCCCGCCCGTATACTTCGTTTGAAGCGGTTCCTGCAGGTCAAGCGCTTCGAAGAAATCTTCCGTGTGGCCCACGGGAAGTTGCGTCGAGTTCGTATAATAAGGCTCGGCCGTTTTCGTTTTTCCAACCTGCCCGTTCGCGAAAATCATATCCGGATATTTTTCGCGGTCTTTTCTGGCGAGACGGTAAGATGTTCCCTCGCCCGGAGTTGCTTCAAGGTTATACAAGTTCCCGGTTTCTTTTTGATATTTTATGAGACGCTCGCGCATATGTTTTAAAACTTCTTCGGTAAATTTCACTCCTTTTTCGGTGGCTGTCGTTTCGCCCATAAAATTTTTGAGAGCTTCGTTCATGCCGATGATTCCAATGGTCGAAAAATGATTCGACCAGTATTCACCGCGTCTTTTATATAAACTGTCCAGATAAAAACGGGCATAGGGATAAAGTCCTTTGCGGATGAAACTTTCAAGAAGTTTTCTCTTGGTCTCGAGGCTTTCTTTGGCAATCTCCATTAGTTTTTCAAGCCGCGCGAAAAAATCTTTTTTATTTTTTGAGAGATAGCCGATCCGCGCCATATTGATGGTCACCACGCCAATTGATCCAGTCAGTGGATTCGCTCCGAATAGTCCGCCGCCGCGCTTATAAAGTTCCCGGTTATCGAGCCGCAAGCGACAGCACATCGAACGAGCGTCATCCGGATCCATATCCGAGTTGATAAAATTGGCAAAATATGGGATGCCGTATTTGGCTGTCATTTCCCAGATGGGCTTCAGATTTTCGTCGTTCCAGTCAAATTCTTTTGTGATGTTGTATGTTGGTATAGGAAAAGTGAATACCCGTCCATTCGCATCGCCTGCCGCCATAACTTCGGCAAATGTTTTGTTTATCAAATTCATTTCTTCCTGAAAATCTCCGTATTTTTCTTTCTGGGGAACGCCGCCAATGATCACGGATTCTTCCGCCATATTCTTCGGCGGAACAAGATCCATCGTTATGTTCGTGAAGGGTGTCTGGAAACCGACACGGGTGGGAACATTCATATTGAAAACAAATTCCTGCATACATTGCTTCACATCTTTGTAGGAAAGTCCATCGTAACGGACAAAGGGCGCCAGCAGCGTGTCAAAATTTGAAAAAGCTTCCGCTCCGGCCACTTCTCCCTGGAGAGTGTAAAAGAAATTGATCATTTGCCCGAGTGCCGTGCGCAGGTGTTTCGGCGGTTTGCAGGCAATTTTTCCCGGAACACCTGTGAAGCCGCGCCGCAATAAGTCTTGAAGGTCCCAGCCGCAGCAATAGGCGGCAATCTTGTCGAGATCGTGAATGTGAAAGTCGCCCTCATCATGCGCGTCCCGGATGGATTTTGAATAAACCCTGTTTAGCCAGTATTTTGAGCTGACAATTGAAGAAATATAATTATTGAGTCCCTGGAGCGAATAACTCATATTCGCGTTCTCTTTCACCTGCCAATCTATTTCCTGAATATATTTGTCGACCAAATCAACCGCTTCTTTGAGTGATTCTTCCGATTCGCGGATTTTTCTGTGCTGTTCGCGATAGAGAATGTAGGCTTTGGCGGTTTCCTCGAAATCAAGGATCATCAAAACACGCTCCACAAGATCTTGGATTTCTTCAATTTCCGGCACATTGCCCTTTTGATAGTTTTTGTTGAGAAGCTGGACGACCTTGTCCGTCACCTTTTGGGCTTCTTTTTGAGTTCCCTCATTCGTTTCCGTGAAAGCTTTCATCACGGCTTTGGTGATTTTTTCCTGCTCAAACTTCACGACCCGCCCATCGCGCTTCACCACCCGCGTGATGCGGTTTTTTTCGCCCGAAGCGGACCTTTCTTTTTTGCTGACCATTTTTTGGCCTTTTTTGACTGCGATCATTTTGTTTTCACCCCCGGATTAATTAATTTTAAATTTGAAATTATAAATTTTAAATTCACGCTTACGCTTCCATCAATTTCTCTGCTTCTTTCTTGAAGCTATCGGCGCTGCCGAAACCTTTATATACTGACGCGAACCTCAAATATGCCACGTCGTCCAAGTCTTTCAGTTTTTCGAGAACCAACCTTCCTATCTCTTTTGCCGGCACTTCACAGTCTCGATCCAGCTGAAGCTTGTACTCGATCTCATCGATCGCTTCTTCGATTTTTTTGTCATCGACCGGCCTTTTCTCGAGCGCGCGCCGCATTCCTTTTTCAAGCTTTTCTCTTTTGTAGTCTTCTTTGCGTCCGTCTTTTTTCACAACCACAAAATTCAAGAGCTCCAATTGTTCATACGTACTGAAACGCTTTTCACATTTCAAACATCCCCGGCGGCGGCGGATCACTTTTCCGTCGGTTGATTCCCGCGAATCAATCACTTTTGTTTCGGAATGGTTGCAATAAGGGCAAAGCATATTCGTGATTCTAATTTTTCAAGAATTAATAAGGGAAATTTACAGAATCCCCTTTTCATACTATATGTTGTGGTAGTAGTCTTTATTCTACCACAAGTAAAAAGCCCGTCAAGCGGGCTTTTTTATCGCAAAATTTTGAGTTATCCACAGTTAAGGGCTTGTTTCAACCCATCCGCAAGATCCCTCTCCTTTCGCGCTACCTGAAGCATTACTACCTCCGCAGAGCCCGCCCTTGCAAGTCCAGGTGTAATCACCGTATTTACCGGGATCTGGATCCCTAATTATCGTACCATATATTTCACATAGCTGATTATTTGCTGGCCATCCATTACAGAAAACGGAACCATTGCCTGGACCGACTTTCGCATCGAATATTGGCCCCATCGATGCCTCACATTGTGAAGAAGCCGCTCCAGCACATTGTCCATTACATTTCCAATACCATTTTTTATCAGTGCCATTGTAGGTAATAGGAGTATTTCCCCAGGGCGTATCGCAGGGAGCGGTGATTTGTGACTGATTACAATATGTAGCACCATCTCTTCCGCTCGGACCGCATTGGCCAGAAATATCGTCTTTTTTTGTGGTCGTACAGCCGAAATAAGTAGCTCCTCCGTTTGGACTGGGACAATCCCACATCCATGTACCCCTTGGATTCACGGGAATCACACTATAAGTGCACACAGGACCAGAAAAATCGGTACTGCAGAGAATTTGTCCAACTTGCCCGGCACATCCTCCCGGGCAAGGTCCACAATCACCCGGGCAAGAGAGACAATTTTCGCTTCCGTTACATGCTCCGTCTCCACAATAGGCTGGTGGTGGTGGTGGACAACAGCTAACGCTATAGCCGGTATCTACGCAACCTAAGTCCCAACCATGATCAATGTCAGTACAGCATTGGATTATATTACATCCTGAACACCATGAAGAGTAGCACGATGAGGTGCAAGCCGGCACTATAATCGCTCCGAGAGGATTTTTGCTATACGCCAAACCCAAATTAGATTTGATATCAGTCTTAAATTTAGCTAAATCCCAATCCGCAGAAGAAGCATTATTGCCCGGATAAGCTATTTTCCAATCATTTATTGAAAGATTTCCAGCTATTTCGCTGGTCTTTTTTAATACCTCTTTGGCCTTGTCAAACTCTCCCAAGGCATTATAACTCACACCTAAACCATTCAAAAGCCATGGATTATCTGGTTCTACCACTAGTCCTTTCTCTAACGTATCTTTCGCGTTTTCGTAATCATTATCCTTGTAATATGCCCAGGCCAGATCATTATATCCCGCCCATTCTTTCGGGAACATTTCGATGAATTTTTTAAAATCAATGATAGCTCCTTTGTAATTTTTGGAGTAGCCGTCAATCAAGCCTTTGATATAATATGATCGCGTTCCTTGGGAATTCAGGCTAATAGCTTTGTCTATTTCTAGGGTAGCTTCTTCCAGCTTATTTTGAACAAAATAAACCCTGGCCAACTGATAATACGCCGCCGATAAATTGTGATCCGCAAAAATAGCAGCTTTGTACCACTTGGCCGCTTTTTCAAGATCATAGCTTCCTCCGCTGTTGAAATAGGAATTTCCCTTGGCCAGCAGCCGTTGAGAAACCGCTCCTTTGACCGGAGTCAAATAAAAAATTCCTGCCAATATCAAAATAGAAGCGAAAATATAATATTTTGTGCCTATTTTTTTACAAAATAATTTTGATTTTGTTTTTTTGCTTTTCACTTCTTTTTATTTAATGCTGAAATTTGGTAAATTATTTTTGACTTCCATCTTTACGGCAATTTTGGAAATGGCGTATTAAGCCTCTCCTCTGTCCATCCCAATTCTTTCATAACCGCTTTAAACCTAGGATTTTTCTGGGAAAGCAATGCTGTTCCCATAGTTACTAGCTCATTATTGTTTGTGCCTGGCATAGCGTTTAATTTCTTCATGTACAGAAAGAAGGGTTTGGTTCTATTTTTATTATATCGCTCCACAAGTTGATCAGTAAGTTTGATTATATCGTCAATTCGCTCGTCACCATAGACTTCCGCCAGAAAACATGCATACCAATAAGTTATAAAACCCTCTTCTTGATCTGGTAATGCCCTCCCACTGTTGAATATGACTACAGATTCTTTATACTTCCTTTCCGCTTCCCCCGCAAAGTCTTTGGAAACCTGACCTAGTAAATAAAGCTCGGTTTGTCTACTTGCCTGCATAAGCAAAATCTTTCCCTTATTGAAAATATTGAGATACGGAAAAGGATATTTTGAGGTAACAGCATCACCAGCGGCAATTTTTTCTTTGGCATCTTCGAGATATTGAGCCCGCTTCGCATCGTTTAAATTGTGAGAAGACTTATCTTCGATAAGACGTGCTAAATCGAAAGCGGCAATACGATAAGAGCAAAGAGGAAGCGGATATAGATCGAATGAGGCGTTACAAACATTCTTTATGGTTCCAACTTCAGGATACTCTTTGTCTTTCAGGGGCTTAAAATAATCATCGCTCCAGATAGATACTAGGTAGTCATCGTCCACGACATCGCGAAATGAATTCGCCATATAATCATAGGCCACCGATCTCCATAATTTTGAATATTTTTCATTCTTCGCAACCTCTCTTATTAAATCGATTCCCTGGACAACACTCTGGCTGTTCGCGTACCTATATATAAATATTCTAGCTAGTAATAATTTTCCTTGCGCCTCTTCTGCTGCAGAGCTGGGAGCATGAGTTATTTCCCTCACCTCCCGCTCCATCTCTCGAACCTTGTCAATATTTTTCTCATTGTCAATATTTTTCTCCAACTCGAAAAGTCTGTCAGAATATAACTGTGATTCAGATGCTGCCGATTTATTATTTTTAACGCTACCATCAAGCTCGCCTTTGGGAGCAACCATTTTGAAAATAATTCCAATTATTATCATTAAAAAAAGCGCGACAACCAATACTAGTATGATTTTTTTGCTTTTTTCCATAATCATTATCTTTAGAGCTTACTTCTAATCAACTTCTACTTAACCTATATTCGATTAAATCAGGATCACCTAACTATCAGATTCGCTTGCTATTCACCCGCCATTTTTTTTTCTACAAGGGTAATTTTTTCCTTGATTTCGATTCTTTTAGGATAAATATCCAAAGCTTTATTATAAAATTCCCTTGCTTCATTGAGCATATTTTGGTCAAAATAAATATCTCCGGCAAGTTCATATGGCCTACTGTCCACGCCATACTTGCTCGGGCGATTCATGGTAGATTGAAAACCCGGCCAATCTGAAGAAAATGGCTTATCTAGGTCATTATTTATATCGATAGCCCTTTTGGTATACTCTAGCGCCTTTTCATTTCCAAGACCTCCACTATTCGAATATGCTGTAGCCATATAATAATAACATTCTAACTTGAGGAACGGAGGCATTTTTTCAGCAAATTCCGTCGATTTTTCAACCCTAGAAAAATATTCAATAGTCTGAATATCATTAGATAGCAAAACCGCACCAAGTCCAATTCCGTAGTCGCTTATCATTTTTTGCATATTGATGTCACTCATTATATTGGTCCTTTTAGGATAGGCTTCAACTCTTCTTTCTCTGATTTTTCCAATTGAATCCTCAAGATTTTTTGGCTGAACAATAAGGTAATAGTTCCTAAGATCAGGAAGCATCGCACCTAATAGTTCATTATATTCATCATACGACAATTCATAGTTATTTCCATGCCAAAAGCTATGCAATGTTAATTTTCTTTCTATATCATTTATTCCAATCAGTAAATTTGCTGGATAATAAATAACATCTTTGGGTTGATCCTTGCTCAGGGGAAGAAAAACCAAAAGCGGAGTTCTTGAATTGGGATTTATATATTGACCTAAATCACTTATTTCGAGATATTTTTTTTGGACTGAATAGTCTCCCAGCTTAGCTATTACTTCTCCGACGCCATCTATAGTCCTATCTTGACCTACCGGGGCAAAAGATCTTCGAATCTCATCGAAATTATTACTTCCCGGATTCCAATATTCCAATACCATCGCAGCAGCCGCAGAAGATGTTTTTTGACCAAGGTAACCATACTCACCGACGTGATTATATAGACCCATATAAGGCACGTTTGGAATAGTATAGTTCGACTGCTTGGAAAGTGGTTTCCATTTTTTAACTACAAAAAAACCTCCAACGACTAATAAGGCCGCGACAATAAGCAAGACTAAGATAGTATTAATTTTATTTTTCTTTAAGTCTACTTCTTTATCGCCTAACATATAAGTCACAATTTTATTTTTTATTTTTAGAAATAATCCTAAGAAAAATTTCTAATCTAATATGAACAGCCAATGGGCAAATCCGGTGAATCTGCTTTGGCTGTGGATGAAAGGTGGCAACAATCCGACAGAACATCTTTTGCTTTGTTTTCAAACCTTGCTAGATTATCATTTGCTCCACCAAAAAACATTTTCAAAATTATAATAGCGAAAAAACCGCCCAATGAAACAAATGATATCAAGGCTCCCTTACTTATCTTCTTTACAACAATGGGCATATTATTGATTTAAAAATAATAACTATTGTTTTATATTCTAAGGATGTTTATATTTAGATTGTACTACACTACAAGAGTCTCCGCAAACATAAACTGTGGATAACTATTTTTGATATATTTTCTTTTCAAAATACGGGTAGACAGCTATAATTCAGACAAGCTAAAAACTAGTATTAATCTGAAAATATAAATGGAATTTAAATCTTCTCTTGAGGCAAAATATTTTTTAAATTTGCAGAAAGTTGGTTTTCTAAAAAAAAGAACCCTGTTGCTACTAATATTATTCCTTGAACGATATTTTGGAGCTTCCATATTGTTGGAAATGCCTAGCAAGTTACAGGATATAGATCCAGAAATCTATCCAGCAATTAATCTCGCCCATAAAATGAAGGGGTTGGGAATAATTCCGAGTATCAAAAAAAGCCCTAAGCTACCGGACGAACCCTTTATCCATGAGTTTATATTCGCATCACCGCATGTCTCCTCCTCTGCGGGTGCTGATTTTTTGAGTGAAAAAAGAGCTATCTGGAAGTTTCTTGGGGAATCTACGGAAAGATTCCTGTGGAAAACTTCAGATGCTTTCTACCTAAACAAGACAAAATCATCATCTTTTAGGGACTTACCGGGAGAGGCTCTTGATATATTTTCTTTGTCAGGTTTTTCTGGTAGCCAGAAGAAAAACTTTGAAATTCTGCATTTTGATGAAAGGACAAGATTTGACTGGATTAAAGCTCATTCCCTGACTTCCAAAAAAAAACTTTACTGCCCAGTTCAATTAGTTAGCTCTAAATATCACCAGGAGAAAGTTAAGTCCTTAAAAAATACTCGAAAAGAAGAGCCTATGCTCCAATGGAATATAAGCACTGGACTGGCAACAGGCAGATGCTTGTCAGAGGCAACAGTTAAAGGTATGTTAGAAATAATAGAGAGAGACGCTTTCATGATAACTTATCTCAATAAACTATCCGCTCCAACAGTTAGCTTGTCACACCTTGCTAAATCCGACGTGGACATCGCTCGCGTATTACATAATTTTCAGCGTTATAACCTAGAAGTTTGCATTGTTAAGCTGCCAACTGATATGCCCGTTTGCGTCTATTTGGCGACTATTACCGATCGTAGCGGTCTCGGTCCAGCGCTTACGGTCGGAGCAAGCGCCGATTTCGATGCGAAAAAATGCATCTTAGACGCCCTTTCTGAAGCACACTGCACAAGACTCTTCGCAAAAAAACACTTTTTCAAAGAAATTGATCCTGAAAAACTCAATTTCAAGGGGAGAGTCTTGTATTGGGCAAAAAAAGAAAATCTCCCTAAGATCAGCTTCTTGACTGAAGGCAAAAAAATAATCATAGACGTTGACAAGAAGAGGAATTTTTACGACACTTTGGAAAATAACAGTCGAATTTTGGATAGATATTACAGAAAAAAGTTATATTTTTTGACTTCTGAATTAAAGAAGAAAAAATATGAGGCTTACTTTGTAGAGCTGTCCTCAAAAAAGGCAAAGAAACTGGGATTCAGGTGCGTAAAAACTGTTCTGCCGCAATTTCAGCCCCTTCATCTTGACGAAAGAATACCCTATTTTGGAGGGAAAAGACTTCAAGAGATTCCCCTGGAATTGGGATACGAACCGACAAAGGAGATCAACCGGGAGCGACATCCATTTCCCTAGAAATTATTTATCTTAATTTAATCAAATTATTCAAAAATGGCCATCAATATCGTAAATCTAAATGAAAAGAGGAATGGAATGATATTTTTTCCTTCCCGAAAGGATACCAGCACGACAAAAAAATTTCGGGTAAAGAAAAGCAAAAAGGCGGAAGATGTTGATTTTACCAAAAGTGCAGTTACTAAGCCATGGGGATTTGAATACCTATGTTTTGAAAATGAACATCTCGATATATGGGAATTTCATCTAAATCCACCAGAGTCTACGTCTTTTCATTGTCATCCAGGAAAAGATGCTCTCAAGATTTTGCTTGAAGGACAAGTAGAATTAAAGACCATGGACAGGATCGAAACATTGTTTCCGGGCGACATTAGATTAATTAAGGGCGGAGTTCTTCATCAAACGACGAATAATGGAAAGGATGTAGCCCGTGTTTTAGAAATAGAGTCTCCTCCAAACAAAAAAAGGCTAATACGCATAAGTGACGCTTACGGGAGGAAAGATTGCCCCTACATTTCTAGTTCATTGAGGAGTAGTTTAGTTAAAAATGTATTGGTAAATTATTTTTTTAGAAAAGAAAAACAAACTGTAGATAAAAATATTGAAATATTCTCTCTTCTCCCTAAAAATAAGATTTATAAAAAAAATGATATCACTAAGAAAGTCTTAGGAATAAGGCTAAAGAAAATATCTTCAAGTAGTGAATGCATCGAAATAAATTTATTAGAGAATATTTCTCAGTTAAATGTAAGCATGTTTGTCGTGATAAGCGGAACGCTGCTCGCGGTAAATTCAAATAATAAGAAAGTGCTATCGCCCGGGGAAGCCTGTTTTATCCCAAATTTAGAAGAACTGGAATTGGCATCAAGCGAAGCAGAATTACTACTTTTTTAGAATAAGATAAATAAATCCGCCACATTATGGATGGAATAATTTCAAGAAAATTTCATGATGAAACTAACTTTGATTTTACTATCGGAGAGGAAGTGACAGATTTTCAGTATAATATTTCGTGGGATTGGAAAAAAATTAATTATAAGGAATATCCCCGCTTTCCAAAGGTTGAATTACCGAGAATTCATATTCCTTATGAGGATATCGAGAATGCGCTAATCGAAAGTTGCCCAAAGAAAAAATTTGACACAAGAAAAGAACTTTCTCTAAAAGAACTTTCAAACCTATTATTTTTTTCATCCGGATTAAAGCCGACTAAAAAAACTGAGCAGGAGTCTGCCTCTCGATTTTATCCATCTTTCGATGCTCGTTATCCGCTTGAAGTATACATTGGAATCCAACGAGTTCAAGGAATTAGTCCAGGCATTTATCATTATAATGTTAAGGGACATTTCCTTGAGACGTTGACAAATAATTCTGATTATTTAGATGATCTCAAAGAGGGAATTTATTATCCAGACTTCAAAGGCGCAGCAGTTGTACTTATGATTACTGCTGTCTGGAACAGGACTATGGTTAAATACAAAGATCGCGGTTATCGGATAATTTTAATGGAAACAGGCTATTTAGCACAAAATCTTGCGCTTGTCTGCTCCGCCCTTGGCGTAGGCTGTCACAATACTACCGATTTTCACAATCAGAGAATACATGAAGTTTTAGACATCGAAAACGAAGATGAGGACTCGATTAGTATGGTATTAATTGGAAAATAATCCCGCTGCTAATCAATCTTACTAAATAAACACCGACTTGCATTTGTTAGGGGGTCAGAAGTGTTGAAAGATCCGGAAATAATCTTAGCTGCTATTCTATTGCCCCCTCTGCATTTGAACTTAAAATGGCAATTGTCGCAATGACCTGGTAAAAAATCCAAATTTCTCATTTTTTTCATAAAGGGATGCTGCCAACAAGCGATTGGGTCTAGAGGATCGCCTATGTTTTCGTCGATGAAATAATGGGGTTTAGCAAAACCGCGCGGATCAATAGCAAATCTATTGTATCCTGCGTCAATAGAAGCGATGTCGTTCATGTTATTTAATAAATAATGGTCATTGACAGAGCAGAAAGGTAAAGCATTGGCAAGGCCATAGTATCTTTGCCTTTCCTTCCTTATCATGGTTGAGAGTTTTGTAATCAAAATTTCAAGATCGCTCCTTTTCAAAGACTCTGAATCATCAGCTGATATCGGCCTATATAGTTCCCAAATTTTTATCGGTAAGGAACTAACTATTTTCTCGATATTCTCAAGGTCTTTTATCGCGGCTTTAGTCGCAACAGTTCCGATACGTATTGACTTCGCTCCAGCCTCATTCAGTATTCTAATCGCTTTGACTTTCTGGCTAAATGCGTTTTTGAATCCGCAGATTCTAGCTTCAGTATCCTCTCTCCCACTCTCTAGGGGAATTAGAAAGTTATCAACATATTTAACCAAACTTCCAGCCATTTTCCGATCGATCAGAGAAGCATTCGTGTTTAGTCTCACTTGGGAAAAATCTAAACTCTTGGCGTAATCCAAAATATTCAGAATATCACGCCTGATCAATGGTTCGCCCCCTGTAAATCTGATATTTTTTATACCGACTTCGCGAACACGTTTTATGATCTTCTTGACGTAATCTGTCGATAATGTTTTTACGTCACCCCTGCCTTCTTTAGCAAAAGAAAGCCTATTGAAGCAGAAGCTGCATGAAAAGTTACACTTTGATTCCACTTCAATTGTAACTTCGTCCGGCAAATCAAGACAGGCCTTAAGTTCATTTACGCCAAAGTTCTTCGCGTATTGTTTTGTAAGACCCCTGCAATAATAATTGTATTTACAATTATCACAGGCACTTGACCGAACGTAATCAGCACCATCATCCTGCCAGAAGATATTATTTCGGTTCTTTTGGAAAATACAGACCGGAAAATTCTTGACTATTACTTGCAATTGATCGCCATATTTTACTATAACACGGTCAAGTTTGGGCTGGAGGCTTTTTAGTTTTATTATTTGATCCTGTTCTCTCGGAATCTCAACGATAATATGCCGAGCTTTCATGTTGATTAGGAAACTTAGCAATGAATCGAGAAACCAATAATTTTTCCTCCCAAGGCTTAGTATATAAACATCTTCCATCCTATTAGCCAGAAGCATTCCCTGCCTTTTTTTTATTCCACAGATATTTTGCAACAATTCCCTCATACAAATAATTAAAGACGTCTTGACATCTCTTTCAGTCGTGAGAAAAAAATAATCATTTTCCATGAAAAGCCACCGAACCACCTGAAAGAATACGCAATGAAGATAATCGAAGAAATGGTTAACTTTTTATATTCATTTCCATCCAATAGATTCGTAAGCATAAACCTAAACGGGGAAAATATGGAGTATTTGTAATATTTTCTCAATTCCGGATATCTTTGACATAGATTGCGATGAAGAAAACCGTATCTGAAATTATTTTGATTAAATTTCTTTAAAGTCATTTTCTTCCAATACGTTGCCGAAATAGGAATAAAGCAAATTTCATGATCGTCCATTATTCTCTTTTTCAATTCAAGTCCGGCTAATTCCAATACTTGATTTCCAAAAATTTCTTTATGTTTTTCCAGTATATCTTTCCTATACGAAACGTTAGCAAGCGTTCCAGTGGGATTATTGTCAAATAAATCGATTATTGTTTCATAAAAATGTAGATAAAAACCAGCTTCTTTCCAAATTCCCAATTTTTTCCCGATTTCCTGCAAGTAAAACTCGTCAAAATAAGTATAGTTTTTTTCCAAGGTTTTCTCGTATCCCCCCACGCCCGCAACGTTTGGATGTTTTCGATATGAAAAATATATATCAAACAGCCACCTTAGCGGAACAGAGTGACTGCTCTGAGTAAAGCAGATATACTCTCCTCTTGCCACTTCAAGAGCTTTTTTTATCCCATCCCCAATCCCCAAACCCTTTCTTGGCCGAATAAATTTGAATTCCGGGAATTTTTGGCTATTCTCCGAATAAATTTCCTTTATCATTCGAGCAATAGCCTCTTCATCACGAGATGACACCATAATAATCTCGTAATTTTCCTTTGGAAATTCCTGCCAAAATATCGACCGGAGACAAAGCTTGATGAACTCTCTGTCAATATCAATGACAATAACACTAAAAATCATTTTTCTCTCTTTAACCAACATGCTCTGATTCAAAATCATACTTTCGTATCTCCTGATTCTTTTTTGATCCAAAATCCTCTGCGCATGAGATATGCGTTTTAGCTCTGGCATTTCACATACGAATGCCTCAATCGCATGATACATTATGGGACGATCCTTGAGCTTGCCACGCGAATCTATTTTTCTTATTTCCTCCGCAGCCCTTTCCCCGCATTTGCCGTCATGGAAAGCAAATAGTTCCCGGGCAATTTGCCGCCTGGAATTTTTGAAAAATTCTTCGTCGAGAATGGCTTTTTTTATGCCTTGAACAAGTTTATCCGGACTATCAATCGTTATTACCAGTTTTTTCCTCTTTATTTCCTGCTCAATACTTCCCGAATAAGTCATCGCGCCAATCAATCCCCGGGCAGATAATCTCAGTTTTTTATGATCATTATCCAAATAATCATCCGATAAAAAATCAGTAACGACCAGCGGTTTGTCAGCAAGAATTGCGTCGAAGACGGCGCTTGAATTATCACTAATAACGACATCTGAAACTTTCAATAAAGGAAGCAGATCGACGTCGTCCATATAAATTATAATATTGTCGTTCTCGATCATTTTTATTTTTTCCGGCTCCTCCCGAATCACAAAATAATGCATCTTTACAATGACATTGTATTCTTTGGATATTTTCTTTAATTCCTCGGCCAACCTATCAATGGAGCAAAGATCTCCATGGGTTGGCAGATAAAGAACAGTCTTTTTGTCCTTAGACAATTTTTCTTTCAGATCGATTAGGACAGACTCGTCCAGATCGTTATCAAACCAATCATCAAACTTCGGATTGCCTACCATCTTAGCCTCGGTATACATTGAAAAAAGTTTAGAATCCCTACTTCCATACGCTAAGATCAAATCATGATATCGACGCGATAAACGAACTTGCGTCAGCTCTTTTCCCGCCCCATATGTCAAATTAACTTTTATCTTTTCCAGATTGCAACTTAGCCCAAGACATCCTCTCTCCCATACAGTTACAAGCGTGGTATATTTTGAAAAGAAATTACTCAGATATCCTCTGAAATAATAATCCGAGTAATATAGGATTCTGTATTTTACGCCCTTCTTTTTCAATAAATTAATCAGGTCATCTAATAAATCATCTGGCTGTTCAATAGGAAAAAAAGCTCCTAAATCAACAATGAATTCGGAATTGTCTAGATGCTTATAGATATTTTTATAAACGTAATACTGAAAAGGATAAAAAATAACAAAACCTATCTTTGCTTTTGGATTCGGGTTATCCAAATATCTTTTTTCATTCGCCATATTTTGCATTATTGGATTTTATCAACTGTGGTTTATGCGCCTACACATTTCATCTCTTTTTTTAGTTCGTTCTCAAGGTTATTTATTATAATAACTATTTTAAATAGATCTATCTGATAAAAATTCTAATTTTTCATCATTTTATTTAAACCATTTGCATAACCACTTTCTATTCTTAAATCCATTGGCTTAAACTTTTATTTAAAATTAGAGAAGAACGCGGTAATGGATCAGGCAGTCTCTTTGGCCAAGCAATCTTTTCTTTTCTATAGCGTCTTGCCCTAAAAATTATATTATTCGGCCAAGCTCCAGTTGAATAAGTATTACATGGATTAATAAAATCCCATATAATCTCTTTTTCCGGCGTAACCTCAAATAAATACCCCCTTAAGCCGTCTACAATCAGTGTATTTCCATTCTCTAGTCTTTGGGTACTCCCCAATATACTTGATGCAAATTTCGACTTTTCCGAACCCGTTTTACCTCCACTAAACCACCAGACAATCTTATTGTCTATTGGATTAACTTCAAGAATCCGACTGTATAAAAAAGGCCTTTTTTGAGGCCGAAATAGGCCGTTATCAAAAACGAGGATATTCCCGTTTGGAAGTAGTGTCGCGTCATGCTGATAGGAAAACATTCCTTTTGGAGAATTCCAAATTATTTTTCCATTACGTTTCTTAACAATAGCCACTGTGTTAAGATGTCGCATACTTATTAAGAAAGCCTGCTCGCCATCAATAGGATCTTTTTCTAAATATCTAATTGAGTTTGAATGCATCAGTTCAGATCTCGGAGTAAGTTCATTCAATTCACATTCTTCGGCGTTCAAGTGTTCATGACCGCACCACTTCCACACTATTTCCCGAGATTGATCTATTTCTATAATTGAATCGCTCCACATACTGCCATCGCATTCGGAATCAGGTATACCACCTTTTACCTTTTTGGCAAAATCCCGAGGCGTTCTCTCATACATCAAAGTTGCTATATTCCCATTTGACATAATCTCAAAATCGTGGTGAATTAACTCATTGTAGTATTCCCAAATGACGTTTCCATCCCAATCTAATTCCGAAATGCAGCCAGATTTTCCCCCTCCTGGATAATTGTCCAGATTATTCGCTATGACATTGGAAACAAGGATATTTCCATTTTTTTTGAGAAAAGCTGAAAATATCTGATGGTCAGTTTCCCATTTATGCACAATTTTTCCAAACAAATCCAGCAGATAGACAACTCCCCTCTTGTCAAATTGGTCCGAAGCAATATATGGGGATAAAAGAACAAAGCTTCGATCGACTTTTTTCTCATTAAGTAAGACGGAATCTCCAGATGAACTTTTCGCAGGACAAGCCTTTTTATAGCGCAATAAGGCAGCTACATAAAAAATTATAAAAATGATTAATATTATTGCCAGAATCATCTGATATTTTTTTCCGAACTTTTAACGGATTATTTCTGCGACAATCTAAGTACATTCAAAAAAAATTATTATCTTTATCTGACTTTTTCAAGATCGCTTCGATAGGTATTATATCTTGTTTATGCGTTAACTTCATATTTCTGTAAAATTTATCGATAATCCTTATTTTTTTACCGATATTATAAACTAATTCTATATTTTCCAAAGAATTTGATTCGCTTTTTTTGTTAACAGGACTTTCGTGCGCACTAAGTATCCAATTAAATCTATAGCCGTGCGGCGTTTGAGTGTTATGCACTCTCTTTGTATTGAAAGGATATTTATTGACAATATAATTATCCTCGACCTTCACTATAACATTTAATATTCCTGAACTTAGAACAGCAGCTCCGTATTTAGCAGCCTCCCTGATTACAGAATTAATCATTTCGACTGTCAATAGAGGTCTTGCTCCATCATGAAATATAACATAGTCACATTTTATTTTATTTTTCTTAATAAACTTCAGTGCATTATATGAAGAATCCCTTCTCGTTTTTCCACCAACGATTATATCGATATTTTTTTTATCGTAATTTTTGTGAATAATTTTTTGGGCATAGGCATACTTTTCTTTGGGAATGACCACTATAATACGCCTTATCAGACCGCACTTAACAAATTTATCAATAGAATGAAAAATAATGGGCTTACCATTAATAACCAGAAATTGTTTATAGATTCTTCCCATCCTTTCTCCTCTGCCACCTGCTAATATTACAGCAATGTTATCCACTCTTTTTTTTGTTGTTTTATTTTTCATATTAATTCCATATTTCAACCAAATTTAAAAAAATTATTTATAGCATAAAGGATTGTAGCGAATATCGAGACAAACTATAGCTCTGTCCAGTAGAGCTTTTTTGGTTGAGATGCTAGAAAAAGAGCGGGGGGGTCACCACCTCATGTGGTTCCTTAATCCATAAATGGGGTATAGGCGATTTTTCCCTCGAGAATTTTATTTTTTTTATTCATTATTATAATAATTTCTTCGCCTTACATAGAAAATACAAACTATCAACCTACTCATTATAAACGAATGAAACAATTTTATGCAAGTTAAAGGGGGAAATCCTCCTCGCGGATCATCCCCCCCCTCTTGTCTGATTAAAACGCGCCCCTTCCGACACGCCTCATTTCAATGGAGGCGCTTCCAACGGCGCCTTGCAGAACCCCGTTTTCCAGGTAAAATTCCGTGGTTCGGACTTGCCCAAAACCATAAGACCCCTCATGGTAAAATATGTTTTTTCCCCCACTCTCTTTGAGATCAGAGGCATACTTTGACCAGCGCGCTTCGGCTTTCGTAACAGGGTTGAAGCTTACCCCCCAAAGATACTTAATCTTGGTTGCCGAGACCTCGTAAACGATCATCTTGGCCCGCCGGACTTTTTGGGGCAAATCGAAGCGGCTGGGACGGGTAATCCAGTCTCCTTCCCATTCACCGAGCAATTCGGCGATTTTTTTGGGAACAGCCGGATCCGGCTTGATAACTCGGATTCCACTCAAGTCTGAGGGCAATGCCGGTATCACTAAAACCTCGCCAGCTGCACCAACGGAAGAGTGGTTCGCTAAGAAGATAACCACCACCATAATCAGAAACAACCTCAATTTTGTCATACCCAACTCCTTTTTGCTGATAATTATACCAGCTAGTTGTTTTCATTCGTGACTTATAATATACATATTTGTTCCATTTTGTCAAATATAAAACAGAGCCTCAAATCGGCCCTGTTTTTTGAAAAAATATTGTTAAATTTTTTAAGATCTTCGCTATTTCTTCATTTTCCTCCGAATAAAGGCCGGAATCTCCAGCTCTTCTTCCTCTTCCTCGCCGATCGAACTTGTTTTTGACTCGAAGTTGATCTGCCTTTTTGGCTTCGCAGAGACTTTTTCTTCAATGATGAACTTAGGCTTTTCGTCGGACAGCAAAGGGGTAACCGCCATCATTGAATCTTCGAGGATGCTCCTCTGTTCCCTTGTCGCTGAAGCTGGCGAGGAAAGCGTCGTTTCACTCACCGCTTCCGCGTCAAAACCGGCCGCGATCACCGTAATCATAAGCTCGCCTTTCTTCGCTGATTCATCGACAGAGGCTCCGAAAATGACCTTAGCATTCGGATCGATGCTTTCAGTGATCACATTCGCCGCTTCGTTGATCTCAAGCATTGTCATATCCGGACCGCCGCTGACATTGAAGAGAATGCCCTTCGCGCCATCGATCGAAAATTCAAGCAAAGGACTGCTGATCGCCGCCTTGGCCGCTTCCGACGCCCTGTTTTCTCCCGCTCCCGTTCCAATTCCCATAAGAGCCGAGCCTGAATCCTGAAGAATAGCTTTCACATCAGCAAAGTCGACATTGACTATCCCGGGCCTTGAGATCAGGTCTGAAATTCCCTGAACGCCTTGCCGAAGAACATCATCGACTACTCGAAAGGCATTTATGAGAGTTGTTTTTCTGTCGATTATTTGAAGCAAACGGTCATTGGATATGGTGATGAGCGCGTCAACCCTTTCTTTTAAATTCTCAAGTCCTTCCGTCGCGATCGCTTTTCTTTGAGCCCCCTCGAAACTGAAAGGCTTGGTCACGACAGCAATTGTCAGCGCTCCAGCTTCTTTGGCAACTTCAGCGACAATAGGCGTTCCTCCGGTTCCGGTTCCGCCTCCCATACCACAAGTGACGAAAACCATATCGGCACCCTTGAGCACTTCGGCAATTTCATCCCGGTTTTCTTCGGCCGCCTGGCGTCCGATTTCCGGGTTCATTCCGGCTCCCAATCCCTTGGTAAGATTTTTTCCGATATGAATTTTTTCCGTTGCTTTTGAATGATGAAGATCCTGCGCGTCCGTATTGATAGCCACAAATTCAACGCCCCGCAGTTTGCACTCGATCATCCGGCTGATTGCGTTCGAGCCTGATCCCCCAACGCCAACCACTTTTATTCTTGCAAATGTCTCAATTTCTGGTTTTACTTCGGCCATAAGATTTATAATATTGACTAATAAGCTAGTATGTCAATCTAGCATACAGCCTCAAAAAATGTCAAGAAGTCCTTTATGGCAGAAATTTTCTGAACCAACTTTTCATCTTTTCCACCGTTTTCCCCATATTTGGAAGATTGTCTATTCCGGGAAGTTTCATACCCGAAGAAGAGTGCGTCGACATTTCTTCCATGCCCCAAAGCGCCAGCCCCACAGCCGAAACAAAGCCCGGCTCATCCACCTTGTCAACAATGCCTCCAAGATCCGTCGGAAACCCGGTCTGCGCGGGAAGACGCATAATTTTCTTGGCGATATCCACAGCGCCCTGAAGCTTTGCTCCTCCGCCGACAAGAACCGCGCCCGCCGGAAGCATCCCTGAACGCCCAGTTTTTCGAAGTTCCTTGTCAACCAGATTGAATATTTCCTCAATCCGCGCCTCAATGATTTCCGCGATGTGATGGCGGGAAATTTCCCCTTCTTCATTTTGGTCGATCTCGGCCAGGTTTATTTGTTCTTTCTTGCCGATTTCGTCGGGAAGTGCCGAACCATAATTGATCTTCACCTTTTCCGCCACATCAATCGAAGTCCGAAGACCAATGGCAATATCATTCGTAATGTGCCCGCTGCCGATCGGAACCACGCCCATCTGAACCAGTTCGCCTTCCTCAAAGACTATGAAATTCGTAGTTCCGCCTCCCATATCGACAAGAACCACGCCCAATTCTTTTTGCCTTTTGTTGAGCGCAGCTTTGGCTGCCGCAAGGCCTCCGAAAACAAGGTCGTCTATTTCCACACCCGCTTGATAGACACATTTGGAAAGATTTTTGATAAAAGGGGTCGATCCCAGCACCAAAAGAGAATTCACTTCGAGGCGAATACCATTCATACCAATTGGATCTTTCACATTTTTCTGGTCATCCACTGAATAATTGCGAGGGATCACATGCAAAATTTCGGTATTCGGGGGAAGCGAAATGGTTTCCGCCGCGCTCAAAACCCGCGACAAATCGTCGCCGGTGATTTCTCCATCTGCTTTTCCGGTCGCCACCACGCCCTGGCTTTCCTGTGAACTGATATGACTCCCTCCCACGCTGACGATCGCGCGCGAAACAGGAATGCCTGAAGTTCGCTCGGCGTTCCCGGTGGCGGCTGAAATGGATTTGATTGTTTCTTCGACATCAGACACAACTCCCCGGCGCATTCCGGCAGAAAGCGCCACGCCCACTCCCATCACGCGCGGCTTTTCCTCCCCCTCGAATTTTTGCAAAATCACCGCCCGAACATTCGAAGATCCGACATCGAGACCAATGACGATTTCACCTTTTGACATAATATATGATAATTATACAAAAAAAACATACTTTAAGCAAAAAAAAGGTCTTTGGAATATGGATAAAATATTATCACGCCGACGATCACCGCTCCGATCGCCGAAAGCAGAACCGCCGCCGCCATAATGTCTTTCACAAGCTGGGCATAGGGATGCATACGGGGCTTGAGCATATCCACCACCCGCTCAAATATCGTGTTTATGAGTTCAATCACCAACATCGCGAAAATGACGATATAAAGAGCGATTTTTTCAAGGCTGCGCGTCGGGAACAAATACATCAGAATGATCACAAAAACTCCGCCCAGAATCTCAAGCTGAAAGTTCTGTTCGTTTCTAACAACATATTTGAGCCCGCGGAAAGCATGGCAGAAGCTTTTGAACAGTTTTTTGAAATTATCCATGGGTGTGATGCTAATCTACAAATCTTATGCTAATCAACTAATCACAAATCCGCGAATAAATATTCAAAAAAATATTTGTGATTAGTTGATTGGCGTTCATTCGTTGATTCGCATCACTCTGCCTTGCAAATCAAACATTTTCCTCCCGTGCCGCCACCCCAAAATATGCAGCACTCCGTGCGCCAAAACGAAAGCCAACTCACGCAAAAAATCAACTTTGTTGTCGCGAGCATTTTTTGCAATAACATCAGAACAAAGCACTAGTTCCCCTTCCAATACTTTTCCCTTTTTATTATACCCCGAATCCAAATTAAACGAAAGCACATCTGTGGATTTGTTTTTTTGGCGGTATTTCCGGTTTATTTTCCGACTTTCCGCTTCGCCCACAAAAACGATCGAAATATCAAAACACTTCAAATCAGCTCCCGCTAACTTGGCTGTTTTCCGCACGATTTTTTTCACAAAATCAGGATCGATCTTTTTTTTGGTGAGATTGGCAATTTCAATTGATGTTTTCATTGAATTCATAATATTCGCAATTTCGCCAAAAAGCAAAACCCCGCCCCGCTAAGCGGAACGGGGCATCTTTTTGAAATATCTTATCCCAGTTCTTCTTCGACCACTTTTTTCACCGCGTCGCCGTCGGCTTGGCCTTTGAACTCGGCCATGGCGGCGCCCATCAGCTTTCCAAAACCGGATTTATCAGTGACGCCGAGTTCGGAAATTTTCGCCTTGACAACTTCTCGAATTTTTTCTTCGCCTGCTTGAGAGGGAAGATAGTTTTCGAGGATTATCATCTCCGCTTTTTCTTTGTCAGCCAATTCTTGCCGGCCACCTTTTTCGTATTCGGCGATGGAATCCTTTCTCTGCTTCACTTGCCGGCGAATGACTGCGATGACTTCTTCGTCTTTGAGATATTCTTCACCTTTGGCTTTGATCTCGATCTGATGATTTTTGATCGCCGAAATGAGAAAACGCAAAACGCCGGTTTTTTCTTTTTCACCGGCCTTGAGCGCTGACTTGAGCTCGGCTTCAATTTGTTGATGAATCATATTTTTATTGGTCACTAATCCTCTTCTTCACGCGCTTGAGCGATTCTTCGTCAAATTTTCCCATTTTCTTGAGCTTATCAACTTCTTTTCTGATCTTCGCCCTATATTGAGCTGACTCGCGGACTTGGCGGCGGCTTTTGTCTTTTTTGTAAAAACGCCCTTTGCGCACGGAAAGCAGAACTCCGCTCTGCTGAACGCGACGCGAAAAACGGCGGATCAAACTTTCCGATGTTTCACGATCTTTCCTTTTTACTTGGATCATATAAAACCCCCTCTCTAATAATTTGAAATTCTCTAAACAGGCCTAATATCCTCTCTTAACTGTGCTCCCCCGATCAAATGCAAATGTATATGCCCCACTTCCTGTCCCCCGTGCTCTCCGACCCGAAACAAAAGCTTATATCCTTTTTCGGAAATTTTCAAGTCCTCGGCGATTTTTTTGGCAGTCGCGATCAATTTTCCCATGAGCATCGTATCTTCTTCTGAAATATCCGCGACGGACGCAATATGCTTTTTTGGAATCACCAGAACATGCACCGGCGCGATTGGATGCGCGTCGCGAAAAGCGATGATGTCTTCATTTTCATATACGATATCGGCGGGAATTTGCTTTTGGATAATTTTGCAAAATACGCACATAATTATTTTTTCAGCCTTCTCTTTACTTCATCCACCAGCTTATTGGCATTGATTGTCTCTTGCATTCCGCTGGCCATTTCCTTCACAATGACAGTCCCGTCGATCGCTTCTTTCTGACCGAGAATGAGAGTGATCTCAACTCTCAATCTATCGGCAATTTTCAGTTGCGATTTCAAACTTCCCCGTCCAAAACTTTCCGCGACGATGATGCCGTTGCGTTCCAGAGATTCAAACATGCGAAGGCTTTTTCTTTTGGCAAAACTTCCCAGCTGCGCCAAAAATACCCGCGCCTGAGGCGCTCTATATGTCTTCAAGCCCATTTTTTTCATTTCGTTGACAACCCGGTCCATCCCAATAGCAAACCCGACCGCCGGCGTATCCTCGCCACCGAATAGTTTCACAAGCCCGTCATACCGGCCGCCTCCGCCGAGAGCTTTTTTCTTCGCTTCTTCTTCAACCGGCCCCGCAAAAAGTTCAAACACGGTTTTTGTATAATAATCAAGACCCCGCACAAGATTCGGATCGATCTCGAAAGGAATTTCAAGCTCGTCGAGATATTCAAGCAGATCCTTGAAATGAGATCGGCATTCTTCGCAAAGATGATCGACGGACTGCGGCGCGCTTTGGCCGACCTGCGTACATTTGTCTTCTTTGCAATCAAGAATGCGCAAAGGATTCGTTTCAAGCCGTTTTTTGCAATCAATGCAAAGTTTTTGCCGCTTTGATTCAAAATAGCTCACAAGGAGATTGCGATATTGCTTGCGGCAATGCGAACAACCGATACTATTGACATGCACGGTGACATTCTTGATCCCCAGCTGAAAAATGATCCGCCAAGCCATTTGGATCATCTGCGCGTCAATGATCGCGTCCTGTTCGCCAAAGGCTTCGCAGCCGAACTGAAAAAATTCGCGAAATCTGCCTTCTTGCGGACGGTCATATCTGTAGCAAGGACCGGTATAAAAAAGTTTCACCGGCTTTGACTCGACTTGCATTCCGTTTTGGATATAGCTGCGAGCAATGCCGGCCGTGAACTCGGGACGCAGGGAAACTTTTTCGCCGCCTTTCGTTGAGAATGAATACATTTCTTTTTCAATGATATCTGTCCCAGTTCCGATTCCGCGGGTGAAAAGATTCGAGAATTCAACGATCGGCGTATCGATCCGGCGATAACCAAAATCAGCCGCCGCTTTTTCGGAAACTTTTCTCACTTGCTGCCAATACGGCTGGTCTTTCGGCAAAATATCCCGCATTCCACGCGGAGGCTGGAGGAGAAGCTCTTCTTTCTCCTCGACTGCCTTTTGTTTCTTAATAGGTTTTTTGATAAGTTTTTTCTTAGGCATAAATTATAGTTGAAAATTCTAGAAAATCGACGCTTTCCCGATCGGCCACGCCCTCAATACCACTTTCCCCATCACATCCACTTCCGGAACCGGACCCCATGAGCGCGAATCTGAAGAATAATCACGATTGTCGCCCATCACGAAATATTCATCGTTCAGATTCATATTTATTTCGCCCGATGTCGTCACTGAAGCCGAAAGATATTTGCCCTCGTCAAGCACGAAACCGTTCGGATTTTCGGAATTGAAAATTTTGACTTTGTCGCCGGAAATTTCGATTTTCTCCCCCGGCAGACCGATGATTCTTTTTATATAAAATATAGACGGGTTCTTTGGATAACGAAACACAACCACATCCCCGCGCTGGAGCTCCTTGAACGGCTTCACGGTGAAAAGATCAGACCCTTTCCCAAAACCAACCTCGGTCGTTTTGTAGCCGAGTTCATTCACAATGAGATACTCTTTGTCCTCGAAATTCGGTTCCATCGACGCCCCCTGCACAAAAAATGGCTGGATCAAAAAAACCCGGATGGGGACAATGATCACCACCACCCAGAAAACCATTTTCACGATCTCCCAAATCACGCCCTTGAAACCGTATTCTTCGGCTTGGGGCTCTATGTCTTTTTCTTCAGTCATCAGAGGCATAATAGCAGAAAAAAACCGCCTTGGCAAGGGGTTGAATTGGTTTTATATAAGGGATAATTTTGGTTTTTGGAATGTTGTGAAACATTATGTCTTTAGTCTATTTTTTTTACATCCCCCGCAACTTTGAGCTATACTGAAGCTATGGATCAGTATAATTTTCCCGAAAGAAACCAGCCCGAGGCTGGTCGGCCTCGGGCCGAAAAATCCAGATTTTTCTTTTGGACGGTTGTTGCCGTTTGTATTCTTGGAATTGTTTTTCTGGCATCGATCGCGGTTGCGTTCAAATTCTATTCGACGAGCCAGAAAGTGATTGACAACAAGCAACCCACTTCTTTTATGCAAAGCGTGAAAGATATCGTTTCGTCGGATCGGAAAGCTTTGCGAGGCGAACAATTCGACAGAATCAATATTTTGCTCGTCGGGCTCGCCGGAAAAAACTATCCGGGAGCGAATCTCACCGACTCGATCATCGTCGCAAGCGTCAACCCGAAAACTTTTCAAACCGCTCTCCTTTCGATTCCCCGCGATCTCTATGTGCAAATTCCGGATACGAATTATTATACAAAGATCAACGCGCTCTATGCCCGATCGCAAGACAAAGATAAATCCGGAAAATCCGGCGTTGATGACCTCAAAAAAGTTATCGCTGACATCACCGGACAGCCCATCGACTACTATATCGCCCTTGACTTCGACGGCTTCAAACAGATCATCAATGAATTGGGCGGCATCAAAGTCCAGGTTCCGAAAGACTTGCACGACGAGCGCTATCCGGGGCCGAACTATAGCTACCAAACCTTTGACATCAAGCAAGGACTCCAGACCATCGACGGAGAAACATCCCTCAAATTCGCGCGCACCCGCCACGACGAGGACGGTGACTTCGGCCGGGCCTATCGCCAACAGCTCATTCTCGAATCAGCGCGCTCAAAAGCCTTTTCTCTGGAAACACTTCTCAATATCCCGGAAATTAGCAATCTTCTCGGCACACTTGGCGAGCATTTGCGAACGGACATCCAACTCGACGAACTCAACTCCGTCATCGATCTCATCAAAAAAATCGACACGCACACGACCGCCAACAAAGTCCTCGACGCCGGAAAATCAGACAGTGTGATGGCCGTCTCGCACGTTTTCTTAGGCGGAGTCCGCGCCTTCATTTTGATCCCCCGCACGGGAAAATATGACGAAATTCAAGACATTTCCAAAAATATTTTCGACCTTGAGCTTATCAATCGGAAAAAAGCGGCCGTGAAGCTTGAGAATACGTCTGTTGCGATCGTGAACGAAAGTAGCGTGAAAAACTTTGATGCGAAATTGAAAAATCTGCTCGACAAATTTGACTACCAGGCCGAAATTGCCCAGCTCAAGCCCAAAGATACATCCAAGCGATACGTTTCGAACAAAACAAGCGATACGACCGTCTATGACCTCACGGGCGGACTGAAACCCTTTTCCCTCGAAGACTTGTCTAAAAAACTGGGCGCAAAAATTTCGATATATCCAACCGACATTCTTTCCGCGCAGTGCCAAGACGCTGATTTCTGCCTTGTCGCCGGATCCGACCTCACGGACAAACTGAATTACGAAGAAAATTCCGTGCAGGATCTCGAAAACGGATATGACCATCAGCAAGTGGACGAAAAAACATATATCGAGCTCTTGAAGAAAGGGAGTAATCAGAAGTTTTAATAATATTTTATTCTTATGAAAACAATATTAATCGCCGGGCTGGGAAATCCCGGGAAAAAATATGAAAAAACCCGCCACAATGCCGGGTTCGTGTTCGCTGATTATTTTTTCAAAAAATTCCGAGAAGAGTTCGGATTTTCGGATTGGAGAGTGGATAAGAAGCTAAAATCAGAGATTAGTCTTGGAAAAAGAGGTCAAGATAAAATAATTCTTCTCAAGCCCCAGACATTCATGAATCTTTCGGGTGAAGCAGTTCTGGCGGCGATTAAATATTATAAAGTGAAACTTGAGAATATTGTTGTCGCCCATGACGAGATCGATTTGCTGCTTGGAAAATACAAACTCTCAAAAGATTCCTCTTCCGCCGGACACAACGGGGCGCAAAATATCATTGATTTGCTTGGCACGAAAAATTTTTCGAGACTCCGGATTGGTATTGAAAATCGCGGCGATCGTAAAATTGCAACCGAAAAATATGTATTAGAAAAATTAACGGCATTGGAAATAAAAATGGTATCAAAAATATTGCCAGAAATTTCTGATGAATTTATTAAGGAATATTTAGCTTAAAGCCGCTTGATAAATAAAAAGAAGTCCCGCTAGGGCTTCTTTTTTATACAAAATACAATATACCAGATACCAAATACTAAATACTAAATACTAAATTTTTCTTCTCCCGGCCTGGATCCGCGCTGTTTCTTGCAGGATTTGTTTTCGCAGGCGGATGCTTTGGGGTGTGATCTCGAGATACTCATCGTCCGCCATGACTTCGAAGCCCCGCTCGATCGTGAGCGGCATTGGCGGCACGAGATGAATGGCCGCGTCCGCACCCGATGAGCGCATATTAGTGAGATTTTTTCCTTTGATGGGATTCACGGCCATGTCGTTTCCTTTCGCCGTGTTCCCAATCACCATTCCTTCATATACTTCCGTGTTGGCGCCGATATAGAGGACGCCACGGTCTTGAAGATTGGCAAGTGAAAAGGCAAGTGTTTTTCCGGCGACCATCGAAGCCATTGAACCGGTCGCATGCTTGGAAATCGCTCCCGCGTGCGGCCGGAATTCCAGAAAACGGCTGGCAAAAATTCCTTCGCCACGCGTTTCGATCATAAATTGGTTGCGATATCCCAAAATTCCCCGGGTCGGGATTTCAAAGACCATTCGAACTTGGCTGCCTTCTTGTTTCATATCAACCATGATTCCCTTTCTTTTGCCAAGAGTTTCAATGATCGTTCCCAAAAATTGTTCCGGCACATCAATCGTCGCTTCTTCGAACGGCTCAAGTTTCTTTCCATTTTCTTCCTTGATGATAACCTGCGGCTGGGAAACTTGCAGTTCGTATCCTTCGCGGCGCATATTTTCGATGAGAATCGCAATGTGGAGCTCTCCTCTTCCGCTCACTTTATAAAAATCATTATTTGAGAAATCAACCTTGAGCCCGACGTTCACTTCGAGTTCTTTTTCGAGTCGTTCTCTGATTTGCTTTGACGTCACAAATTTTCCTTCGCGCCCGGCAAAAGGCGAATCATTCACCAAAAAATTGAGCGTGATGGTCGGCTCGTCGATCTTGATCGCGGGCAAAGGTTCTTGATCAGCGTTCGCACAAATTGTTTCTCCTATATCAATGTCCGGAATGCCAGCGATCATCACCGTATCCCCGCCCGAGGCCTGCGAAATTTCTTTTCGCGATATTCCTTCGAAGGTGAACATTTTTATTATTTTCCCTTTGCGAACTTCGCCCGTTGACTTTTTCACGAATACTTCACCGCTCCGGATTGTGCCTTCATGTATTCTCCCAATCGCCAGACGTCCGAGAAAATTGTCATATCCCAAACTGAAAGGCTGCATCCGGAAAGGCGCATCAGGATTTGAAGTCGCGGCTGGAACTTTTTCGAGGATCGTGTCGAGAAGCGGAGTGAGGTCTTTTGACTCATCATCCAAACTTCTTTTCGCAATCCCTTCGCGTCCGATCGCATAGACGACCGTGAAGTCAAGTTGTTCGCCGCTTGCGCCAAGATCGAGAAAAAGTTCGAAAACTTGTTCCTGGGCAATTTCGGGACGGGCCGCCGGTTTGTCGATCTTGTTGATCACGACAATCGGCTTGATACCGAGTTCCAAAGATTTTTTGAGAACAAATCTCGTCTGGGGCATCGGACCTTCTTGCGCATCCACGACCAAAAGCACCGAATCAATCGAACGCAATACCCGTTCCACTTCGGATCCGAAATCAGCGTGCCCCGGCGTATCCACGATATTGATCTTTGTGCCTTTATAGAATATCGAAGTATTTTTTGAGTATATCGTAATACCACGCTCCTTTTCGAGCACGTCGCTGTCCATCGTGACGGCTTCTTCCGTCTCCATTCCGGTCTGACGCATAATGGCATCCGTGATTGTGGTTTTGCCATGGTCAACATGAGCGATGATGGCAATGTTTCTGATTTCCATAAAAAATAATAAAAACCGCGAGAGCGGCAAATTTCTGAACAAATTAGCTCCGGGACTTTCGGTCTTTGGAAATATTAGCAGGAAAACAGAAGAATGTCAAAAAAATCCAGAATAAAATCCGGCGAAGCCGGACTCCAAAACTTTTCCCTTTTCACTTTTCATTTTAAACTTTCAATATCCTCTGTCCCACCTGAAAGCGCCGGAGTCAGTTGCATTTGCATCCTATCCGAACTTACCCAACGATGATTAAGGAGGGGTCACACCGTCGGACTTCCAGACGGGACGGAAGACACGAATTTGCCTTATATTCAATATGAATGAGTATTTGCTGGGATCCCCTACCCAGAAGTGACATCGTAGCAGAACTGCAGAATTTGTCAATGATTGCAATATTCACCCGTAGAGACGCGATTAATCGCGTCTCTATAATGATTACGTAAAAGTGTGATATTATATTCAAGTATGGAGGAAAAAAACCAAAACGATATAATTTTTTGGCACGCTTTCAATTGCGTAGACGGCTTCGGGCCACAGGCTTTCAAAAAACTGCTGGCCGGTTTTTCGGAACTCAAAGAAGCTTGGAAAAGCACCAACGCGTATAATTTCGAGCAACTCGACTTTTCGAAAAAGCAGATAGATAATTTTTTTCAATTCCGACAAAAGCATTCTCCGGAAATTTTGTTCGAGGAACTCGCGAAAGAAAATATTGAAATTATCACTATAAACGACAAGGCCTACCCAACCCAGCTCAAAGAAATCGCCTCCGCTCCGCCGGTTTTGTATATCCGGGGCGACCGGAGCATCCTTTCCAACAAATCAATCGCGATCGTCGGATCGCGAAAATTCACGGAATATGGCCGGCGGGTGACGGAAAATCTCACCAAAGATCTCGTGCGCGCCGGACTCACGATCGTGAGCGGCCTTGCGCTCGGCATTGACGGCATCGCCCATCAGGCCGCGCTCGACGCCGGCGGATTCACGGCAGCGGTTCTGGGCACCGGAATCGACGACGCGACGATATATCCCCGCGAGCATTTCAATCTGGCGAAAAATATAATCGAAAATGGCGGAGCGCTGATCACTGAACAGCCGCCCAAAACCCCCTCGCTCAAACAAAATTTTCCGGCTCGGAACCGCATCATGGCCGGACTCGCACTCGGCACACTCGTCATCGAAGCCGCCGAAAGTTCCGGCTCGCTCATCACCGCGGGTTTTGCCCTTGAGCAGAACCGAGAAGTTTTTGCCGTGCCGGGGGACATATTTTCTCCGCAATCAACAGGCGCGAATCTGCTCGTGAAACGTGGCGCGAAACTCGTCATGTCCGCCGCGGATATTCTTGAAGAATTCAATATTTCCCGCACCCAACCCCAACTCGCTCTCAAGCTCTTTGAGCCGAGGACGGACGAAGAAAAAACCATCTGGAAAATTCTTTCCAACGAGCCCCTTCACATTGACAAGATTTCGAAAATGGCTAGACTGGACACAGCGGTCGTCAGTTCGGTACTCGCCACACTGGAAATAGAAGGAGCTGTGAAAAATATTGGCGGACAAAATTTTATCAAACTGTAATTTTGAATTCAAAACTTATGAAGCTAGTAATCGTCGAGTCGCCGACCAAGGCCAAGACCATCTCAAAATTCCTCGGACCGAAATTCAAGGTCATGTCTTCCTACGGCCACATTCGCGATCTTCCGGAAAAGAAAATGGGGATTGATATTGAAAAAAATTTCAAGCCACAATATATTGTCAATCCAAAATCGGAAGAGAAGGCCGAAATGCTCAAGAAAGCGGCCAAAACCGCGGAAGCGGTGATCCTCGCAAGCGACGAAGACCGCGAGGGAGAGGCGATTGCATGGCATCTTTCGGAAATTTTGAATCTCGACCCGCGCGAAAAAAACCGGATCGTATTTCACGAAATCACGAAAAAAGCCATCGAGAAAGCGCTCGACAGCCCGCGCAGCATCAACTTTGATCTGGTGGACGCCCAACAAGGACGCCGGGTTTTGGATCGGTTGGTCGGCTTCGAACTTTCCCCTTTTCTCTGGGACAAGATCAGGCGCGGACTGTCCGCCGGACGCGTACAATCGATTGCCCTGCGTATAATCGCCGAACGAGAACGCGAAATCGAAAAATTCAAAAAAGAAGAATTTTGGACGATCGCCGCGGAACTTCGCCCCAAGACCGGATCTTGGGAAAATTCCCAAGATCCGGTCTTGGGAACAACTTTTGAAGCCGCGCTCACGCATCAAAACGAGAAAAAAATCGAAGAAGTGATCACGCTCAAACTTTTTGCGGGAGATTACAAGACAAAAAAATCAGTTATTGCTGATAAGAAAACAGCCGACGAGATAACAGCAGAACTTGAAAAAGCAAAATACACAGTGAGCGAGATCACAAAAAAAGAAATTCAACGCACTCCCCCGGCTCCTTTCACGACCTCAACTCTTCAGCAGACGGCCATCAACTCGCTCGGATATTCCGCCAAATTGACAATGATGCTTGCCCAAAAACTTTATGAGCAAGGGTTCATCACCTATATGCGAACGGACAGCACGAACTTGTCGCTCGAGTCGATGCTCGCCGCAAAAAAAATGATTGGAAAAAAATTCGGCGCCGAATACGCTCTCGAAAGTCCGCGCTTTTATAAAACCAAATCAAAGGGCGCGCAGGAGGCTCACGAAGCCATCCGTCCGACCAATCCGAGTCAGGCGCCAGATGACCTCAATAAATTGGATGAAAAACAGCTTCGGATCTATGGCTTGATTTGGCGAAGAATGGTCGCCTCCCAAATGCAACCGTCAGTTCTCAATTCAGTGAAAGTTTTGATTGATGCAAAGGGTTCATCCCTCACCACTTCCGATAAAAAAAATAAGCAAAATGTAAACGCCTCAAAAATTGATTCTTCCGAAGAAGTGGTGAGGGACAAGAAAAACAATTATACTTTCCAGGCCAATGGCTCGACTGTGAAATTTGACGGATATTTGAAAGTGTACGGAGAAAAGATGTCCGTTTCGGAAAATCTTTTGCCTGATCTCAAAGAGAAAGAAGATTTGGATCTTGAAAAATTGATTCCCACTCAAAAGTTCACCACTCCCCCGCCCCGCTACAACGAAGCGTCGCTTGTCCGCGTGATGGAAGAATACGGGATCGGCCGGCCTTCAACATACGCACCGACAATCTCGACAATCATCGACCGAAAATACGTCGAAAAGAACGAGGAGAAAAAACTCGCTCCGATGGAGATCGGGCTTCTCGTGAATGACTTGCTCGTCGAACACTTTCCGAAAATCGTGGATATGAAGTTCACCGCGACGATTGAAGAAGATTTTGACAAGATCGCTTCCGGCGAAAAGAAATGGGTGCCGGTGATCAAAGAATTCTATGAACCTTTTCACAAAAATCTGGAAAACAAATCCGGCGAGGTGAAGAAAGAAGATCTCCTTCAAAAACTCGGCCGCCAGTGTCCAAAATGCGGAGGAGATCTCATCATGAAATTCGGCCGGTTTGGAAAATTCATCGCCTGCATGAAATATCCGGAGTGCAGATATACCGAAAAAACGGCCGAAGAGCAGAAAGAAGAAAACAGTGGCGAAGTTTGCGAAAAATGCGGCGCGCCGATGGTCGTAAAACGGGGCCGCTTCGGCACGTTTCTTGGCTGTAGCAAATATCCGGAATGCAAAACCATCAAATCGATCGCCAAAAAAACAGGCGTCAAGTGCCCGAAATGCAAAGAAGGTGACATCCTCGAGCGCAAATCCAAAAAAGGCCGGCTCTTCTTCGGCTGCTCAAAATATCCGGCCTGCGACTTTTCTCTTTGGAACAAGCCCACTGGCGAAACTTGCCCCAAATGCCAAGGTCTCCGCACTTTCCAGGCCAAAGGAAAAATAAAATGCGGCAACAAAGAGTGCGGATACGAGAAAATTTAAAAGATCAAAACAAAAAAAGCGCAAAACCACAGCTTAAAAGCAAAAATCCTAAATTAGAACTTTAGGATTTTTATTTGCGTATTATATAAAGTGAATATATGCTGTTAATATGACACTCGACGAACTTTTTGCCAGATATAAGAATCCTTTGAATCAGACGCAGCGAAAATTGGTCGCGGTGGCTTTTGAGTTTGCCAAAAAAGCTCACGAGGGACAAAAAAGGAAATCGGGCGGGGAATATTTTGAACACAGCATCGAAACCGCCGCGATCCTCGCCGAGATCGGAATGCGCTCCAAAACAACCGCCGCCGCGCTTCTTCATGATGTCCCCGAAGACACAATTGTGACGCTTGAAGAGATCCGCGCGAAATTTGGCGACGAAATTGCACGCCTCGTCGACGGCATCACAAAACTTGGAAAATTCAAACTGCGCGGAGACAAGAAGGAGGTCCAGCTCGAAAATCTTCGCAAAATTTTCATGGCGATGACGGAGGATATCCGCGTCGTCCTCATCAAGCTGGCCGACCGCCTGCACAATATGCGCACCCTTGACGCCTTGCCTCCCGAAAAACAGCAGCGCATCGCGCGTGAGACGATGGAAATATACGCGCCGATTGCGAACCGCCTCGGAATCGGCGAGATCAAAGGCGAACTCGAAGACTTGTCATTCAAATATCTCGATCCGGAAAATTATAAGTTGGCGAAAGATCTGATCGACAAAGAGTTCAAGGAACGCACGAAGGATGTTGAGGCCGCCATCCGGGAACTGCGCGAAGAACTTTTGAAGTACAAGATCAAAGTCTTGGATGTTCACGGACGAGCAAAGCACGTCTATCGCTTTTTTCTAAAACTAAAAAAACACAATATGAACCTTGAGCGGGTCTATGACGTTGTTGCCGTACGAGTGATCGTCCCTGAAGTTCCCGACTGCTATGAAGCGCTTGGAATCGTACATAAAAGATATCGCCCGCTAATAGGACGAATCAAAGACTATATTTCTCTTCCCAAGCCGAACGGATATCGCTCTCTACATACGACCGTTTTTGGTCCGCGGGGCAGAATTTTGGAAATTCAGATCCGCACGCCGCGGATGCACACTGAAGCCGAGTTCGGAATTGCCGCCCACTGGATATATTCATCGGCCAAAACTTGGCGCGACTATTTTCTGCGCCGCTATTCGCCCGAGGAAATTCCCGAGCAGGAACTGTTTTGGGTGAAGCAACTTCGCGAATGGCAGACGGAAACCGGACAAAACAACGAGAATTTCTTGAAAAGCGTCAAAATTGATTTTTTTCAAAACCACATTTTTGCTTTCACTCCCAAAGGCGACATCATCAATCTTCCCGAAGGCGCGACGCCGATTGATTTTGCCTACGCCGTTCACAGTGAAATCGGCGCCCGCACAACAGGAGCAAAAGTGGATGGAAGGCTTGTGGCCCTTGATTTCAAAGTGAGAAACGGCCAAGTCGTGGAGATCATGACCTCGAAAGAAATGAAATTGCCCAATCAAGACTGGCTGCGCATCGTCAGCACGACATACGCCAAATCCCGCATCCGCCATCAGCTGCGCAAAGCAGGGATAAAGACCCGCTAGTATATAGTATTTGGTATCTTGTATTTAGTATTTTTGCTTTTGTCATTGCGAGGAGCACAGCAACAAAGCAATCTCGAGCAATTCTGTAAAATACGGGATTGCTTCGCGGAGTTTATCCAGCCTTGGGATGGGCTTGCAATGACAATATTTTCTAAGAAATTTTGCTCAAAATATTTTCAAGTTCTTCCCTTGAATAAAAATCAATCGAAATTTTTCCGCCGTTGCCGGATTTTTTGATGCTCACTTTTGTGCCAAGACTGGCGGAAATTTTTTCTTCTTCCTCCGCGAAGGGAGAAACTCCAGCCGGTCCAAGACGCCGCGTGTGAGTCGAAACAGTCACTTCTTTGACTTTGTCTTCAGTTTGGCGGACAGTCAAATTATCCTTTAAAATAAGCTCAAAAAGTGCCCTCTGCTTTTCCGGATTTTCGATGGCGAGAATGGAACGGGCGTGGCCTTCACTGATCTTCCCCTCGGTGAGCGCGCGCTGAATTTCAATTGGCAATCCCAAGAGACGCACTTTGTTCGCAACGGCGCTGCGACTCTTTCCGACTTTGTCCGCCACGTCTTCCTGGGTGAGATCGAATTCTTCGATCAATTTTTTGTATGCCCGCGCTTCTTCCAAAACATCAAGATCGTGGCGCTGAATATTTTCAACAAGGGCAAGTTCAAGCTTTTCCCGCTCTCCCGATTCAACGCGCACGATCACCGGAACCATCTTGAGTCCGGCAAGTTTTGCAGCTTTGAGCCGGCGCTCCCCGGCAATGAGCTCATATTGGTCGGGCGCGATCTTCGCCACAACCAGCGGCTGAATGACACCGTGCTTTTTGATCGAATCGGCGAGCTCCGCCAGCTCCTTCTCGTCAAAATTGTGCCTCGGCTGCTGGGGGTTCGAGGCAACTTTTTCGATCGGCACTTCAAGAAAATCATCCTGCAGCGTCCCCGCCTGCGTTTTCACGGGAACTTGCGAAACATTTCTCGCCGGACCATTTTTTTGAGGAATGAGCGAAGCTAGTCCCCTGCCCAGTCCAAAATTATTGTTTGCCATATAAATTAGAAATTAATTTTCAATTTTTATTTTTAACTTTTAAATCACAAATGAAACCCGCTTTCGCCTTCTTTTTCCATTCGCAAGACCTCGCTTGCAAGATTTTTGTATGATTTCGCGCCCTTTGAAAAAAGATCGAAATCGAAAATTGATTTTCCAAAACTCGGCGCTTCAGCCAGGCGGACGCTGCGAGGAATGATCGCGTCGAAAACTTTTCCCGGAAAATGGTCCTTCACTTCGCGGACAACTTGATAGCTCAATCGATTGCGCCGGTCAAACATGGTCAGAACCGCGCCCATCACTTTGAGATCGGGCTGGAGATTGTCTTTGACGAGATTGATTGTTTCCAAAAGCTGGCTCAACCCTTCGAGAGCATAATATTCACACTGGACCGGAATCAAAACTTCATCAGACGCCACGAGCCCGTTGATCGTGAGCGGCCCGAGGCTGGGCGGGCTGTCGATGATGATATAGTCATATTCCGTGCGGATCTGGCGAAGGACGTTGTACAGTCTATATTCCCTGTTCTCAAGATTCACAAGCTCAATCGTCGCTCCGGCCAAATCCCTGTTCGACGGCAAAAGACTGTGCCCAAAAGTTTGGAGCTTGACGATATGCGGCCCCGGATGCTCTCCAAGAATCATACTATGATAGAGGCTTTTTTTGAGTGTTCGCGGGTCCACTCCAAGCCCGCTCGTCGCATTGGCCTGCGGATCAAGATCGACGAGAAGC
>JAZDKQ010000019.1:0-15861 GCA_043802865.1 Candidatus Moraniibacteriota bacterium
ATTGAGAATAGTTCGCTCAAAGCCGTTTGGATTGAAAAAAAACGGAACAATTTTCGGTTGGTTTCCTGCGGGAGAAAAATTCTTCCTCGCGGAATAGTGCAATCGGAACAAGTCATCAATCCGCAAAAACTGGCGGATGAGATCAAAAATCTTCTGGCAACTTCCCAGCCGAGTCCTATAAAAATAAAAAACGTTATTTTTTCCATTCCGGAAACGAAGGCTTTTATCCGAACTATCCAAATTCCAAGAATGACGTCCGAAGAAGCGCGGGAAGCCGTAAAGTGGGAGACAGAAGCCAATATTCCTATCTCGTTGGACAAAGTGTATCTTGACTGGCAAGTGATCGGATTCAAGGAAAATACCGAAGACGTTTTGGTCGTGGCGGTTCCCAGGAGCGTTGTTGACGCATACAGCCAGGCGGTTGTTCTGGCCGGGCTGGTGCCGCTTGCGGTGGAAATTGACATAGTGGCCACGATCCGCAGTCTTTCCGACAGTGAAAACAACAAACAGTCCGTTCTCATCGCCGATATCGGAGCGGAAAATACGAGTCTTGCCATTTGCCAAAATCAAATTCCCTATTTTACCTCGAGCATACCGCTTTCCGGAAAATCGTTCACGGAAGCTCTTCAAAAAGAGATTGGTGTTGGCTGGGAAAAGGCGGAAAAAATAAAGTTCAAATACGGTCTTGGCAAAATGGCCGATGAGGATATGCTTTTCAAGATTTTCAATCCCCTTATCGAAAATTTGGCCTCCGAAATAGAAAAATCCATCAATTTTTACAACGAATCCATCAACAGCCGTGACAAAGTCGAAAAGATAATTCTCTCCGGCGGCGGTTCCCTGCTTCATGATCTTCCAAAATATTTGGGTGACAGATTGAAAAAAGAAATTATCATGGGAAATCCGATGATGAACATAGACATCGAAAATTTTCCCTATAAAATATCTGCCCGGGATCTATTGTCCTATTCCACGGTAATAGGATTGGCTCTTCGGGGAGCGGATTATGAAGATTGACATCAATGTCCTTTCGGACGGTCAAAAAGAAAAAATAAAAGAAGAAAGGAAGATCGGGTTCGCTTCGAAACTGGGAGTTGCTTTTATTGGCGCGCTCTTGCTCTTGAACGGAGTGCTTTATTTTTTGCAGGGCGTTCTGGGAATTGAATATCAGGCTGCTCAAAAATCAAGCAGTCGTTCATTTGCCGGGAGCATGGCCAAGGAAGGGCGATTGGAAAAAGTTTTTCAGGAAACCAATGGCCAAATTGCCGCGCTTGCAAAAATAAGTTCGACCGTGCCCAACTGGGCGCGGGTTCTGGTGCGGATTTCGGAGATCTGTCCAAGCGATGTTCGTATAAAGCAATTTTCTGCCGAGGGTGGTCAGATCAAAATATCCGGATTTTCAAAAACGCGGGAGGCTTTCCTCGATTTTCAAGACAAATTGAAAAATGAGGGATTTCAGTTTCCTATTGATATTTCCAATCTCGTGGCTTCCAAAGATTTTGATTTTGATTTGGAGCCGAATATTCCCGAGGATTATTTGATTCGAAAATAAAGATATTATGAAGAACAGATTCGACAAAAAAATATGTTTCGTAGTCTTTGTTGTTTTTCTTTTGGCTGTTGGTCTGAGCTGGCTGGCTTTTTGCTGGCAATTTGGCAAGATCAAAAAAATCTCGGATGATATACAAAAAGAGCAACTTGACTATTTGGTCAAGCAGGAGAGGAGTCAGAAAATACTCGAGCTTGGAAAAGAGCTTGAAGGGATCGAAACGCGCGAGAAAGAAATGAAAGCAATGCTGGTGGATAAAGAAGACGCGGTTCCGTTTCTCAAACTGCTGGAAGATATTGCCATTGGAACCGGCAACTCAATAAAGATCAGCGTTGCTGATCTGGCGAAAATTAGCGCTCTGGCTTCAAAAAAACCGGTTGTTCAAGCGTCTGATGCTGAATCCACCAAAGATCTTCAAAAAGAGAGCCAGGCGCAAAAAACAGCTAAGCCGAAAGACAAGGCGCCGGATTTTTCAAATCAACTCGGTTTTTCGGTCGAACTTTCTGGAGGATATGGAGCTTTTCTTGATTTTCTCACCAAGCTTGAAAATTTTCCATACTTTGTCCGGGTCTACAATTTCCAAACAATCCCAATAGTCAAAAGCCAGGCGACTCAAACGGCAGGGAGTGATGTTGTGGCGGATGTTGAAAATCAAAGCGTAAAATCGACGATAATTATCGGAGTTTATACAAATGGAAAATAAAGAATATTCAGAAAAAAAAGATTTCGGGGCAATGGCGCGCGAAATATTCAAAAAAATATCCGTTTTTTTCGCGAGATGGTTTTTCATGATGTCGCTTCTGGCGGCGGCGGCTTTTTGCGTTTTTGTCTGGTACAATTATATCTGGAAGGCGGATTGGGACGAAGCCAAAAAACAGAGTTATATCAACGAGCAGGCGAAATTTTCTTTTGACAAGGCCGGGTACAAAAAAATGGTCAATCTGATGGATAATCGCAAAAACAAATTGGAAAACTTTCCCAGTTTCACGGGAAGGGATATATTTTATCCGGAAGGCTTCTGATTGACCATTTGGCCGTTTTTTGCTAGATTGCTGTAGCTACGCCCTCGTAGTGAAACGGATATCACGCTTGGCTTCGGACCAAGCGTTTCAGGTTCGAATCCTGACGAGGGCACAAAAAAATCCCCCTTGTCGCAGGATTTTTGGTTGCAAAAAACGGAAAATTCTATTCAACTCTTCTTCGCTGTAATTTCCGGAAGAGTGATGATGAAAGTCGTGCCTCTTCCTTCTTCGCTTTCAACTATGATTTTTCCGCCATGGCGGTCAACGACATTTTTCACCATGAAGAGGCCGAGACCTGTGCCGTCAGTCTGGACTTTTGTCGCGTTGTCGGCGCGGAAAAATTTTGTGAAGAGTCGTCCTTTTTGGCTTTTCGGAATGCCGATGCCGCTGTCTTGCATGGAAATTTTCACCAATCCTTGATCTTGATCAACGCTAAAATCTATTCTTCCTCCGATGGGAGTATATTTCACGGCGTTGTCAAAAATATTGGCTATAGCCAGCGCCATTTTGTCGGCATCAATATTGAGCTCCGGAAAACCCGCTTCAGCTGGAATTTTTGAGGTTAGCGTTATTTTTTTCTCTTCAGTGATCAGCCTGATTCCGTCCACGGCTTTTTTGACGATAGGGATGATGGATTGCCGCTTAAACACAAAATCAAGCTTTCCTTCTTCAAGATGAGCGACATTGAGAAGGTCATTAATGAGATTGATTGATTGGTCGATGGCAGAGAGTCCTTTTTCGGCAATTTCTTTTTGGTCAGTATTGAGCGGTCCTGTTTCTTTGTCGAGAAGCGCGGTATAAGACCATTTTATTCCGGTGAGAGGAGTACGAAGCTGATGAGCGGCGACGGAAATAAAATCAGACTTGGCGGCGTCCAGTTCTCCAAGTTTTTGATTGACGTGAGCGACTTCCAATTCCCGCTTGACCAATTGGCGGGTGATTTTGTCAAATTCTTGGATTTTTTTGGATTTGTCTTCCGTCTCGGCTGAACATGATTCTTGCGTTCTTTTCAGCTCGGAAAAAATGCTTCCAAATAATATCGAATTTACGGCAACTATGGCGAATAGGAAAATAGCCGCCGGAATTTGCAAAAAATCAAAATAAAAAGCCGTGCCTGCCACGACGGCGATGATGATTTGAAACAGCCAGACATATTTCACTTTTGCGCTGCTATTTTTGTTTTCCACTTTCGGCGTATTGAAAAATAAGGACTGCTATTGACCAAGAATAGTTGTGACTTTTTCCACGATTTCTCCGGGTGTGGCGTGAGCCTTCACGATATAGTCATTGGCACCCTCGGCGAGGCCTCGGTCGATCTCATCCTGTTGGCCGAGATTTGAAGTGATGATCACGGGAATGCGTTTGAACTCCGGGCTCAGTTTCAATTCTTTGAGAAAAGAAATTCCGTCCATTCCAGGGAGGATGATGTCCAGAAGAATAAGACTGATCGGATTTTTTTCGATGATTTCGCGGGCTTCGTCGACGCTTGCTGCTTTGAATATCTGAAAATTGCTTTGCTTTAATTTTCGCTCCAGGAGACTTGCCATAAATGTGTCGTCTTCAACGATCAAAATGGCTTTTTGCTCGGTTTGATTTTGATTCATACTGTTTTATTTTACGGATAATATTGACTTTATTTTAGCTCCTTATCGCCATGGGGTCAATTTTTTCACTATTTGGGCGACCAGAGGGAATTGAACCCTCGTTCTCGGGACCACAACCCGATGTCCTGCCATTGAACGATGGCCGCCATAATTTTTTCTTGTGCGTCCAGCAGGGATCGAACCTGCGACCTTGGGATTAAGAGTCCCCTGCTCTACCAACTGAGCTATGGACGCGTCGGATTGTGTCCTCGGGAGGAATCGAACCTCCATGACCAGCTTAGAAGGCTAGTGTTCTATCCGTTGAACTACGAGGACGAAAACAAAATCACACTCGAAGAGTATAGAATAGTTTTTATATAAAGTCAATTATATCCCGTTCGCTTTTTTGTATTCTTTCCATTCCTTGCTTGACCAGTCGGTTGGCTTTTCGGTTATTTTTTTCTGGCCCGGGTGCGGGTATTTGGAAGGCGAGTCATAATTGCTTTTGAATTCTGATTTTCGGATAAGATTTTCGTCAGCGCCATAGACTTCCTGCGTGACAATCGTTTTCATCGCGCCGGCATCACCTCGCGAGGTCACGAACGGTCCGACAATTTTCGTCTGGCGGCCGTCGCTTGTTCCGAAAAAATCAAAAAACAGCTGAGTGCCTTCGATGCGGGTCTGAATCAAAATATATTTTTGCGTGTCGTTCAAAAACATCAGGTCCGGTTTAGGGATATAGACCGTCGCGTCAAGTCCTTGAGGAGCATAATATTGAACCGGATAGGCGTGATTGGTGCGGGCGGTGATCTTGAGTCCAGCGTTCAGTGCGGCCCGAAACATCGTTGTGGAAACCTGGCACATCCCTCCGCCGTATTCAGGAATAGTCTTGTCAACTTTGATGACGAGTTCGGGGAGATATCCTGTCGAAGCGTCTACTGGGCCCAAAGTTTCGATAAAAGAAAATTCTTCTTCCGGCTTGATGAGAACCCCATTGAACTTCGAAGCTCCGACGGTGATATTGTGGATGCGGTTCTTGGGCGAACCGCGAAAATTAGAAACGCCTTGTGCGATCAGCTCCTTGATTCCGTATTTATCGAGGTCGGTGCTTGTGACGTCGGGCTTCAGAACGTTTGTTTCAAGAGTTATTTCCTTCAAAAATGGATTGTCCGCGAATGTTTTTTTGATGTCTTCAGAACTTTTTTCACTGTTGATCTCGCATCCGTCTTTTGAGAGCGAGAAGGCGCCGACACTTCCGCCTTCAAAAGAAAGTTTTGCATTTTGCGGCGCGACGCGTGTTTCTTCTTTCATTTTCGCGAGATAATTTTTGAGCCCTTCTTCATCGAGCGTGAGACCAGTTGAAATGCGGATATGATATCGATCCTGCTCGCGATCAAGAAAGCGAAAATATATCTTCGCTCCCGGATCATCGGTCGGAAAAAAGTTGATGTTCTCCGCCTCAGAGTTGTAGCTCGGACTCACTTTGAGAGCCGGACGGATCTTGAGCCAGCCGGAAAGAGCATTTTTGTCCGCCGATATTGTTTTGTCTTTTATATGCAAATTGATCGGCGCGCCTGTGATCTTTTGAATCTCATCCATGGAAAAATTTCCGAGATTAAGCTCCTCAGCGCGTGCAAAAACAGGCAGGGTAAAAAAAATTATCGGGATGATAAAATAAATCCGTTTCATTGTCTTTAGAATACTTGAAAAATCGCAGTTGTACAAGGTATTACGGAAAATGGAACTTGATAATTTTTAGAATAAAAAAAAGCCGCGACCGATTAGATGCAATCGGCAGCGGCGGGTAAATTCGTCCTCCTTAAAGATGCGTTCAGTATTGATGTTTTTTAGCTCTCTTCAGTTCCTCCTTAAGCGACGGGATGCCGTCGAGCTCTTCCATACCGAGATTAAGAAGGATTTGGATGGAATCCACGCGGATGTCTTGAAGCCGGATGGGATAACATTCCGTCGGCACTTTTTGGATCAGCTCCGACAAAAGTTTTGCCATGCATGCATCTTTGTCAGCGGAAGAGTTGCAGAGATTCGCGTATCGGAATAATCCTTCGTAACCGAGTGTTCCTTTTCGACCCCTGACAGGAACATATTTGCCAAAGATATCCGTGCTCAGGATTTCTTGCGAATTGCCGATGATGGCTTCGAAAAGTTGATTCGCTTCCGTTGGCTGTCCCTCATGCGCCAGGCACAGTGCGTATCCTTCTGCGTGGCAACTGTTGCCATTATAGCTGCCATCCGGCATCACTATGCTGGCGATTTCCTCGAACCTCACCAGCAACTCTTTGAGGTTGCTGGGCATCGAGAAAGTTGATGCGCCTCCTACGCCCGGCCTATATGACAAGGGTGTGAATTTTTGTTCCGGAATTCTCAAAATTTGCGAAATCGAAGTGTTCATTTTTTACTCCTTTGAGTTAGACTTTAATGAATAATTTCACAATCACTGGCGCCGAACACCAAGGTGTCGCCGTGAAATATCCGAATTTCTTCCGAAAACTTGCGTGCGATCTCTGGGTATTTTTCTTTGAGAGCGCTTACGCGTACCGAGAAAACAAGATAAACTGGCTTTTTTCGAGGAATACAAATAGCGCTTTCGGGCGGAAGTTCACATCCGATGAGAGCTTTTTCTAGCCCCTCGAGGTCGGGCGCGTTCCTTATTCTGATTAATTTTGGAAACTTTATGACCATCGTATTTTCCCTCCCGATCGATTTTTCAAGAACAAGAAAACCAAGCCTCCTGACCTGGTCCTCCCCGTGCATATAATGTAAGGAAAACGGGCAAAAAATGTAAGTATTCTACCCTTTCCTAATCTCGGAGATTAGGAATGTCTTAATAAACAAAAAACCCGGCTGAATTAGCCGGGTTTCAGAAAATATTAATTTAAAACCCTCTCACTTGGATCTTCTTGCTCTTGGTTGTGTCGGATTTGAGAAGGCGGATGGTCAGAATTCCGTTTTTCATAGCGGCTTCGGCTTTGTCGGCGATGACTTCAATGGGGAGGATGACGGAGCGGGAAAAAGTTCCCCAATAGCATTCTTGATAATAATAGTTTTCGCTCTCAACCACTTCTTCGTTTTTCCGATCTCCGCGGATGGTCACCATATCATTATTGATTGTCACATCCAGGTCTTCAGGCTTCACGCCGGCGATGGTTGATTTGATCACAATTTCGTTGTCGGTCTGATAGACATCGATCGTGAGCTGGCCCTCTGAATCGCCCGCCCAATTCTCGTCCTGCTCGGCAGGAGCGCTTGGCGCGGTCGGCTCAACGGCATAATCCTCTCGCATATTTACCTGCGGTTGGATTGAATGTCCTCCCATCTGAGGTTGAGATTGAGGCTGAACTGGAGGTTGAGTTTGATAGTTGAAAGGCTGACCTTGCTCCCTATACACTTCTCTTTCTGGAACATTTCTTGATCCGGTGAGCCGTTCGAAAAATGACTTTTTTTCTTTCATAGAATTGCGCTTATGCTAATGATTTTTACTGCTTTCAGTATATATCCAGTTTCACAATTAGGCAAGCCTCTTGTAACTTAAGGCCAAAATCGATGTTCCGATCAGGAAGAATGCGGCCAGTGAAAAAACGACAAGGTAATTCGTAAAATCGCTTTTTTGGATAATCAAAAAATTGAAAAGCAGGTGGATAAGCACGGGAAAGAAGAGGATTTTCAGGTGTTTCAGTCGGCCGGAAAAGGTTTCGGCGGAAATGAATACTCCCATGAGGTATGCGGCGAGAGCATGGAGCGCGATAACGGTGGCGAAGAAAAAGATCACCTCCGGATTTCTGGACCGGAAGGTGGAAATAACTTTCTGATCGGAAACAAGAACCAATCCGATTTCGAGAACTCCCCACAGGGTGCCCAAGAAGAGGGAGGCGAGGACAAAGCGGATTTTTTCCATGCCAAACTTATTTCTGATCACAAAATATACAGCCCAGTATTTTGAAATTTCCTCAATGATTGCCGAAAAGGCGAGAAACCAGGTGAAATGCATATACGACTCAAGGACAATTTCTCTTTGCCAAAAAGCGCTGACCACTGCGGCGACCAATTGCTCAACGACAATCGCAAGTGCGACGGAAACAATGGCAAGGAAAATTATTTTGATTATATTTTTCATTTTGATTTATTTCAATTCAAATCCCGCGTCGGCTTCCAAATTCTTCCAATTATTCAGAAATTTTTTCTTATTTTTTGCCAATTTATATTGAAAATATCCGGCAATAGCGATCATCGCGGCATTATCAAGGGAGTATTTAGCATCCAGCAAATGGTATTTAGTATCCGGCATGTTTTTTATTATTGCTTTGCCCAATTGTTTGCGCAATTCTTTGTTCGCGGAGACGCCTCCTCCCACGAGTATGGTTTTCGGATTATACTTTTTCGCCGCGCGCAGAGTTTTAAAAATCAAAACATCGATCACGGCTTGTTGAAATTCAGCACAAAGGGCGGCGGTGAGACTTTTGTTTTTGAGTATTTGCGGATTATTCTTAACGGTATATAGCACAGCTGTTTTCAGGCCAGAGAAAGAGAAGTTTAAGTTTCCAGAGTTGATCATCGGTCGAGGAAGTTGGTATTTTGTATTTAGTATTTTGTATTTAGTATTTTTTTTAAATTTATCGGCTATTGCAGATACAGCCGGTCCTCCCGGATATCCCAATCCCAATATTCTTGCCACTTTATCAAACGCTTCTCCTGCCGCGTCGTCAAGTGTTTCGCCGACAATTTTGAAATCAAGATGTTTTTTCATCAAAATGAGTTGGGTATGTCCTCCGGAAACAATGAGAGCTAGAATCGGAAATTTAGTTTTGGAATTTTTACCAACGAAGTTAGCATAGATATGTCCTGCAATATGATGAACGCCAACCAGCGGTTTCTTCCATGCATAAGCAAGCACCTTTGCGGAATTTGTGCCGATGAGCAAAGCGGGAATAAGCCCCGGTCCTTGCGTGACGGTGATCAGGTCGATATTTTTTGAGGAGATGTTGTGTTTCTTGAAAGTTTTTTTGAGAAGCAGCGGCAGATTCTTCAGATGTTCGCGGGCGGCCAAATTCGGCACGACTCCGCCGAAAGGCTGATGGACTTTGATTTGCGAAGAAACCAGATCATCGATCACTTCAAAATTATCTTTTCGGGCTTTGACGAGCGCAACCGCCGTCTCATCGCAGGAAGTTTCAATGGCAAGGATATTCACCCCGTTAGAAAAATGTTTTTTCAATGCCTTAGTCGACTTAAAAATAATTCCTTACAAATCCCCGATTTTCTAACGGGGTTCATGATGTTAGTATAATATATAAAGTATATTATATAAAGCCTGCTCGCTTTTGTTGACTAATTCAGTATTTTCTGCTATCATTTGCTTTGTACTACCCGTTTTTGGCCCCATCGTCTATCGGTTAGGACATCAGGTTTTCATCCTGAAAAGAGGGGTTCGACTCCCCTTGGGGCTACCAAGAACAAGGCATTTTTCCGCCCCCTTGACAAAACATTGCGTAAAAGCCAGTATTTTGGTAGTATTTGAAAGTCGAACCCGCCTCTTCGGCGGACAAGCCTATAAAATCATAATTAACACGAAAAACCATGAAGAAAAAAGAACTCGTGGAAGCGCTGGTTGAAAAGACTCAACTGGCAAAAAAGGACGTCATTATGGTCCTTGAGGAGATGGCCGAGATCGTGAAAGCCACGGTCAAGAAAGAAGCTGTTGAAATTCCCGGTCTCGTGAAGATCGAGAAGAGGCACCGGGCCGCCCGCATGGGTCGCAACCCGATGACCGGAGAAGCAATCAGCATTCCGGCCAAAACCGTTCTGAAGGCGAAAATTTTGAAGAAGCTCAAAGACGCGGTTATGTAATTTTTCAAAAGTTGAAGCAAAAGATCCCTCCATAGCCGGGGGATTTTTTGATTTTTTGCGTGGTTTTTGCTACGATTGGTGAGTAATGAAAGAATTTATCAAGAAAAATTGGGTTTATCTCGTTCTGGTGCTCATCATTGTTGCCGCTACGGGATTTCGCGTCTGGCATTTTTCCGACTGGCTACATTTTGGCATGGATCAAGCGAGAGACGCGTCTTTGGTCAAAGAAGCCGTTCAAAAAGGACCTTCGCAATTGCCGCTCCTTGGACCGCGGGCCGGAGGAACTTTCGTGAGACTGGGTCCGATTTTTTATTATTTCCAATATTTGTCGGCCAAACTGTCCGGATCGACATCACCGTCAGTTTTCGCGTATCCCGATCTTTTGTTTTCGATTCTGGTCATTCCACTTTTTTTCTTTTTTTTGAAACTTTTTTTCAAGAATGCAACCGCGCTTCTGGTGACGGCTCTCTATGCTTTCAATTTCGTCATCATCCAATTTTCAAGATTTGCCTGGAATCCCAATTCGATTCCTTTTTGGACGCTTCTGACTTTTTACGCGCTTCTTCGAGCCGCGGACGAAAAAAAGAAAGGCAAAAAATATTTTTGGATTTCGCTCATCGCGATAGGATGGGCAGTGGCGGGACAACTTCATTTTGTGACGCTCGCCGCCATTCCCTTGGTGATTTTGTTTTTTCTTCTTTGGACGGGGAAATGGCGAAATTTTTCATGGAAAGAAGCTGTGGCGGTTATCGTTTTGATGATGATATTTTTCGCTCCGGTCATATTGAGCGATATAAAGATGTCAGGAGACAATGCCAAGCAGTTTATGTGGGCCTTCAAATACAAACCGCAGGAGCATAGTTTGACGGACAACTTGAAAGCCGATCTCTCGATGCATGCCAACTACTACACGCAGATTCTCACGACCTACATCAGCCCGACAGGGAAAGCGTCGCTTTTGGCCGGCGCTATCTTGTCGTTGTTTGGGCTCATTTATATTTTTGGCAGTCTCAAAAAAGAAAAAGATGATCAGCGAAAAACTTTTCTCAAGTTGATTTTTGCTTGGGCGGCGGTTTCATTTTTGATTCTTATTCCTTTTGCGTTTCAAATAAAGCCTCGGTTTCTGCTTTTTGAAATTTTTATTCCTTTTGTATTTGTCGGTTTTGGCGTGGAGTGGCTGCTCGCGGGAAAAAAATGGAAAAAACTGGCAACAGTGGCTGCTATTGGAGCGGTGTTCGTGATAATTTGTCTCAATACCGAAGCAACAGCTGCCTGGTTCGGAAAGCTCGAAAGCGGAAAAAAATTCAGCGTTTGGGGAGAGCGTTATCCATTCGTGCAATATCCGAAAGAAATAACGGTTTCCGATTTTCAGCAAGCGGCGGACTTCGTCGAAAAAAAATCGCCCGATACCGGGAAGAAAATATATTTTTACGGGAACTTGGAGCTTCGAAATCCTTTGATATATCTGCTTAAAGAAAAAAATCCAGATCTTGATTATGGATATATTTCTTTCAGCAAGAAAGATTTTTCGGGAGCATATTTTTCCATCAGTACTGCCAATGGGGGTTTTGAGTCACTGCCAAAGCATTATCAGCCAAAATTCGATTTGATTGAGAATGCCATTTTTGAAAAGCTGGCCATCCAGGAATTGAGTCTCAAGGGAGTTCAGCCAAAAAAGAGCGAAGAAGAGAGCTTGAAAGAACCAAAAGATCCGAAAACGCAGTCTGAAACAGAAAAGAACAGTAAAAAAGGACTCAAAAAAAGCGATCGGGTTATCTGGGGAGACATTTTTTAAAATTTGGCGATGATGGAAGATAAAATCAATCAAAACAAACCCTTTTTTCTGAAAGGCGCAAATGGCACAGGCATTCTGCTTCTCCACGGTTGGACTTCGCCTCCGGACGAGCTTTTTCCGCTTGCGAAATATCTGAATTCTTTTGGATACACGGTCAGCGCACCTCTCCTTCGCGGGCATGGGACGAGGCCGGAAGATTTGGAGCGAGTGTATTGGAAAGACTGGCTCGAAGACGCAAAAAAAGAACTGCGAAACCTGGAAGAAAATTCTTCAAAAATTTTCGTCGGTGGAATTTCGATGGGTGGGAATCTTGCGATGATTCTTTCAGAGGAGAAATCAGTCGCGGGCGTCATACCTCTTGGGGCGGCAATAAGATACAAGTTTCACCCGCTAGTGAAAATCATGCTATTCTTCATGGGTTTGACAAAAAAATATCGCAAGAAATATTATCCTCCTTGGGCGCGCAAAAAAATGGGCAATCGGAAAGTATATATGTATTATCCGATTGAAAGCGCGAAAGAGGTGGTGCGTCTTGCCGATGCGACACGAACGATTCTGCCACAGATCACAAAACCGATTATGATAATACAATCCACAACCGATCATCTGGTTTCAAAGAAATCCCCGCAAATGATCTTTAATGGAGTGAGCTCCAAGATCAAAGAAATATACTGGGTGAAAAATGCATATCATGTTTTTGCGGGAGAGAGGAAAGTATGGGAGAAGATAGGAGGGTTTATTTCGCAAATTATTTCCTAACATTCAATGTTAGGAGCGCCCAACATTGAATGTTAGGGTGTTAGAAAATTTTATGCGTATCGCCATTTTCACCAACAATTATCTTCCCAATCCCTATGGCGTTTCGGGTTCCGTCGAGAGTTTTCGCCATGAATTTGAGCGAATGGGGCATACAGTATATATCTTCGCGCCGCGATGGAAGGGTTATCACGACAAAAATTCGCGAATCTTTCGCTACCCGTCGGTTGAGACGAATGTCAAGATTAAGTTTCCAATTTCAATTCCGTATTCTCGAAAAATTAGTGAAATTATTAATAAATTAGATTTGGATATTATCCACTCCCAGCATCCCAATCTTTTGGGAAGCGCGGCGATGCGTTGGGCAAAAAAGAAAAATATCCCGCTAATTTTTACCTGGCATACGCTTTATGACCGATATGCCCACTTTGCGCCGTTTGTTCCGCAAAAATTGGCTGTGTGGTTTGCCGTTCGAAATGCGCGAAAATATGCAAACAAATGCGATGCCGTGATTGTCCCGACGCTGTCAGTTGAGAAAATAATCAAAAAATGGGGCGTGACAAACAAAAATATCACGGCCATTCCGACCGGAGTCGAGGAAGAGCAATTTGCGAATCCGAATCGGGAAAGTGTGCGGAAGAAATATAATATTAAAGACGATGAAATATTGCTTCTTGTGGTGACGCGCCTCACGGCCGAGAAAAATATGGATTTTTTAGTGAATACGGTTTTGGGTGTTTTACGTGAAAATAAAAAAACAAAATTCATGATCTGCGGGGATGGTAATCTGAAAGATGGATTGATGAAAAAAGTTGCAGACGCGGAATTGAGCGAAAAAGTTATTTTTGTCGGAATCGTTCCCGACAGCGAGAAAAAAAATTATTATGCGGCGGGGGATATTTTCGTCTATGCCTCGAAATCAGAGACGCAGGGGATGGTTTTGACCGAAGCAATGTATTCGAGCCTGCCGATTGTCGCGGTGCGAGCGACGGGAGTGAAGGATATTGTCGAAGACGGTCAAACAGGTTTTTTGGTTCGCGAGGATAAAAAAGAATTTAGAGAAGCCGTGCAAAAATTGATTGATGATGAAAACTTGCGAAAAAAATTCGGCGAAGAGGCGAAGCGAGTGGCGAGAGAGAAATATACTTCTTTAGTTTGTGCCGAAAAGATGATTGAGGTTTATAAAAAAAGTATCTAGGCGATGAAAGATAATCAACTGATCAAAAAAATCCTTTCCGGTGATGAAGAGGCTTTCGTCGAAATTGTGAAAATATATCTGGATCCGGTATATAATTTTGTCTATCGCTTGGTGGGTGACCGCGACGCGGCGGAGGATCTGACGCAGGAAACTTTCGTGAAAGTTTGGAAAAACCTCAAGCGCTTCGATCAAAAGAGAAGTTTCAAAACCTGGCTTTTCGCGATCGCGAAAAATTCGGCGTTTGATTGGTTGAAAAAGAAAAAAGAAATTCCGTTCTCAACTTTCACGGACGAAGAAGGGGACAACTGGCTCGAAAATGTGGCGGATGAAAATATTTTGTTCGACGAAATTTTGGAGCGAAAAAATATCGCTGAAGAATTGGATGAGATTCTGCAAAAACTTCCGCCGCACTACCGCGCAATACTACTTTTGCATTATAAAGAAGACTTCTCTCTCCATGAAATCGCCGAAATCCTCAGTGAGCCCTACAACACGATCAAAAGCCGGCATTATAGGGGGTTAATGAAACTCAAAGAATTACTTGCATTTATAATTTCACCCCGACATTGAATGTCGGGGTGAAATTATAAATGCGTCCAAATGACCCAATTACTCGTATTAACAATATGACCCAAAATCTTCAAAAAATCTTCAAAAACCTCAAAAATATCGAACCTTCGCGGGGGCTCGAAGGGAAAATTTTAAAGGCGATAGAGTTCGAAAAAAGCCTTGAAATAAGGAAAAAATTAATGTTTACTCGGGCGGGGCTCGCCGTTTCTTTTGGCGCGCTTATATATACTCTTTTTGTTTTTGGAAAAGCGTTTTTAGAGTCCGATTTTTGGAATCTCTTGAAATTAACTCTTTCTGACACGGGTATCATAGCCGGACACTTTGGAGATTTTTCAATTTCGCTTCTTGAGTCATTACCGGTTGTGGAAATTTTCGCCATGCTTGTTCCGGTTCTCGCGGTGATGCTGATTTTGAGCTATTATTTCAAGTTTACTAATAATCATTTTAATCACGCATAAACATATGAATATTCAAGAAACAATGAAGTCAAAAAAATTCAAAATCGCGGCGCTGGTTGTTGGTGCATTCATACTTGTACTTGTCAGTTTTGCGGGCGGAGTGGCCATTGGATTTCACAAAGCCCGCTTTTCCTATAAGTTCGGAGAGAATTATGAACGCAATTTCACGGGGCATGGGCCTGCGGAGATGATGGATGGTCGGGGATCACGCGGGATGATGGGCGATTTTGAAGGACGTGGACTTCGCAATAGCCATGGTATTGCGGGAAATATAATTTCCGTTGCGAACAATCAAATTGCCATCAAAGACCGCAATGGTCAAGAAAATACAATTTCAGTTTCGGACCAGACTCTCATCAAGCGAGGCCAAAGCACCATCAGCATCAATGATCTTAAAAATGACGAGCAAATTGTGGTGATGGGAAAGCCAGGAGACAATGGGACAATCAATGCGGATCTCATTCGCGTATTCGCGAGCGTGAATAACAACTCTAACAGCGGACAATAACAGTATGGCCAATATAATGTCTGCCTTGGGCAAAAGGAAGAAATATGTTTGGGTAGCTATCGTACTTTTGATAGCCGGGGGAAGCTATTATTGGTACAGCAAGTCAAAATCAACAGCCAATCAGGTCCAGTATGTTACCGCGACGGCTGAAAAAGGAATGCTCACTTCATCGATTTCCGCGAGTGGGAACATTATTGTCGACCAAAGTGCGACGGTGGACCCAACAATCACCGGAACGGTAGCTGATCTTTCAGTGGCTGTGGGAGATTTGGTGAAAAAGGGCCAATTTCTCTTCAATATTGTAAATGGTGATCTGACTGTGAGTGTGGCAAAAGCGAATGCTTCCCTCAAGCAATCGCAAGATTCCGTCGAATCGGCTGAAGTAGATGTGAAATCGGCCAAAGCGGACTACGATGCCGCAAAAAAGAAGGAGGACAAAACTCCCGGAACATACACGGACAGACAGCTCAAAGTGATGAAGGAAAAGATCGATACGGCGGAGGATAAAGTTACCCAGGCAGAAAAAAATTTCACTGCCACTCAAGCGGATTATAACAATA
>JAZDKQ010000020.1:0-16824 GCA_043802865.1 Candidatus Moraniibacteriota bacterium
ATTCGGTTCTATATGATGAAAAGGCGATCTTCGAGAGGTATGGCCTCAAGCCCGATCAGATGGTTGATTACAAAGGCCTGCGAGGCGATCCGTCAGACAATCTTCCGGGCGTCAAAGGCGTTGGCGAAAAAACGGCCACAGATCTGCTCAAGAAATACAAAACTATCGAAGGTGTCTATCAAAACCTTCCCGATATCAAAGAAGGAATTCGCAAAAAATTGGAAAAGGACAAGCTGCAGGCTTTTTTCAGCAAAAAACTCGCGCGTTTAGTGGACAATGTTCCGGTCAATTTCGATCTGGAAAAAGCCCAAACAGAGGATTTTTCCCGAGTGAAAGTGATCAATCTTTTTCGCGATTTGGAATTCTTCAGTTTGCTCCGCCGTCTGCCGGGATACGAAGAGCACATAAAAAACATTCAAGAAGAAAAAACTCTGAACAATGGAGATAGCGGGGAAATAAAGTGGGAAAAAATAAGTCCGAGAGAATTGCCCCTCCTCGTCGGCGGGCAGGCCGGCATAAAAAAAATGATATCCATAGTTTCCGACATTGATTCAGGCGAAAATTTAAAAGGCATTGCTCTCGCCACGGATCCAAACAATTCTTTTTATCTTTCAGGACTGGGCGAAAAAATCAAAGAAATTATGGCCGACGATAAAGTGAAAAAAATTGGCTATGATCTCAAAAAAGAAGGGAAGATTTTGGGTAATACTGGAACGAATTTGGCGGGAATCGGATTTGATGTGCAACTCGCGGCCTATCTTCTCAAATCCGGATCAAATTTGTCTTGGGAAGACCTTGTGATGCAGGAGCTTGGCGTGATGATCGAAAAGGGAGACAAAAAGCCGGGGCAAGCCACGCTTGTTTTTCAAGAGGACGAAGGAGAAGTTGAAAAGTTATGCCGGAAAGCAGCTTTCAACTTTGCGCTCAAGGAAAAGCTGGAGAAGAGGCTCGAGGAAATAAGTTCCGAGCAGATCGAAGAGGACCGGGAAAAAACAATCAAGGATCTTTTCGAAAATCTTGAGATTCCCTTGATCGAGATTCTCGCGCGAATGGAAAAAGAAGGGATCAAGATCAATAAAGTTGTTCTCAGGGGAATTTCGAAGAAGCTGGACCGGCGGGTTGAGAAATTGGAAAAAGAAATTCAAAAGATCGCGGGAAGCGAATTCAATGTGAATTCGTCTGTTCAATTGAGAGAAATTCTTTTTGAGAAACTTCAGCTTTCTGCTAAGGATATAAAAAAAGGGAAAACGGGATATTCAACGGCTTCTCCGGAATTGCAAAAAATAAGAGCCGATCACCCAATCATTGAGAAGATCGAAGAATATAGAGAACTGTTCAAATTGAAAACGACTTATCTCGACACTCTGCCGAATATGACGGACAAAAATTCGCGTCTGCATACGACTTTCAATCAGGCGGTGACCACAACAGGGAGACTCTCATCTTCAGATCCGAACTTGCAAAATATTCCTATCCGGACCGACCTTGGACAGATTATCCGGACGGCGTTTGAAGCGAAAAAGGGTTGCCGGCTTGTGAGCGCGGACTATTCCCAGATCGAACTTCGCATTGCGGCGCATTTGTCCGGAGATGTGCGGATGATCACGACCTTTTTGAGCGGCGAAGATATTCACACAGCGACGGCGGCGCGAGTGAACAAACTCGATCTTGATAAGGTGACCAAAAAAATGCGCTCTTCCGCCAAAGCTTTGAATTTTGGGATCATATACGGCATGAGCACATATGGTTTCGCGCAATCGGCGGGAGTGGATAATGATGAAGCGCGAGAGTTCATCCGAAAATATTTTGCCAACTATCCCCAAGTGGCGCAATTTCTTGATGCGGTGAAAATTTCCGCTCGCGAAAAAGGATTTGTTGAAACTGAAATGGGCAGACGCCGGTATATTCCGGAAATAAATTCGTCGAATGTTCAATTGCGCAATCAGGCCGACCGGATGGCGGTCAATATGCCTATCCAAGGCCTAGCCGCCGACATAATCAAACTGGCTATGCTCGCAGCGGACAAGCTTGTCAAAGAAAAATATCCAAATGTTCGGATGGTTCTGCAAATCCACGACGAATTGCTTTTTGAAGCTCCCGAAAAAGAGGCGGAAGAATTTTCCAAGGACATCAAAGTGGAAATGGAAAATGTTTATAAATTGTCCGTCCCTCTCATTGCGGATGTGAAGATCGGTGACAACTGGGGAGAAGTTTAAAAAAGTTAAAAGTTAAAAATGAAAAGTTTAAAGTTTTGGAAGATTATTGTATTTGTTTTTCTCCTCGCATGGTTTTGTTTTTTGATGGCCGCGAAAATTGACCTTGTGACGGCGGATTTGGGACGGCATCTTCAAAATGGAAAATGGGTCGTTGAAAATCATTTCAATCTCTCTGAAAAAAATTCTCCCATTCGCGAAAATTTCTATTCTTATACGAATCAGGATTTTCCGGTTGTCAATCATCATTGGGGAGCGGGAGTGATCTTCTATTGGATCTATAAGCTGGCGGGATTTTCCGGCCTTTCCATTTTCTATATTTTCCTTTCTGTCGTGAGTTTTGGCATCTTTTTTGTTGTTGCGAAACGCGAGTCGAATTTCACCGTGGCGGCCATTCTTTCCATTTTGCTCATTCCGCTGATGGCCGAGCGGAGGGAAGTTCGTCCTGAGATTTTCAGCTGTTTTTTTGCGGCGCTTTTTTTGTGGGCGCTTTGGGCGTGGCAAAGAAAAGACTTGGCCGCGAGCCGACTCTATATTTTGCCTATCTTCATGATATTTTGGGTCAATCTCCATGTCTATTTCTTTCTTGGGCTGTTTTTGATCGGCGTATATTGGTTTGTCGAGATTATTCAATTCTTTTTTTCAAAACTCGGCAATGAAGAATTTTTGGAAAAAGTGAGGGGAGTGAAAAATATAACAGTCGTTCTGATCCTTTCAACTCTTGCTGCGCTTCTCAACCCTTTCGGCCTCAAGGGCCTTCTCTATCCTTTTCAAATTTTCGAAAATTATGAGTATACAATCGTCGAAAACAAGTCTGTTTGGTTCGTCGAAAATTATGGCATCATAAATTCGAATTTCATGCTGATAAAAGCGGTTTTGATCCTGATGATTTTGAGTTTCGTTTTGATTCTTATGATAAGCAAAAAGAAGATATCTGTTCCTTATCTCATATTTGCCATTTTCTTTGGAACAATAGGCTGGCTGGCTATTCGCAATTTCACTTTGCTGGGATTTTTCGCCTTGCCGATCCTTGCTTTGAATTTTGAAAATATTTTTACTCCGAACCAAAAAGACAATTTGCCTGCCAAGGAAAATGGCATTGCGGTGGTGTTCATCGTGATCGCCACGGTTGCCATTTTTGCGAACTATAAATTTGTCTCGCTCCATTCGAGCGGCCGCGGAATCGGCCTTTTGCCGGGCATTGAGAAGACGGCAGGATTTCTGAAGAGTGAAGGGGTTGCAGGACCAATTTTCAATAATTATGACATCGGCGGATACCTCGCATGGGGTCTTCCGGAAAACGAAAAAGTTTTTGTGGACAATCGTCCCGCAGAATATCCGGGCAGCTTTTTCATGGATATCTATAAGCCGATGCAAGAAAATCCGGAAGTTTTCAAAAAGATCGATCAGCAGTATAATTTCAATGCAATTGTCTTTTCCGCGGGGGACATCACGCCGTGGGGGATGAATTTTTTGAAAGTGATCAGGGGAAATTCAGATTGGGAAAAAGTTTTTGAGGACGATTACGCGGTTATATATCTCAAGAATAATGAAGTGAATGATTCAATAGTAAAAAAATACCAGATACCAGATACTAAATACTAGATACCAAGATATGCCAGAACTTCCAGAAGTTCAAACAATTATTGATGACTTAAATCGAAAAATAAAGGGTGATACTATCACCGGTTTTTGGAGTGATTGGAAAAAAATAGTGAGGATGCCGGTCGAAAAATTCGAAAAAGAGATCAAAGGCAAAAAAATATTGAGCGCCAGCCGAATTGGAAAGAATATTTTTTTGAATCTTTCAGGCGGGAAAACCATATACATTCATTTGAAAATGACGGGGCATCTATTAGTTAAGTGTCCGCCCAAGGCGGATCAGCCTCGGGCTGAAAAAGCTAAAAATGACAAAAAAAACTATTTTAACGAAAAAGTAAACCAATATATTCATCATATCTTTTATCTCAAATCAGGGAGAACATTGGAATTTTCGGATCTTCGGAAATTCGGGAAAATAATTTTGGAGGATACGGACAAAATAGATAAAATAAAAGAGATCAACTCTCTGGGAGTTGATGCGATGAGCAAAGAATTTTCTCTTGAAAAATTGAATGAATTGCTCGAGGGGAAAAAAACAAAAATAAAATTGCTCTTGATGGATCAAAGCAAAATTGCCGGAATCGGAAATATATATGTGAGTGAAATGTTGTTTGAAGCCGGAATTTTGCCAACTCGTCCGGCCGAAAAGGTCAATTTGGAGGAAAGAAAGAAATTGTACCGCGCGATCAAGAAAACGCTTGAAAAAGGGATAAAATTGCGAGGAACATCCGACAGCGACTATCGCGACACGGCGGGCGCGCCGGGGCGTTTTCAAAAAGTTTTGAAAGTTTATCGTCGGGCTGGCAAAAGATGCCCGAAATGTGATACAATAATTCAAAGGACGAAACTCGGACAGAGAGGAACATTTTTCTGTCCGGTTTGTCAAAGATAATAATTTATAAAGAAAAAATATGTTTAATAGAATCAGAGAAATGTCGGCTAAGAAGAAAATTATTGCCGTAGTCGTAGTGGTGATTTTGATCGTCGGAATCGGATACTGGCGCGGATGGTTCGGCGGAAAAGGCAAGGTCAATCCGCTGGACTTGAGTTCTATGAAAGGGAATGTGGATATGGGTGCGCCAGCGAATACGGGAGAAGTGAGTCCATTTTCGGGTCTTCCTTGCGCCAATTGGAACCGTCGGCCGATTGCGGTGATGGAGGCGTCGGATCTTTCAGTGCGGCCGGACAGCGGATTTTCCGATGCGGATCTTGTTCTCGAAATGCCGGCTATCACGGCCAGCATCACGCGCTTGATGGGAGTTTATATTTGCAACGATCCAGCCGAAGTCGGGTCTATTCGTTCGGCGCGGCATGACTATATCGCTCTCGCCGCCGGATGGAACGCGGTTCTTGTCCACTGGGGCGGTTCGCATTTCGCGGCGGATATTCTAAACAAAGGCGGGATCAACAACCTCGACCTCAACGGAAGCATGGGACGCAAGGCGCCGGAATGCGGATTTCGAAAGGGGGGGATTCCCGCACCGGACAACGGATTCGCCAAATTTTCAACGCTTCTTGAATGCGCAAAAAAAGCGGGATATGAAATGACCAACAAATTTTCCGGATATCCGCACCAGGCCGAAGCCGCCGCTGATCAGCGAGGGAAGGGTGGACGGCTCCGAGTCGCATTTGCGAAGCCCTATGACGTGGACTATGACTACGATCAGGCAACGAACACATATCTTCGAACTTGGGGCGGGGTAGCCGATGTTGATGCGAACAATGGCAAGAGAAACGCGCCGAAAAACGTGATAGTTGTCATCGCATCATCGGAACAGATTGAGGGGCAATACAACAATGTTCAGATCGGCGATCCGCAGTTTGATACGGTCATGGAAGGTGAAGCGCACTACTACTTCAATGGCAAGGAATACGCGGGTCGATGGAAAAAAGACAAATCAAGCTGGGCGAGCAAACTCTTTCTCTATGATGACAAAGGGCAGGAAATGAAATTTGTGCCGGGGCAGATGTGGGTTGAAGTTCTTGAACCGGGCCAGGCGCTCAAGTGGACGCCCATGCCCTAAGTCGCGCATATGATAATTTTTTTCTACGGCGAGGATAATTTTCGATCGAGCGAGAAACTCGCCGAGATAAAAAACAAATTCTTGGAAAAAAACAAAGAGGGCGCGTCCCTTTTTGTTTTTGATTTTGCCGAAAAAGATTGGGACATTGAAGAAATTATCACGAGTATTTCTTCAGGCGGATTGTTTTCTCTAAAAAAGCTGGTGGTAATAAAAAACATTTTTTCTGTTAAAAAAAATCTTGAAAAACGTCAGCCTGAGGCTGATCCGCCCTGGGCGGAAAAAATTTTCAAATTTTTTAAAAGCGAAGCAAAAAAAGAAAAGAGTGACTGCATACTTGTTTTTTGGGAAAACGGGAAGGTGAAAAAAGGCGGGAAACTCTATAAATTGCTCCAAAAAATTGCAAAGTGCCAGGAATTCGAATTGCTGGAAGGAGCAAAATTGAAGAATTGGATTATTGACGAAATCGGGAAAACTAAAGGTGAAAACATTTCGATCAGTCCAGCGGCGGTTGAAAGACTGATCATTTTTGTTGGAAATGATTTGAATTTGCTTTCTAGGGAAATTGAAAAGTTGGCTGTTTATAAAAATAAAGGAGAAATTTCGGGCGAGGATGTTGATTTGCTCGTGAAATCAAAAATTGATACGGATATTTTCAAAACTGTGGACGCGCTCGCGCGAGGGGACAAAAAAACGGCCTTGAAGACACTACATAACCATCTCGATTCCGGTGAAGATCCCTTTTATCTTCTTTCGATGTACTTCTATCAATTCCGCAATCTCGTGAAAGTGAAACCGCTAGCGGAAAAAAATATGCCTTCGCATGAAATTGCTTCAAAACTCAAGATGCATCCTTTTGTAGTGCGGAAAAGCATCGAACAATCAAGGAATTTTTCGTGGGAAAAATTGAAATCTCTGTATAATGTGCTTTGCGAGATAGACTTCGAATCCAAAACCGGAAAAACGGACATTGGACTGGCTCTGGACAAATTTGTAGCGGGGGTGTAAGCATCAAAAAAACCGCGGTTCATGAGAAGGCGCGGTTTTTTGTTGGAAGAAAATTATTTCGAAGCTTTTTTGATCATTTTCACGAGCCGGGATTTTTTGCGGGCGGCGGCGCGCTTGTTAATGACGCCGGATTTGGCCGCTTTGTCGAGAGCTTTTTGCATTGCCGGAAACGCTTTTTTCGCGTCGTCAGCTTTCTCGGATGCGGCAAACTCGCGAACTTTCTTCACCGCTTCTCGGAAAGATTTTTTGATCTTCGAATTTTGAGCAGCGCGTTTCTTGGAGGCGCTAAGGTATTTTTTGGCAGACCTTTTGATTGGCATAAAGTTTGGTTAAATCATTATCATTGACTATATATTTCTAACACAGCAGGCTATTTTTGTAAATAGTTGCGAGGTATTGTAAAAAAATACCAAATACCAGATACTATATACTAGATACCAACTCATGATTGCTAAAATCAAAGGAAAAATCGCGTTTTTGCGGGACCACTATGCCGTCGTGGACGTGAACGGGGTCGGATACAAAATATTCGTCACCGATTTTGCTATGGGGAAAATCGCGGGAAAAGAGGAAATCGAACTTTTCACGCATACCTATGTCCGCGAAGATATACTGGCTTTGTATGGCTTTTTGACCATGGATGAACTCGGAATGTTTGAGCTTCTCATTTCCATTTCAGGAATCGGTCCCAAAGCGGCGATCGGGATTTTGACTATTGCCGAGCCCAAGACTATCCGCACGGCGATCATCTCTGGAGATTCTTCGATCCTGACGCGTGTCTCGGGTGTTGGAAAGAAAACCGCCGAACGGGTGATTCTTGAACTCTCCAATAAGATCGCGGAGCTTCCGGGCGAAGATCAGGGAATGGCGCGCGCCGATTCGGAGGCAATTGAAGCGCTGGCGTCGCTTGGCTATTCCGTCTCTCAAGCGCGGGAAGCTTTGAAAGCTGTCCCAGAAAGCGTGAAGGATGTTTCGGAAAGAGTGCGAGCGGCGCTCAAGAGTTTGGGGAAATAGTTTGTGGTATTTTGTATATAGTATTTTGTATTTAGTATATGAAAAACAGACCCTTAGATTTTATTCAACAAAATTCGCCAGATGGCGGTTTTTTGCAATCGGAATACTGGCGGAAATTTCAGGAGAGCGTCGGACGAAAAGCATGTACGTTTTTTGCGGATGAAGATGATGAAATGATTGCGTATGCAAACGTCATCACACATACTTTGCCTATAGCCGGAGATTATTTTTATGTGCCGAGAGGACCGACCCAAGTTAAAAGTGAAAAGTTAAAAGTGAAAAGTCACAATTCAAAATTAAAAGTTTTTTTTGATGATCTAATCGATTTAGCTGGAAAGAATAATATTGGATGGATAAGAATTGAGCCTAATAGCGAAGAAGAGTTGAAATTGATTCAAGAAAATCTGCTGAAAGGCTTGAAAATAAAAAAATCCGCTGTTGATATGCAGCCGAGGGAGATTTTGGTTCTTGATATTTCCAAAAGCGAAGAAGAAATTTTGTCCCAGATGAAACAGAAGACGAGATACAATATAAGATTAGCAGAGAAAAAGGGCGTTAGGATATTCACTACGAGAGAAGAAAAATATATCGAAGATTTTTTGAGGCTAGTTGAAATTACCGCTGAACGGGACAAGATAACTTCGCATCCGGAAAGTTATTATCGCAAAATGCTCGAGACTATTCCGGGCGATGTTTTGAAATTGTATGTCGCGGAATACGAAGGGAAAATAATTGTTGCAAATCTGGTTTTATTTTTTGGAAAAACCACCACATATATGCACGGCGCATCGGATAGTGAATATCGAAATGTCATGGCGCCCTATCTTTTGCAATGGCAGCAAATACTTGATGCAAAAAAAGCGGGATGCGAGAAATATGATTTTGGCGGAATAAAGACTGCTAGCAGCAACAGTTGGGCTGGTATTACGAAATTTAAGCAAGGCTTTGCGCCGGATGCTAAACCAATTCAATTTCCCGGATGTTATGATATAATATTGAAACCGGGGAAATACAACTTGTATCGCGCCTTGCAAAAGATAAAAAGAATATTTTAAAAATGCCGAAAACAAACAAAAAACGGGTCGGGATATTTTCGCTCACTTGCGATGAGGGTTGCAGCATTTTTCTTACGGAAATTTTCAACCAAAAACTGATTCCTTGGCTTGAGAAAATGGAGCTGGTGTATTTTTTGTCGATCAAGGACAAGGTTGAAATAAAAGATTTGGGCATCGCTCTTGTTGAAGGCGTGGTGACGAGCGAACGAGACAAAGAGGATATCGAAAAAATCAGGGCGAATACAAAAATATTGATTGCAATGGGGACTTGCGCGATGACGGCGCTTCCGTCTGGCCAGCGTAACAATTTCAATATCAGCCAGCTCAAAGAAATCGAGGGGCATCTCGAGAAATATAATTTTTTGCCGAAAGTTTTGGCGTTGAAAGACATCGTGAAAGTGGATGATTCTATTTCAGGTTGTCCGATTGATGAAGAGAAATTTATTGAAGTTTTTGAAAAATATTTATAAAAAATTATGCATAAATGCGATTTAGACGTCGAAATAAGCAAACTTTCCAAAATCGAAGGTCACGCGGATTTGGATATCAAAATCAGGGATGGAAAGCTTCAAGAAGTGAACCTCAAAGTGATGGAAAATCTACGGTTTTTCAACCAGGCGGTCAAAGGCCAGTCATATGCCGCCGTGCCGCAGCTTGTTTCGCGGATTTGCGGGACTTGTTCAATTGCGCATCTCACGGGCTGCATTGAAGCGGTGGAAAAGACGCTTGGCGTGAAGATCAGCGAGCAAACGATGATCCTGCGGAAACTCACGGTATATAGCATGATGATTCGCGATCATGCGCTACACCTCTATTTTTTCGCGATGCCGGACCTGCTGGGAATTGATTCACTTCTTGACGCGCCGGAAGACAGGCATGATCTCATTCACGACGCGCTCGCAGTGAAAGAAGCGGGAAATAATCTATCAGAACTTATCGCCGGCCGCGCCGTCCATGCTCCGTTCGAGCAAGTCGGGGGATTCAGCCGGGAAGTTGACGAGAAAAAAATTCCGGCGATGATTGAAGAACTTCAAAAGATCCGACCGACGGTTTTGAAACTCATCGATATATTTGCGAATTGCGATTGGAAATTCAAGCGCAAGACAAATTTCGTGGCGCTCGTGACGGATGATTTCTCTTTTCTTGAAGGAAGGATAAAGGATATGCACGGCCTCGAGATTGAAGAAAAAGATTATTGGGATCATCTTCACAATGTCGTACTTCCATACTCGCAGGCCACAGGATTCGAGTTTGAAGGAAAAGAATATATGGTCGGATCTTTGGCGCGGCTGAATCTCAATCGCGAAAATTTGCACGCGAAAACCAAGAAAGACACGGCGAAATATCTCAAAAAGTTCCCGTCGGAAAACGTCTATGACAACAATCTCGCGCAAGCGATAGAAATTTTGCATTCAATCGACCACTCGATAGAATTGCTGGAAAACAATAAATTCCAAAAAGAAGAACCGGCCAAGCCCGAAAAATTGACGGGCAAAGGCGCCGGCGCGATCGAAGCGCCGCGAGGGACATTATATTACGCGCTTGAAATCAAAGAGGGGAAAGTGAAGGAATTGAAGTTGGTTATCCCGACGGCACAGAATTTGGTGAATATGAAAAAAGATGTTGAACAAATCGTCTCCGGACTTTGCGCAGCCGAGATCGGCAAAGAAGAACTGGAAAAGCACATCATCTTCGAAGTTTCCAAACTCATCCGCGCCTATGATCCTTGCATGAGTTGTGCGTCACACTTTTTGAGGGTAAATTGGACATAGTAGAGACGCGATTAATCGCGTCTCTACGGGCAAGCAATAGATTTTTTCAATTGCTCCAAAATTTTCGCTTTATCACCCCCCATCGGCACGCCGAAGATTTTCACGGATTTTAATTTCCCGATTTTTTGGAGGAGTTTCAAGTTGAAAGCGAGGTCGAAATCGTGGAGGGAATATATTTTTCCGGTTTGGATTTTTTCAAGGTCGTCTAGCACAACGACTTTTTCGATACCTTCAACTGTGTCGATCATAATTAATTCTCCATTGATCGGTTTGAGATTTTCCGAAGGATCGGTGATGACGAAATCTATTTCCGGAAAAAGTTTTTCGAGCTTCGGCGAAAGCTTCAAGGGCAGATTGTCAAAATCCAAAAGCGGATTGCCGAAGATGTGGATTGTTTTCCTTGCTTTCATAAAAAAGAGGGGGTATCGGTCTCAGTGAGACCGAATACCCCGGTTAGGCGGCTTTTTGGAGCCGGAATTCTGGATGGTTGGCCAGTCCAGGCAATTCATCACTCTTATTGAGGAAATGGATAGTGTCCATGACGAATTTTGCTGGCTGGTCAGTGATGGTGAATTTAGGAGCGAAGGGATACTTTAATCCGAATGAATGAGGCAAGTCGATCTTTTGATATTTTTTGCTTAGTTCAGCAATTTTGTCAAAATCGAGGTTGCCCCAAAGCGCATATCCGACGTGGTCAATTTTTATAATTACGCCGGATAATGTTGCCCCTTTTTTCACCAGCTTCTTCAGCGTTTCGGCGGGATAGTACATGGTGTCTTTTCTCCTTTGCCAGAATCTACGAATTATAATACCATTTCAGAAGAAGAAAGAAAAGAATAATGAAAAAACTCATTCCCCAATCCATCAAAAACATATACCATCTTTTCCAAGCGGTTTTGGCGAATGTTTGGTATGGCTTTCCATCGCGGAAGCTGAAGATGATCGGAGTGACGGGGACGAATGGGAAAACGACAACGGTGCAGATGATAGCGAAGATTCTGGAAGAAGAGAATTTTAAAGTCGCCGTTGCTTCGACGATCAACTTCAAGCTTGCGGAAAAAGAATGGGTGAACAAAAGCAAATTCACAACGCTTTCCAGTTTCGCATTGCAAAAATTTTTGGCGCAGGCAGTTTCCTCCGGTTGTGAGTACGCAGTACTTGAGGTATCCTCGCACTCACTCAATCAAAATCGGGTCTGGGGAGTTGATTTTGATGTGGCGGTGATCACAAGCGTGACGCGCGAGCACTTGGACTACCACGAGACGATAGGAGAATACTCGAAAGCGAAGGAAAAATTGTTTGCTATGCTGGGTCGCTTTGGAAGATCGGTTGCCGTAGTCAACCTAGGAATGGAATTTGCTGATGATTTTCTGAAATATCCGGCGGATGAGAAATATGGTTTTTGTATCAAGCATCAGGCAGAAAGCACAAAATATCCGGATGTAAAAATTATTGAAGCTGAAGATATTGAATTGGATGCACAAAATACTAGATACAAAATACTAGATACAAAATACCAAATAAATCTTCCGGGTGAATTCAATGTTGAAAACGTGCTGGCGGCGACTTGTGTTGGATTGTCGCAGGGAATAAGCCTTGAAAAAATTTCAGAGGCGCTTGCGAAGATCAAAGGCGTGCCGGGACGTATGGAGCGCATCGAGAATGATCGGGGAATTGAAATAATTGTCGATTATGCTGTGACGCCTGATTCATTGGAAAAACTTTATGGTTTTTTTGGGGAGATTAGGGAAAGAAGAGGAGATAAGGGAAAAATTGTTGCAGTATTTGGTTCTTGCGGAGAGCGGGATCGGGGGAAACGGCCGATCATGGGAGAGATTGTGTCGAAGCATGCGGACTATTGTATTGTGACAAATGAAGATCCGTATCACGAAGATCCGTTGCAAATCATTGACGAAGTGTTTGCCGGCGTCAAAAAGCATAAAAAAGAAAACGAAAACGCTTGGCGAATTTTGGACAGACGAGAAGCAATAAAAACGGCCTTGCAAATTGCAAAGCCGGGAGACGTTGTGGTTGTGACGGGGAAAGGAGCGGAAGAAACGATGGCTATCGGCGACAAAATGATTCCATGGAACGATCCGAAAGTTATCCGAGAAATTCTTGCAGAATTATAAATCCCCCTCCAGCTCCCCCCCTTTCGTAAAGGGAGAGAGGCATGTTGTTTATCCGAGAAGTCTTACGAAAGCTAAAGTCAGAAGAAAACCAATAATTGCGCCGACGATCACTTCGCTGATCCGGTGGCCAATTCTTTCCTTGAGGCGGGGAAATTTTTTCTTGTCAACGTCAAGCTGGTCAACCAGCATATTGAGGTAGCGGCCTTGATCACCGAGATACATTCGGAGTCGGAGCGCGTCGTCGATGATGATGAACGCGAAAATACAAGCTAGGGCAAAAACTCCATTGGCTGTTCCTTCGTAGTATCCGATTGAGATGAGAGTTGAGATGACAAACGCAGTATGGGACGAGGGCATATGACCGTGCGTGAAAAAATATTCGAACTGCAGGCCGTTTCTGATGGAATAAAGAATGAATTTCAGCGTTTGAGTGATGAGACCCACCGCGATTGGAATAATAACGATGTAGTAGCTTGATATTTCAATCATATTTCTATTTTACACTATTTTTCAGATAATACGCAATATTTATTATTGGACAGGACTTGGGCGCAGAAACGACTATGGACATTATCCGATATTTGCTATAGACATCAATTCGAAGTTTGGTGTATTATATAAGCATGCGGGAGGATCTTCAAAAAAAATTTATTTTACTTTCCAAAATCGCGAAAGAAAAAAAGTATGCCCAGGAGTATATAGGTCTTTTGGCGAGGCGTGGGGACATCGGTTCGATTCGGATCGGAAAGCGCTGGTATACGACATGGGAATGGTTCGAAGAGTTTTTGGAAAATTCGCAAAAGAAAAAAACGGAAAGCGTTTGCGAAACGCAAGTTGTCCAGCCAGTAAAGGTTGAGGCGGAGAAAATTGCTTTCCCTGCAAGAGAAAAAGAAGATTCAATTCAGATCAAAGAAACTGTTCCTTTTAGAAATATATCAGAAGTACCCGCCTTCGCTAAAGCTATGGCGGGCGAAGGAGAAAAAGTTTATGTTGCTCAATCCGTCACGGTGGACGTGCGACGCGAAGAGAAAATCATCGAAGAGCCGGCAAAAATAACGGTGGCGGTAAAAACGAAGAGATTTGAAATGCCAGTTCGGAAAAATATTTCGGGGGATATCAGGGGAATTGGGGAGATAAGAAAAAAAATAGAAATATCCCAAGTCAGAAATTTTCATCAAGAAAGAAATATTCAATCCCTTCCGCAGCTGGAAACAAAATTCAAAAATGTTTTCGTCGAGGGAAAAAATGAGAATCCTTTACCGTACAAAGAGATCAAGTTTCGGAAAAATCAGGATGTTTTTTCACCGGTCTTTGAAACGATCGAAGAAACGCGTTCGTTCTTTTTTCCCAAATTTGTGTTTGCGACCGGTTTTGCTATAATGGTCTTTCTCGTAGCAGCTTCCGGATATTTTGTCTTTTCCGATGGAATATTCAAAAAAGGAACAGTGGCCGGAGCGAGCAGTGAAAGAAACGGAGGTTTTTCCGGTATTAGTTCTGGAGGAGAATATTTTCTCGCGAGCGCGGGTGATAAGATGAAGGAATCACTATCTGTTTCGAGAGTGGTGGTTGAAGCAGTGAAGGAGAAGACAGCAAAAAATGCTTCGCCTGAAGATGCGAAGGCAATTCTCAATATTAATTAATTAACGAAAAAAATATGATTATGTGGGTAATATTAGGAATTATCGCCGTTGCGGCCATTTGGGGGGTCGCGATCTACAACGGGCTCATTCGGCTCAAAAACAGGGTTGATGAGGCATGGTCGGATATCGATGTTCAGCTCAAAAGGCGGTACGACCTCATTCCAAATCTGGTGAACACAGTGAAGGGATATGCCTCTCACGAAAAAGAAGTTTTTGAAAAGGTGACGGAGGCGCGGACAAAGGCGATGGGCGCGCAATCGGCCGGCGACAAAGCGCAGGCGGAAAATGCGCTTTCCCAAACCCTCAAAAGTCTTTTCGCGGTTGCCGAAGCCTACCCTGATCTCAAGGCTAACCAAAACTTTTTGGAGCTTCAGCGCGAACTCACGGATACGGAAGACAAAGTCCAGGCTTCTCGCCGATTCTACAACGGCAATGTCCGCGACTTCAACACAAAAATTCAAGTCTTTCCCAACAATATCTTCGCCGGCATGCTGGGATTTTCCTCCCGCGAGTTTTTCGAAGCGGAGGGCGGAGAAAAAGAACCGGTTAAAGTCGAGTTTTAAGCTTCTTGCATATGAAAAAGAATTTCTTTTAGACTAGTAATAATACTAGAATATTTTGCTATATGGCAACGATCTATGATCAAGCTGACAAAAATACGCATCTTACGTGGCTATACATCGCCGGTTTTTTGATTTTTGTCATTGGGATTGGTTATGTTTTTGCGGGGGCGATGCACAACTATGCGATTCTTGTTATCGCGGTGATTTTCAGTGTGCTCATGAGCTTTGCCTCATATTGGTGGAGCGATAAGATCGTGCTCGCGATGAGCGGGGCAAAAGCTGTGACGCATGAAAACGCGAAAGAAATCTATCATATCGTTGAAAATCTTTGTATCACAGCCGGACTTCCTGTTCCAAAAATATATATCATTCAAGATTCATCGCCCAATGCGTTTGCGACGGGGCGGAATCCGGAGCATGCGGTGATTTGTCTCACGACGGGCATTATCGAGAAATTGAATAAGTCAGAACTTGAAGGGGTGATTGCGCACGAACTTTCACATATTGGCAATCGGGATATTTTACTTTCAACTGTCATCGTCGTTTTGGTCGGATTTGTGGCGCTCTTGGCCGGATTTTTTCGTCGTTGGAGCTTTTTTGGAGGGAGAAGATCAAATGACAACGAAAGCGGACAGCTTGGTTTGATATTACTCATCGCGGCTATTGTACTTTCCATTCTCGCGCCAATCGCGGCGATGCTCATTCAACTGGCTATTTCCCGCAAGCGCGAATATCTCGCCGACGCGGATGGCGCGCTTCTCACGAGATATCCCGAAGGTCTGGCGAGCGCGCTCGAAAAAATTTCCGCCGATCCAACGCCGATGCAGCATGCCAACCAAGCAACGGCGCATCTTTTCATTGCCAATCCTTTCAAGGGGAAGAAAATATCAAATCTTTTCCAAACTCATCCCCCTATCGCTGAGCGTGTCAAACGATTGCGGGGAATGGATGCGTGATTTATGCAATTCAAGATTCCAAAAAATACGGAAAAATACGAATGGACACAGCATGCCGTCATCAAAATGAAGCAATATGGACTGACTGCGCAACGGATTTTGCGCGTGGTGAAAAATCCAAAAAGATTGGAAGAGGGAATCGTGAAAAATACCATTGCGGTGATGCAACCGACATCAATGAGCACTAAAGACGGGAAAAGAGTCTGGACGCGGGAAATTTGGGCGATGTACCAAATCAAGCGCAAAGCGAAATGTTCAAATCTCAAAACTTTTGGACAGCAAAGAATACGAATCATCAGCGCGTGGCGATATCCGGGCGTGAGCCCCAAAAGAGACCCAATTCCGGAAGATATTTTGCGGGAGCTGGAAAGTATGCTTTAATATAATCAAGAAAATCAAATCTTTAAAACAGAAAGCGAGGTGAAAATATGGAAGAGCAAAATCAAACACAACAACCCAGTTCATCAGACGCGGAAAAAAACAAAGCCATGGGAATCGTGGGATATATCATTCCGATTCTTTTCTTCATTCCGCTCGTATCTGACGCGAAAAACAGCCCATTCGCGAAATTCCACGCCAATCAGCAGTTGAACCTTCTTCTTGCCGCGATTGTCGTTAATGTCGTTGGCGGGATCATTCCTGTCATCGGCTGGTTTATTCTCCTGCCGCTTGGTTCAATATTCCTGATCGTGGTTGCCATTATGGGAATTATCAATGCCGCGAAAGGCGAGATGAAAGAATTGCCGCTCATCGGCGGTTTCAAATTGATCAGCTAAAGTACCATTGCGCAATAGTACTTCAAGGGCAGACAAACTATTTTGGTTTGTCTGTTTTTTGGTGTATAATAT
>JAZDKQ010000021.1:0-8508 GCA_043802865.1 Candidatus Moraniibacteriota bacterium
CATTTTTTCTTTTTTCTTCAGGCTGGCAATATAGAAATATCGTTCAGGAATATCTGAATTTTTGTTGGCCAAGACCAAATCTATATTGGCTTTTCTGACTAAATATCTGATTGATTTGAATCCCTTGAAGAGAAACTGCCCGTTTCCATCAAGATATGCTTCCTGGCTGCCGCTGGAATTTTCAATGATAAACTGCGAAAACACTTCCGCTTCCCCGAGGATCATCACGTTCACATCGCCTCCTCCAACATTGCCATAGTTTGCAAGCTTTGCAAAATATTTCTGGACAAAAAACAAATTCGAGAAAATGAGAAGCGCGGCCGCGGCCAGCAAAATCATATCCTGGCGGACTTTGAATTTTTCACTGATGAATTTGGCCCAAAATCCGAGCAAAACAAACGGCAAAAAAACAAGAGGGAGATAGAATCTCACCGAGAGCTCAAAGGCGAATTTCAAAAATATGAGATATGTTATTCCCGTGAACACAAAAACGATTCCCAAAAAATATTTCTTATTGACATCATTTTCTTTGAAAAGATATTTGAGGCCGAGAATCGTCCCGCCCGCGGCGAATATGAGACCGAGAAAAAATACGGCCGTTTCCCCCGCACTGCGAGACGCCTTGAACTCGCACGCATCGGAAATTTCATATCCCGAGACGATATCCAAATTTCCCTGGATCCAGCAGCTCGCGCTTTGAACTGCATTTTTTGAAATTGAACTTTCCGACTTGTTCTTGACCTTCAATCCTCTGGAAAAATATGACATATTCTTCCACCCTGTTTGATGTTCGCTGATGAGTTGCGGGACATTGAGGAGAAGCGCCGCAACAACGACGACAAAAAAATATTTCAAAAATTTCTTGTTTTTGAAGGAAAAATATCCAAAAACAACGACCGCGGTCGCCGGAAGAATGGCCAAAAGAGTGGTATGGAGCTGAACACCGATCCCGATTGCCGCTCCGGCAAGAGCGGACCACCAAAATTTTCGGTTTTCTTTTTCGGAAACAATTTCGCAAAGAGCATACAAAAACAAAATCGCCCAGAAAGGCGACGAGTTCGGGTTCCAGGCAAAACGCGCATAGCGAATCGCATAAGCCGAAACGGCAAAGACCGTCGTGAGCGCGAGAGATTGATTTTTTCCAAAATATTTGCGAAGAAAAAAGAAAAGGAGCGGAATGCATAAAATCCCGGTCAGAAGGTCCGGATAGGCCATCTTGTCGGGAGCATTGCCAAAAATTTTGGCCGCGGCAATTTCGAACCAATAGAAGGCCGGTCCCAGCCGGAATTCCGTCCCGCCGGCCTTGGGTCCAAGCAAAGGCAAGGATGTCTTTCCATCGACAACGTCGGAAACGATCTGAGTATCTCTCCCTTGATCGGCGTTGAAGCGCAGCCAGTCATGGTGATGCCAGGTGCGAAGAAATATGCCGATGATGACTATGGCCAGAAATATCCACCAGAATTTCGGAATATTTTTTATTTTCTCGAATAAGATTTCTTGCATCAAAATTATTTCAGTTTGGATCTCAAGTAGCCGTAATATTCTTCGTTGTCGCTATTTCCGTTTGTGTATTCCCGCAAAACTTTTTCCCGCGCCTTTTGACCCATCGAATTTCTCAAATCTTTATCTAAGATCAACTTTTCCAGCTTTTCTTTCCACTCCTCATCGTGACCGGCCACAAATCCGTCCGTCCCATCCTCGATCGCCTCCTGGAACGTTTGGGTCGAGGTGGCAATAGTTGTCACGCCCACAATCCCCGCTTCAATGAATTTCAGTTCCGATTTCGACTCGCAAAACGGATTTCCGATCTCGAGCGGAGCGATGTTCACGTCAACACCCGCGATATTTTCGAGATGTTTTTCCCAGGACACAAAAGGATGTTTTTTTACCTGTCCTCCAAATTTTGCATATATATCATCAATTTCAAGCGGACCGAAAAGATTGAGCTCGACTTGCGGATACTTTTCAAGAATATCAATCAGTATCTTTTTCACGGTCTCAAAATCCTTGTCATGGCTCGCCGTACCGGAAAAGTAGCCAATTTTTATTTTTTCGTTGTTTGCCTGAACTTTTTTGTCATACAATTTCTCCGCAATCTCAACGTCATAATTCGACAACTTGTTTTTCGAAACAAAAACTTTTTCCCCGTATTTTTTCAATTTTCCCGCGAGATACGCCGTCGCCACTACGCAGGTTTTCACATATTCGTCATTCAGAATTTCACTTCCCACACCCGTTTCGAATTGCTTTTTTTCAAGAGAGTTTAATTTCTGGTAAAAATCCATTTGCTTCACGTATTTCAGCTCAAAAATCAGATCGTCCGTCTCGAAAATAATTTCCTTTTTTTGCGCTTTTATTTTTTCAACCAATCTCGCGACCGCTTTGGAATATATCGTTTTTTGGAAAATGAAGATTTGGAACCGGTCAGCATATCGCGGCAAAAGCGGATTGTCCTGCACCGTGACGGAACATTTGAATCCGTGCAACCTCAATTCCTCTGCCTGGCGCTCGCTGCGATATTTGGCACTGTCCCCCACTCCGCTTGAGATGAAAAGTATGTCGCCCGAACCGACGCGCCCAAACAACTTGAAAAACGATCCGGCCGCGCGTTTCCCGCCGCGCCAAATCCCGTCGCGTTTCATCGCGCCGATCCCCTTCCCCAATTTGACAGACCAAGATTTCATATTATTTCATCAGCAGGCGGAAAACAGCCATTAATTTTTGAACTTCTTCTCCCTGGCTGACGTTTTGCAAATTATACTCGATTTTTTCTTCGCCGTTTATTTTGGCCAAAACCTCGGAGAGTTCGCTGAAAGACCGCATATAGTATCCTTTTTCTGCGAGACGGGAACGGTTGAACTCGTTGTCGAAACAGACGATCGGAAGCTGCGTGGCCATCAGATTGACCAACTTTCCGCTGGCTTCCGAACTGCCGCTCTTCGGATCAATCGCCGCATCCGCAAGAGCCATGAAAGACGGCAGTGAAAAATATTCCACTTTTCCGCAAAGATAAATGAAATCCTCAAGATTGTTCTCTTTTATATATTTCTTGTATTTCTCTTCGTCGCTTCCAAATCCGCCCACCAGCAATCTCCATTCTTCATTTTGGCCGGCAAAACTTCCAAAAGCTTTGATGAGTTCGCCGACCCCCTTATTATCGCTGAGTCCGCCGATATATGCCAGCAGCTTTTTGTCCCCTTTCCAGCTTGATATTTTCTCGATTTTTTTCTGCTCTTCTTCGGCAAGTTCGGGAGAGCTCTTGAACAGATCAAGGTCAACGCCGTCCTTCACAATGAAAGTCTTGTCTTTGTGGGGAAACATTTTTTCGATTTTCGGTAGCATATTCTCGCTGCTCAAAGCCAGCCAATCGCACCGCGTGATGAATATTTTGGAAAGCCGCACGAAGAGATGACGGGCGATATAATTTCTCCGGTTATAATTGCGAAATTCCTCGTCCAAATCGCCCTGCAAATCAAAAACAATGGGCACATTCCGGAAAGCCAATTTTTTGGCGACATATCCGACGCCCAGCCCCTCATAGAGATGGGCGTGGATAATATCCGGCTGAAAATCCAAGATCGCCCGACGGCACAAAAATATGAGCTTCACATCCAGCCAGAATTTTCCCCAGGAAAATCCCGGGGCAGTGCGCTTGTACCATTTGACCTGTCCGATTCTTTCGATGTCAAACCCGGCGATGTTTTTCCCTTCGTGATAGGTGCAAATTTTCACCTTGGCCCCGAATTTTTGCAAGAATTTGGCCTCATTGTATATCCGCATATGGCAGCCGCGATCGGAAAAAAAGGGTGTCGCCGTGATAGTCAGAATTTTCATCCCGTTAGAAAGTTACTTGTTACATCCTCGTTAGAATTGAATAATTACGCATTTTCTAACGGGATTCATATTTTTGGAATATTATCTTCCCCGGTCGGCTCAGGATAAAAAACAAATTTTTTCCTCATGAAAAAGTTCCACTGAAGAACCAGCACGATGGCCACCATTTTGGCAAACATTACATATATGTTCAGTTTGTCCACCAAAAACCAGAGGATGAGCTCCGTCCAAGCAAGCCCGCCGAGGCCTATCATCGCAAAAACGGGAAATTCTTTTTTGATTTTTCCGCTGCTCCGGAAGACCAAAATAGTGTTGAGGGTATAATTGACGGTTATGCCGCAAAGAAAACTGGCAGCGGCAACGATGAGATAATTAAGATGCAGAAAATGGGTCAAAACAAAAAGCAAACCCACGTCAGTGACCGTTGCAATTCCTCCGCACATGAGATAGCGGAAGTATTGCAAAAAACTCTTTTTGACCTTTCGGCCGAGAATTTTTTCGACGGTTTCATCGATCCAATCTTTGAGTGGCATAAAAATATTTTATTGGCTTAGGAAATCCGACGCTTTGAAAACTTTCACGAAATCATTGGAATTGTTGTCGATGATCACTTCAAAGACAAAATTGTCGCTTGAGTATATTTTCTCAAAATCCGCCGTTTCCTTGATCGATCGCGACATCTTGAGGCTGCGGGACCGGCGGTCGGTCGAAACGACGATATACTCGATCTTGTTTTCCAAAAACGTTTTCTTCTTGAAATCAATGAAGCATCTTCCCCCATATACCTCGCAAACCGCTCCTTTATCCGACCAGATCGCCGCCTCATGCGCGCCGGGCAAACTGTTGAGAAAACTGGCCGCCTCAAAACTTCCTTCTCCCATGCCTTTGAGATTCACAATGAAACTTTTTGGCAAGAGTTCGGACGCATAGGCGAGGAAATTCGGGCGCACGACACGCAAGCTACCTAAAAGTACGACAATAACAACAGCGTATACTGTCCACAGCGGAACGTTTTTCTTGATTTTTTTGATTTCAAGCGCTTGAGACATCCCGATGGCTGCCACCACGAAAACAAGCGGATAGACCATGATCTGATAGCGCACAGTCGTGACGACCGCGTTCACAGCCGAGCCGAGATAGAAAATGAAAGCGAAAACGACGATATAGACAACGGTGATCATATCTCGCTTCAGCTCTTTTTTCCAGAAAATATTGCCGATGGCAAACAGAATGAGGATCAAAATGAGCGACGAAACGCTGAACAGCAGGCTATAGACATCGGCCGTGAGAGCCCCGCCGTATTTTTCCAAAAGATTGCCTTCTCCGATCCCTTTCGGCGAGGAAATGATCGCTTGCAGGTCAAAAATATTGAGACGCGTGTAAACATGCAAAAAAACAAACACCGAAAAAAACAGGAACAAGCTCCCCGCGGCTTTGGCGATCAGGACGCGATATTTCGCCAAAAAATCAAACACCAGACTCGAAATTTTGGCCTTGAAAACAAACGTGTCCAACGCCAAAAGACCGATGACACCCGCAAACAGCGGCCAGATGGACGAAAAAACATCATTTCCGACCGTGGCGTTGATGAGGACCGAAAACTTGACCCAGGTTGCCGGAAAAAAAACAAAGGCCGTCGCCGTAGCCGTCAGAAAAAGCAGGATATAATTTCCAAGAGCCTGCTTCAGGTATTTTCCAATGGCGACGCTTTTGTGAGCGTGAAATATATATTCCAAGAAGAAAACCAGAAAAAAATATACAAAAAGAATGTTGGCGACATATTTGGTAATCACTGAAAGCCCGAGAAAAAATCCGGAGAGGATCAAATATTTTTTCTCGCTGTTTTTAAGGAAAACGAAAAAGCTAAGCGTTGAAAGCGCCGTCAGTATCCAGAGTATGGCGTCGGAATTGATGATGAGGGAAATTCCCAAAAGAACGGGCGAAAGCCCGATGAAAAGAAGCGAGAATCTGGCCGTGTTTTTTCCCAGCAGCTTTTTGATGAGCCAATAAAAAACAGGCAGCATCGCCAAAGTGAACAAAAAAACGGGAAAACGCAATTTGAAATAGACGTCCCGGATTTCTTTGATTTGTTCCGGCGTTTTCGGCTCGTAGCGCAAACTTTTCAGATCTTTCGGATTCCCGTCGATGAACGGCAGTCCCGCTCCGGAAACGATCGCCAGAGGCACGCCAGGCTTGTCGCATATGTTCGTGTTCTTCCATTTCATCTTTTTCACTGCAGTCCAGAACGTTGGAACCCGGCCGTACGACCAGTACGGTTCGTCCACCCCGGAAAAATTTTTGAGGCGGGAAAATCCGAAGAAGAAGCTCGAAACGACAATAACAAAAAACAGCGAAATTGTGATTATTCTTTCTTTTTTCATGCTCAATTTTCGACAATTTCTTTTATCTTATAATTCATCCCTCCGTGCGCTTTGTAATAGTTCTTCGTGGTGATGTCGGCCAGAAGACCGAAAATGAAGAGTTGTATTCCTGTCAGCAAGAGGAATACCGCGACCAATGGCCAGTTTTTGTCCGACATCCTGACACCATAGGCAAATTTCGCCACGGCAAGGACTGCAGTCAGCAGAAAACCAACCCCAAAAATGATCAATCCTCCGCCGCCAAAAAGATGGAGAGGGCGATTGGCATATTTTTTCCAAAACCAAATGGAGATCATATCGACGATTCCTTTCACTCCCCTCTTCCAGTTGTATTTCGTCACTCCGTGCTTTCTGGGATGGTGGCTCACCGGAATTTCTGTCACCTTGAAGCCCTGAATCTTGAGAGCCGCCGGAATGAAGCGATGCATTTCGCCGAAAAGATCAAGGTCGTCGAAGCATTCGCGTTTGTATGCTTTGAGACTGCAGCCGCTGTCATGGATGCCGTCATCGATCAAAAATTTTCGCAACACATTTGCTATCCGCGAATTGACTTTTTTTAAAAACTTGTCTTTTCTGTCTTTGCGCCAGCCGGACACGACGTCATAGCCTTCGTCCATTTTTTCGAGCAATTTTGAGATGTCCGCCGGATCATTTTGGAGATCGCCGTCCATCGTGATGACAATTTCTCCGGTTGAGTTTTTGAATCCCGCGTCAAAAGCCGCCGTTTGGCCGAAATTTTTGCGCTGGACAATAAGCTTCAGCGGACTCAAGGTCCGGCAGATCTCATTGGTCTTGTCCGTACTCCCATCGTCGATAAAAACAATTTCAAAAGATTTTCCGAGTATCCGGCAGGCTTCAACGATCTTCCGGTGTAATTCCCGCACATTTCCCTCTTCGTTATAGACCGGGACAACGACTGATAGGTATGGCTTTTGAGTAGAATTTTCCATGCTTTTATGTTAAACTAAAAATAGATAAAAATCAAAGAATTTTCGATAACCTGATTATGAGAATATTTTTGGTCATTTTGCTGTTTTTTCTCGCCTTTGGATGGCTGGTTTTGCTGCTCGCAGCGACTGGTTTATTGTACTTCGGGATGGTCATTTTGTCAATTTTGGCCGGCATTGTTTTGACTTGGCTTTTTTTGCCTTATATAAGCCGGAATATCGACATGAAAACGAGCAAAATATTCTGGCTCGTTGTCCTCATTTCCCTCTTCGCGAGCCTCGCCGCGTGCCATTTCGCCACACCGACCGTTTTCGGCGGACGCGACCAGGGTTCAATCGGCACCGCGGCGATATATCTTTCCCAAAATCACAACCTCAAAATCGATCTTCCGATCGCGAGTGACCTCTTTCAAAAATACGGCCCAGGAAAATCGCTTAATTTCCCCGGATTTGACTATGCAGCTGACGGAAGCCTCTTTTCCCGCTTCCCGGTCGGCTACACTGCCTTTCTCGCCGGCGCATATGAACTGTTTGGTCTCAAGGGGATCCAGTATGCCAATTTCGCTGCGCTCTTTTTCTTTTTGGTCATTTTTTGGCTCATTCTCAAAGAAGTTTTCGATGAAAAAATTTCCTTTCTCGGATTCCTTCTTGCCGCGACATTTTTCCCGTTCCTCTGGTTCGCCAAATACGCCCTCACGGAAACATACATGCTTTTTCTGGTCTCGGCGGGAATATATTTTCTGATCACCTGTAGACGTCCGACGTCTACAAATTTAGACGTCGGACGTCTACAAATCGCGCTTGCCGCTTTCGCTCTTTCCGCGCTCGTCCGAATCGAGGGAATCATTTTCTTTTTTCTTGCAGCGATTTATGTCGTTTTGCTCGAAAGAAAAAAAATAATCACGCTTTCAAAAAAATTCAAAAAATATCTGCTTGTTTCCGCTTTGGTCTTGCTGGGTCTGTACGTTTATCTCAACTTCCCAGATCTTGTCGACAGCTCAAAGAATCTCGTCAAAGCGTTTCTCCCGAACTCGGCAAAAGAGTCCGCGCCGTCGGCAAATTTGTATTCCTATCTTGCCCGGATATTTTTCAACTACAATATCGCCGTCTATGTTGTCATTGGGCTTGTCGGAATCGCCTGGCTCGCCAAAAATATCCGCAAAAATTGGCCGAAACCCGAGTTTCTGGTGCTTTTCATCACCTTCCCGGCTTTTCTCTATCTCCTTTCTCCGATGATCACGCTCGACGAACCGTGGTTTTTGCGCAGATTTGTTTTTGCCGTTTTTCCCGCGCTGATTTTTTACACGGTCTATATTCTCCAAAAATTCTTCCGCCACAAAATATTT
>JAZDKQ010000022.1:0-12864 GCA_043802865.1 Candidatus Moraniibacteriota bacterium
CGCTGCTCGATCTCAAAGATCCGCAAAAGATAATCGGACGCACGCAGACGCCGCTATTGGTTCCTCAAGAAACGTACGAATATTATGGAATGGTTCCGAATGTAATTTTCCCCTCCGGCGCTTATTTGGAAAAGGATGATCTTCACATTTACTATGGCGCCGCCGACACGACTGTTTGCCGGGCAACGGTGAAACTATCTGAACTGATTCGGGAAATGCTGGCACCGGAAAGTCAACTCCGATTTGAACGGGCCTCGGAAAATCCAATCCTTTCTCCAGTGTCCGGGCATGAATGGGAAAATGTGGCTGTTTTCAATCCAGACGCTCTGTATGAGGATGATAAGATCCATATTATCTACCGAGCTATGGGAAATGACGGCACCTCTCGCTTCGGCTATGCAACGAGCCGAGACGGAATTCATATTGACGAACGTCTCTCCGAGCCTATATATGGACCCCGTGAAAGTTTTGAACAAAAACAAAAGCCGGGGAATTCCGGCTGTGAGGACGCGAGATTTACCAAGTTGGGCGATACTTATTATATCTGCTATACGGCCTTTGACGGTATCAATCCGCCCCGCGTGGCTCTGACCAGCATTCCAGTCAAAGATTTCATGGATCGCCGGTTCGAAAACTTTGCCAAACCGATACTCATTTCCGCCCCGGAAATTGATGACAAGGACGCGGCTCTTTTTCCGGAAAAGATTGATGATCAGTATGTTTTTATTCACCGCGTTCAGCCCTCGATTCATCTGAACTATGTCAAAAGCCTGTCTGATTTTGACGGTGAACATTTTTTTGTCCGCCACCCAATCCTTTCCCCGAGAATCAATATGTGGGACGACCTCAAAATCGGCCTCTCATCAACGCCCATCAAAACGAAAAAGGGCTGGTTGCTTATTTATCACGGCGTTTCTTCCCAAGATCACACTTATCGTGTTGGAGCAGCGCTCTTGGACTTAAAACGCCCGGAAAAAGTTATCGGTCGAACACGCTCACCGCTATTGGAACCACAAATGCCATACGAAAAAAACGGCTTAGTTTCAAATGTGATTTTCCCCTGCGGATCAGTGGTGGTAAAGAAAAAACTTGTTATTTACTATGGAGCGGCAGACCGGGTGATTGGCATGGCCTCCATGGAACTTTCCCAGCTTCTCGAAGAGCTAACGAGTTAGCCTATATCCAAAATCAAAGGAGCCGATTCCAAAGCTATATCTGCAGATATTTTATCAATTGGTTTTCAAAAAAAATATACAGTCCGGAGGTAATTCCTTCGCCGATAAGAACTCCCAGGACGAGTTTTTTCAAATCGACGCGGAGCGAGCCGGCGACATAGCAAATCAGGTCTGTGGGCAAAAAAGGAAAAAAACTCCAAAATATGATGATTGGCAGCTCATTCTTTGCAAAGACTGTTTTCAACCGGTGGATCTGTTTTGGATATCTCTTTTCAAAAAATGCGTCAAAACGCAGAAACTCTGAAAAAAAGTAGATACTGATTGAAGATATCAGGATCCCGATTATTGTCAAAATGAAAAGCGGAAGCGGATTGAAAAACAGGAGTCCGAGGACGATGAGATACGTCACGGGAACCAAAGCGAATCCTCTCAAGGAGCCAAGGATCAAAAAAAACGCATAGCCGAAAAAGACAGAAAGTCCAAAAGCCGATCGAAGTTGATTCTGAAAAAAAACAGGTTGAAAAAAATGGAGGTATAATACGTCTAAAATAAGAAGAGCCCAGGCAAGAATGATTATTATTTTGATTGTTTTTCTCGTAGTATAAATAAGCCTATCATAAATTGCGGTCCGTGTTAATCGCAGGAAATCTTTTTTTGCAAAAAATAGCTTTATTGGGTTATTTCGCTTATACTGGAATAAAGATGCGAAAAATAGGGGGTTCGCAAAGAAGCCCTTTAACAAATTCAAGAAAGAACAGGAGATAAGGAGATGAAGAAAGAAGAAGACGGAACAAAAGCTTTGCTTGTTTATCCTGAATATCCGGATACATTTTGGAGCTTCAAGTACGCTCTGGAAAACTTTACCGACCAAAAAGCCGCTTTTCCTCCTCTTGGTCTGATGACCGTCGGAGCTATGCTTCCTCAAGATTGGGATCTGAAGCTCATCGACATGAATGTCAAAGAGCTTTTGGATATCCATATTGGATGGGCGGATATTGTTTTCATCAGCGCCATGCTTGCTCAAGCTGAAAGCGCCCAGGAAGTTATCTGGAGATGTAAAAAAGCCGGTAAAAGAGTGGTGGTTGGCGGTCCGGCCTTCACGGCTTGCCACGAAGAATTCTCCGGATTTAATCATGTCATTTCCGGCGAGGCGGAAGAAATTTTGTTTTTTTTTTTCTCGAAGATCTGAAAAGGGGTTCGCTGAAAAAAGTATACGCCTCTTCGGGAAAACCCAACATTGCAAAAACGCCAATCCCGCTTTGGTCACTGATCAATTTTTCCGACTATAGAACGATGCCCCTTCAGTTTTCCCGGGGCTGTCCCTTCAACTGTGAATTTTGCGACATCATTGTGATGTATGGGCGGATTCAAAGGACCAAAACACCCGAGCAGATGCTCCGTGAATTCCAGTCGCTCTATGATGCCGGATGGACAGGTTCGGTGTTTGTCGTTGATGACAATTTCATCGGCAACATAAAGAAAGTGAAGGAAATGCTGCGTCGGCTTATCGAGTGGCAAAAGCGGTACAACTATCCTTTCAAGCTTGTGACCGAGGCCAGTGTGAACTTGGCTGACGACGAAGAACTTTTGAAGCTGATGGCCGAAGCAAATTTTCACGAGGTATTCGTGGGGATAGAAACCGTCAGCAAAAAAAGTCTTGAAGAATGCGGCAAAAGCCAAAACCTCAAAAGAAATCTTGTGGAGGCGGTGAGAATCATCCATCGGCATGGTCTTCAGGTGATGGGCGGATTCATCCTTGGATTCGACAATGATGATTCGGAAAGAATTTTCGATGAACTAATTGAGTTTATCCAGAAAACCGGCATTGTCATTGCTATGGCGGGAATCTTGAATGCTCTTCCGGGAACACGGCTCTGGTACCGGCTGAAAAAAGAAGGCCGTGTTATTGAAGGAATAACACGGGGAGAAAATACAGATGGCGACACAAATATTATCCCGCTGATGGGAAAGGAGGAACTTATCAAGGGATACAGAAAAGTCATCACCGCCATATATTCTCCTCCGATGTACTACACCCGGATAAACGCGATGTTGCGGGATCTCCGCCCTGTTGTTCGCGGCAGAATTTCCACTCAAGAAATCAAAATTTTCCTGAAAAGCCTTTGGAAAATAGGCATTCTGGCAAAAGATCGGAGAGTTCTCTTTTGGAAGCTTCTTTTTTCATCAGGAAGAAAATTTCCTGTCGCGGTCAAGCACGCAGTTTTTGGAGAACATCTCCTTAAATTCGCGGAAAAATTTCGGTACTGACAAGCACCGCCTCCACGCTTAATTGCGGAGGCGGTTTTCTTTTGAAAAAAAGCGCGGATCCGATTTTGATTGGACGCAAAGATTGAATATGCTACCATTCCTTTATGATCAAGAATCAGGAAAAATTTGATGTAGCGGTCATTGGAGGCGGGCCGGCCGGTATGATGGCGGCAGGCCGGACGGCGGAAATGGGCGCGCGGGTGGTGCTTTTGGAAAAAAACGAGAGTCTCGGAAAAAAACTTTTGATCACCGGCAAGGGCCGATGCAATTTGACGCAGGCGGAATTTGATCTCAAAGAAATGGTCGGGAAATTCGGCAAGAACGGAAAGTTTTTGTTTTCCTCTCTGGCAGCTTTTGGTCCGGAAGAAGTCATCAAATTTTTTGAAGACAGAAAGTTGCCCACAAAAGTTGAAAGAGGCGGACGGGTTTTCCCCGCGAGCAACAAATCGCACGATGTTTTGCGGGTGATGGAGAAATATCTGGAAAAAAACAAAGTGAAAACAATATTTGGCAGTGAAATTGTCGGATTCGAAAGTGACGGGAAAAAAATCAAAGGCGTGAAATTGAGACGCGAGAAAGGCGTGCCTGGTGGGCAACTTATCTTCGCAGATAAGTTTATTCTCTGCACGGGCGGAAAATCCTATCCGACAACTGGCTCGACCGGCGACGGCTATCAATGGGCGAAAGATTTGGGGCATACAATCATCAAGACTGCGCCGGCCCTGGTGCCGATCAAAACCAAAGAGGCTTGGGTCCGAGACGCGCAAGGCTTGAGTTTGAAAAATGTGGAGATAAGTTTGATCCAAGACGGAAAGAAAAAAGATTCAAGATTTGGGGAAATGCTTTTCACGCATTTCGGAATCAGCGGTCCGATCGTGCTCGATATCAGTAAATATGCCGGGGAACTCGCGGCGAAAGGCGATGTCGCGGTTTCAATCGATCTGAAGCCGGCCTTGAGCGCCGAACAGTTGGACGCACGGCTCCAGAGAGATTTTGCGAACAACGCGAAAAAAGATTTTATCAACTATCTGCCGGAACTTTTGCCGCAAAAAATGATATCCATATTCATCAGTTTGTCCGGCATTGATCCGCGCAAAAAAATCAATGTGGTCACAGGGGCGGAGCGGAAAAAATTGGCGGGCTTGCTCAAGGATTTGCGCCTGACATTTGACGGAACAACAGGATACGTTCAAGCGGTCGTCACCAGCGGGGGAGTGAGCCTGAAAGAAGTGGACTCCAAAACCATGCAATCCCGGGTGGTCAGCAATTTGTTTTTGGCCGGCGAGATCTTGGACGTGGACGGACCAACGGGCGGATACAATCTGCAAATGTGCTGGAGCACCGGATACGCCGCCGGGACATATGCGGCGCATATATAATAATTTTCAACAAGATGATCAAATTTTTCGCCGACTGGCTTACATATCAAGTTTTGAGTATCGCCCCAAAAACGCTTCTTGGAGAAGCCGTCGATTTTTTTGTTTATGATACGATCAAAATATTTTTACTGCTAATCGTAATCATTTTCTCCGTCTCGATCATCCGCTCATTTCTTCCGCCGGAGAAAATACGAAAAATATTGTCGCACGAAAAAAAATATTTCGGCAATGTTTTGGCATCGTTCCTGGGAATCATCACTCCCTTTTGCACTTGCAGCGCCATTCCGCTGTTTTTGGGATTTTTGGAAGCCGGAGTTCCGCTCGGAACAACTTTTTCCTTTCTTGTGGCGTCGCCAATGATAAATGAAGTGGCGCTGGTCTTACTCCTCGGAATGTTCGGTTGGAAAATCGCCTTGCTGTATATCGCCAGCGGACTTTTCATCGCCATTTTCTCGGGAATTGTCATCGGGCATCTGAAAGTGGAAAATCTGGTCGAAGAATTTGTGTATAAAAGTAGCCAAAATGGAAAATTAAAATTGCCATCGTTGACTTGGAAACAGAGGATTGATTATGCCAAAAATTACACAATTGAGATAATTAGAAAAGTTTGGCTTTATGTCATCATAGGAATCGGCATTGGAGCGTGGATTCATGGATATGTGCCGACGGATTTCTTGGCGCAATATGCGGGGTCAGGCAAATGGTACGCCGTGCCGCTGGCCGTCCTCATCGGTATTCCGCTCTATTCAAACGCGGCGGGCATCATTCCTCTCGTGAGCGTACTCACGGAAAAAGGTGTTTCTTTGGGAACGACGCTCGCTTTCATGATGGCCGTGACGGGACTTTCCTTGCCGGAGTTCATGATCCTCAAAAAAGTGATGAAGACAAAGCTGATCGCTATCTTCGCCACAATTGTGGGAATCGGCATAATCTTCACCGGATATTTATTCAATCTGATATTGGGGAAGTGAAGTTTAGCTATTTTTGTCTTTTTCTGAAAACCGCTAGCATAGGCGGTTTTGGTCTTTTCAAATCAGCAAATGTATTGTACAATTGGAATTCAGTGTTTAAGGCGGAAAAAATATGGCGAATGATGATGTCGCGGTGCGCTTTAATAAAGTAACATTCGAATACGGACACAAAAAACCCATTTTGGATGAGGTTTCTTTCGCTTTGCGGCGGGGGACAAAGATTACGCTTATGGGGCAGAACGGCGCGGGCAAGAGCACGATTTTGAATTTGATCACCGGAGAATTGAAGGCGAGCGACGGTTCGATATATGTTGATCCGCGCCTCAAGATCGCCTATGCCAAGCAAGTCATTCCGCGAGAGGAAATAGAGTTGACTCTCAAGGAATTTTTTGAAAAGTGCTTTCGAGAAAAGATGTATGATATTGATCGGCATATTGACGCGGTTCTTAAAATCGTGAACTTTGAGGCGAAGCATGATAAAAAGATAAAATTGTTTTCCGGCGGACAGCAATCGCGCCTTCTTTTGGCCTCGGCGCTTATTCAAGATCCGGATCTTCTCATTTTGGACGAGCCGACCAACAATCTGGACGCGTCAGGGATCGCCCATCTGACTGAATTTTTGATGAACTATGGCAAAACTTGCATTGTCATTTCTCACGACGCGAACTTTTTGAATTGCTTCACGGATGGCGTGCTCTATCTTGACGTATTCACGCACAAGGTCGAACAATATCTCGGCGACTACTATGTCGTGGTGGCGGAGATCACGAACCGGTGGAAAAAGAAGCGAAAGTTTCGCTCAAGAAAAACAATCATTTGCTTCTCTCGGGCCCCAACGGGATCGGGAAAAGCACTTTGCTCGAGGCGTTGGCGTCGGGAAAAGCGAAAGGCGCTAAGATTGCGGAGGGTGTCCGGGTGGGATACTATCGCCAGGATTTTTCCATGCTCAATTTTGAGGATACGGTTCACGATTCGCTCGCCATGGCGATGCTTGTGAACGACGAAGAAAAGTTGCGTTCCGTCGCCGCGGGATTTTTGATCGACAAAACAATGATCGGCGCCAAGATAGGAGCCCTTTCGGAAGGGCAAAAAGGTCTGGTCGCTTTCGCGCGCCTCGTGCTCGAAGAACCGGGACTCTTGATTTTAGACGAGCCGATCAATCACATCAACTTCCGCCATCTGCCCATCATCGCGAAAGCTTTGGATTCATACAAAGGCGCCATGATCCTTGTTAGCCACGTTCCCGAATTCATGGAACAGATCCGGATCGATGAAACGCTGGATCTGGAGAAATAGCTTGATCGGAAAAATGCCTTGTTTCGGGGTGGGTAAATGAACTTGACAGCTATTTTATTTATGCTAATTATAGTCCATGTAGTTCCGTTATTTAGGAATAATATGGAATAAATATGCAATATATAGAAATAAAGGACAATTTAAAGGATTTTTTAGTCTTCTCTGCCAATGATATTCTGAAGGCTGATCCGGATTTTCATAAACAACGGCTAAGCGAATGGCAGAATGTTAGAAACTAGAGCGTTGTTTATTATTCCCCGAAATACAAGGTTCTGACCACAATATCCTTGTGTCCGGTCCGGTTGCAGGCCATTTTTTCAGGCTTATTTAAAGCCTGATTTTTTATACCCGGATAGGACGTTAGAACTTTTTATGATAATATTAAAATAGAATAATTTTCTCATTTTTATTATGAATCAAAAAAGTAATTTTTTAAGTAGTATTTTCTTTTTATTCTTTTTGGCAATTATAATATTGATAGTTTTTACGCCGTTTTTGGTAAGAGAAATATCCGTATTTAATCGCGAACAGTCAGAAGCTGTTTTTTTATTCGTGTTTGTTTTATTGGGATATGCTGTTTATAGGTTGCATAGAGGGGAAATAAGGAAAAAAAATATTCAACTGAACTCCTTGAGATCAGATAATACTGACATGGAAAATCAGCTTGAGGAAGCCTTCGGACATATAGGAAAAATAAATATTCAAATTAGTGAAATTAGGTCAATTTTTTCAGATATCAAAAAATATCCCGAAAACAAGAAAGATTTAAATTATACTCTAGATTATTTCGCCAATAAGATTTTAAGTGTTGTTAATATTGACTGGGTTATAATAAAAATAATTAATCTATCCGATTTTAGTACCATTAAAATACACAGCGCGACCAGGGGAAAAGCGACTCTATCAGGTGACAAAATATCCAATAAAGACATAATGGACGAATCATACAGTCACCATGAATTTGTCGTGATAAAATCAGACCAGGAAAACTTAAATTTGAAAGCTGTTTGTATCTTGCCAAAAAAAGAAATCAAGCAAGAGCAGATGGCTATAATCAAGGCGATAGTGACTCGGCTAGAATTGATTTACATAATATTTTCTTCACATTATTATAAAAATAGCCGTCCGATATTCATAGAAGATGATTAACTATTGAAAATTTTTTTAAATTCCTAACTCTGCAAAATAATTTATCATGAACGGTTATATAAGCCAAGGAAAGTTGTATGGTGGGATAGTTGTATCATCGTTAAACAGTTTCTAACTTCCTCCAGCCAGCGGAGGAAGTTTCTATTCCCCGAAAAGCAAGGTTCTGACCACAATATCCTGATATTGTGGTCAGAAAAACCGTCCCGATGCATTAGGATGGTTTTTGTTTGGGGTGGTGTTACTTACCTTGTTACGTAACAAGGTAAGTAACTACTTTATAAGATTTAGAATTTCTAATTTTGCCTTTCCCAAGAGTATGCTTCAAATGTCCAGTCGATGGCCGTGCGGATGTCTTGCCAGCGGTAGGGATCGTCGAGGAGGACGATGACTATGCGGTGGAGATGAGTCGGGTCCGACACGCCCAAAAGAAGAGAGTACCCGGCCGCTGGAGTGAAGCCAGTTTTGGCGCCCATGCAGTTGGAAATATCGTTGAGGGCAATGTCAGTGTTGATGAGCGTATGCGAAATCTGTCCGTCGACTGAAAAAATTTCACAATTGTTCGGGTAAGCGAACATTTCCCAAATCGTGTCGAAGCGCATGGAATAGGCGGCGATGCGGGCGATGTCGGAGGCGGAGGAATAGCATTCGCTTTCGCGCCCGTCCAGTTCGAGTCCGGAAGGCGTGCAAAAATTGGTGTCAGTGAGCCCCATTTGCTTTGCCTTTTGGTTCATGAGATCCGTGAAGTTTTCTTGAGATCCGGAAATGTGTTTTCCGAGGGCGGCCGCCGCGTCGTTGGCGCTGTTTATCAGCATTGCTTGAAGAAGGCTCCGCGCGGATATTTTTTCTCCGATCTTGAGACGCGGACTGATGCAATATCCGCTGCGCGGACAACCGATTTTCGTCCCTTCGATGTATACCTCCTCTTCGCCGATTTCAATCGGCTTTTCGAGATCATCGATTTTTTCCATGGTCAGAATGGCCGTCATCATTTTTGTGAGCGAGGCGATCTGACGCCGGTCCGTCTCGTGACTCCCGGCCAATACTTTTCCGGTGTCGGCGTCCACCACCACGAAAGCGTGAGCGGTCGGAATCACGAGATCCGGCATTTCATTATTTCGCACCGGCTGGTATTCGGGATTGTCAGATGATTGGGCCAAAATCCGCTCGATCTTCGCTTCCGCCGGAGGAACCGCGCTTTGACTTGCATCCGGCTGGGCAAGATCTGTGTGCGATTTGGAATACTGGTTGATCATATAGTATCCGTCCACTATGATGATCGCTACGAACAACCACAAAAGAAAACCATACTTTGGTTTTCGCGGAGGCGGATCGGGGTTGAATCTTTTGGGCGCGCGCATTATGTCTCTCACGAAGAAATTTTAGCAAATGAATCGGGGTGAGGCAAATCGGTATGCGCTCGGCGCCTCAATATGCTAAAATAAAACCAACCGATGGAAAAAACAAAACCCAAAAACAAAACTCATACGCTTATCATTTCCGATCTTCATTTGGGATCGCGGGTGAGCCGCGCCAGGGAAGCCGCCGAATTCTTGAAAAAATTCGAGTTCAAGAAATTGATCTTGCTCGGAGACATTTTCGAAGATCTCAATCTTAACCGCCTCCGGGGAGACGATTGGAAATTTCTCGCGCTTCTCACAAAGTTTTCCAAAACCAGAAAGGTGCGCTGGGTCGCGGGAAACCACGACAAGGATCTCGCGAAAATACTTGCCGCGCTCACCGGAGCGAAAGTGTACAGCGTCTATACCTGGCGGTACGGGCGCAAAAAATTTCTGGCCATACACGGGCATCAGTTCGACAACTTCATGACTGACAACGCGCTCTTGAGCCTGATTGCCGTCAAAGTATACAATTTCATCCAGCTTCTCGATTTCTCCGACAAAAGAATGAGCCGTTTCGTGAAGAGGAAAAGCAAAGGCTGGCTGCGTCTTTCAGACAAAGTCGCGGCGCGTGCGATCCTTTATGCGCGTTTGCGCGGAACCGACTATATTTTCTGCGGGCACACCCACAAAGCGATGGAGGAGCGAAGGGGAAAGATCCGATATTTCAATTCGGGCTGTTGGACGGAAATACCTTCAACTTATATCACCATCGACGGCAAGAAGATCGAAATTTGCAAATATCAATAGCAAACAAAAACAGCCCCGGCATTTCGGAGCTGTTTTCTTTGTGACAAGAAATTTTATTCAATAAACGTCAGCGCTTTGCCTTTTTTGGTTCCTCGTCCCGTGCGGCCGATGCGGTGGATATAGTCGTCGTAGGTGGCGGGGAGGTCATAGTTGATGACGTGCGTAACGCTGTCGATATCAAGTCCTCTCGCGGCGACGTCGGTTGCGACCAGCACTTGGACTTGGTTGTCTTTGAAGTGTTTGAGGGCGCGTTGGCGCTGGCCTTGAGATTTGTTTCCGTGGATGGATTCCGCTTTGAATCCGCGGCTCAAGAGTTTCTTGGAAAGTTTTTCGACGCCGTGTTTGGTTCGGCCGAAAACGAGCACTTTTTTCAGTTCCGGATCGTTCAAAATATCATGAAGGATGTCGACTTTGTCTTTGCCTCGCAGTTTCACGATGTCCTGCTGGACATTTTTTGCGGTCGCTTGCGTTTTGACGGAGATAGTGATTGGATTTTTCAGAAACTTCTGGATCAGATCTTCGATTGTCCGCGACATAGTGGCCGCGAAACAGAGGGTGTGCCGCTCGGTCGGAACATTCGACATAATAAGCTTGATATCATTCACAAATCCCATATCAAGCATCTGGTCGGCTTCGTCGAGCACAATAGTTTCCACATCGCCGAGTTTCAAACATCGGCGGTTGATGAGATCGAGCATTCGTCCGGGCGTACCGATGATCAGATGGTTTTTGTACCGAAGATCGCGGATCTGCATGTTGATGTTGGCGCCGCCGACGCAACAGACGGAATAGAGTCCGAGGCCTTTGGAAAATATTCGGAATTCCTGATCGATCTGGAGCGCTAGTTCGCGCGTCGGAGTCATGATGAGGATCTGCTTGTGTTTTTCATTCGCTATTTTGTGGATGAGCGGGATGAGGAAGGCGGCCGTTTTTCCGGTTCCGGTGTTGGCGAGACCCACGACATCCCGGCCATTCAAAATATGGCGGATTATCTTGTCCTGAATCGGAGTCGGTTGCTTGTATCCGTTTCTCTCAAGAGTCTGAAGAATCGTGGAATTGATCTTGAAGTCGGAAAATTGGTGCTCGGGAACAAAATGTTCCACCTTTTCGGTGATGATCGCGGCTTTGTTGATGAAAGAAGAAAGGTCAAGGGGGGACAATTTGAACCTTGAGTTTCCTCGCGGTTGGCTTCTGCCTCCGGAATACCTGCCGCTCGAACGCTGGCCACCGCCAAAAGAGCGTCCGCGCGCGCTTGATTGGCTATTTCTCCCGCGGCCGGACGAAAAGTTCGGGCGCGAAGATCGATGAGTTGAATTGTTGTTTCTCATGTAGTTTATGAATAATAAAGGCTGTTTTTGAACAGTCTGTTAATTATATACTGATTGCTTATATTTGTAAAGGGGTGCGTCATAAAGTCTCGTTTTTGCTAGGCCTTTCTCTTTTTTGAGGGTATAATATGATCATTGATTTGATCTATTTTTTTATGCGCGGATTTTTTCACGATTTTTTGGGGAATATAAAGAAAATATTTTGGGGGCGCAATTTGCTTTGGCATTTTTTGGCGATCGCGCTGACGTACATTCTCATCGCATCCGGATTTGATTGGTTTTTCTTCCAAGCGACGCGAAGTCCCTTTTTGCAATCAGTGCTTTGGCCGGCGGTGCCTTTGGGAGGGCTCATTCCGATTTTTGGAATTTTGATCTTCTTTGCCATCAGTGCGCTCAAAAAAAACCAAAAGCTCGCCGCAACAGCTCTTGCTCTCGGACAGGCGGCGCTCTTTGGACTTTTAACTTCGGATTTCTATAAATTCTTCACCGGCCGGCCGGGACCGCCTGATATTTTTGGAAACGCATCCATCACCGATACGAGCCATATTTTTCATTTTGGCATTTTGCGCAGGGGAATATTTTTCGGCTGGCCGTCTTCGCACACGACGGTCGCTTTTGCGATGGCCGTCACTTTGCTTATTTTGTATCGCCACAACAAGTTTGTCCGATATGCTTCAATCCTTTACGCCTTGTATATCGGCATCAGCGTTTCGGTGACCATCCATTGGTTTTCAGACTTCGCGGCTGGGATCATTTTTGGATCCATCATTGGAACAGTGGTCGGAAAAAGTTTCCGGGGGATCCTCCTGTCCCGACTAGTCGTCGGAACCTTAGGATGACAAATTACTGAGAAACATTTTCCAATTGACCCTTATGCAAGGGTTTTTTGGTTTGGAAAAAGCCAGGGCAAGACAATTTTCCCCGGATGCGTAATAATGAAATAGGGAAGTATTATGAAAAGAGAAACGGCCTATCGCCGAAGAAAAATATATTTTTGGGCAATTATTTTCATTTTGGCGGGCATTGCGGCCGGCGGTTTTTGGCTGTTTCAGGAAAATAGTTCGAAACTTGAAGAGAAAAAACAAGAGACAAGCGCGGCGGTTGAAATTTTACCTTCCGTGCAAAATTTGGATTCCTTCGCCGGAGTTGTG